>JAKAWN010000391.1 GCA_021827245.1 Acidobacteriota bacterium | reverse complement strand
GAAGACCGCGATAAAGCCCCTTGTCTCGACGAGCCTGGTGGAAGATCGCCGTCGTCACGATGGCTCGCGAAAGGAGCGTGAGGTAGGTGTGCTTGATAAACAGGTCCTCGTCTTCGGGCGAACTTCCGTATACTTTGGCGAGGAGGGCATTCCACTCCCTAAACTTGACCTCGACGCTGGGGATTGACCTCACAGATTCGAAGGCAGCACGAAGAGCTTGACGGCTTCTGGTGAACGTGAGACTTCCACTGCCAAAACGAATAACTACCTCGCCTGACATGGGAGGGATTTTCCGACCTGCGGCAAGAAGCTCATCAAGCTCGATAAAGGCGCTGGCAGGGGAGTCTGATTCAAGCACGAACGTTCGTACGATTTGCGGCTCTTTCCTTTTCGAGTCGTAATCGTAGACCTCGAACGTGAGGCCATCTGTTACGGCGGCAACATAGTCCGTGGGGTTATCCCTTGATTCAAAGTATTTCGTGAGTTCCCGTTTCGCGTCGTCGCGCTCCCGCTCGAAATCCGTCTTCACCTCAAAGATCACATAACGATAGAAGGCGTCAATCATGCCTCGTGCCGAAGCTGCTTTGATCTTATGTTCAAGCTCAATCTCGTCAACCTCGATTCCGAAGGCTTTTCGCAAAAAATCTATCAATAAGGCGCGGCGCTGGTCATGATGCTTGCCCGATTGGATAGCGGCAGCAGCCAGCGAACAGTAAACGCTTAGGTACTCGGTAAAGCGCGGCGGAAGAGGAAGGATTGACTCTGTAAGCATGGCGTCAAATCACTTTCGGAAGAAATAATTATCACAATTGGTGTAAGCGCACAACACAATAACTTGCACTGGTGACGTCAAGCTGCTTGTGCAAAAAGGCAGGGACGATATCCTTTTGCTCGCCGCCGGGTGGCGCGGTGGGTAGCGCGAACGGCTGGTTTCGGTCCGCGTCTTTTAGCTGGAATGTACCGGGGACGGTCCTTTGTCTCGAACGCGGAACGACCGGCTAGCGCGGTTTTTCCCCACAAAGCAAGAGGCGCAGGCCACAAGGACCTGCGCTACACAAGCGGAGCGCGGACCGCAGGAGCGGCGGCCTGATTTCCCCGCCCTCTAGCCACGGCGGGCGAATTTGCTGCGGGAATTTGCTTGACAAAAGGAGGCTATTATGCTAGCCTCTTCCATTGTGAAGAGCGCGGCCGGGAAAGTTTCCGCGGGAGCGCCACGTGGGGAAGCGCGCAGTGACTCAATTTGATTTGTGGCACGGGCGTCCTCGCCCGTGCTGCGCACAAAACAGACGGCCAAGATGGCCGCGCCACAGAATACGGAACGAACCGAGTCACCACCCTCTTTCCGGGGCGCGGAGCTTGGAATTTCTTGTTGGACGGCGGTTAAGCCGCGAGTGAACTCGCGCTCCCTGAATTCAACGGGGCTGGCGCAGACGCCGGTTTGTGGGGTCTGCGATTCCCCGAAAGGGCTGGTTTCAGGCAATAGGAAGGTCTCGCTTCGCGAGATCGCATCAGACACTTAAAGGCAAGCGTCTGCGCCAGCCGGCGTCTCCGACGAAGGCCCCTACACTTCCCGAAGCGGTACGCAGCCGGATAATTTGGACACAGTCCGAATCCTCACTTCGTTTCACTTCTTCAAAAGCTCGCGATAGACCGTGCCGGACGCGCGGGGCACGCCTGCATCGCGGTTTCTTGTGACCTGTGCGGCCACCATCTTCCCGGGTAGTGACTCAATTTGATTTGTGGCACGGGCGTCCTCGCCCGTGCTGCGCTCAAGACACACGACCAAGACGGCCGCGCCACAGAATACGGAACGAACTGAGTCACCACCCTCTTTCCGGGGCGCGCGGCGTGGAATTTCTTGTTGGACGGCGGTTAAGGAGCGAGTGAGCTCCCGCCCCCTGAATTCAACGTTCGTGCCGCCCTGGGAACCACGGCTTTCCTGTTGCGCTCAGATAACCTCTCGGACATGCGGCTTAAAGCAGATCTTGGATGGAGCGGAAGACCTTAGCCCATAAAATGGGTCATGGGGCGGCAATCCTCCGCATGTGAACCCTGCACCGGCAGGGCGAAAGAATCTCCTGAAGCCCTGGAGCGATCATCTCCGGTCGGCACTGCGCGCCTAGCGCGCTTGGTAAGAATCGTCGAAGTTGAGGGAGACCACCGTGGTCTTTCCTTCCTTGAGATGGATGGGCTCCGGTTGGTCGATACCTTTTCCGTAGATCGTCATCGGCGAGCCGGGGGGAACGTTGGAGTGGCCGTCATACTTCCCCGACTTGTCCAGAAACGCTATCACATAGACCGTTGGGACACTAAGATTACTGAAAGTGAGGGTCGCGTGGTACCGCGTGGCGGTGACGCGCCGCAAGATGTGGCAGACGTCCTGCTCAGGCGCGGGAGGCGTGGCGTCGCCAGTGGAATCGACCAGCGTCTTCGCCGTGTAAGGATCGGCATCGAACACAAGGACGTAAAGCGGGTGAGCGGTGTCCACTGTTTCGGCGCCGTTGTATCTCAATTTCAATTTGAGCGTCTGGTTGGCGTCGGCAGCCCGGGCGCCGACTTGGCCTAACACGAGAACTAGCACGGCCAGCACGGCCGTTGAAATAGCGATCTTCCTCTTCATCAGTTTCTCCTTTCCTGACGGTGGGGCCTCCACCGTTCGTCAGTTATTGGTAAGTTGTGGAGCAGGTACTGCTTCCGGTCTCGATTCGCCCGCTCGTTCTCATCCGCCGGCGGAACTGCCCGCAACGGCCAGTGGGCCTTCCGGTCCGGAATTCCAGCTTGGGCATCATTGCCGACCACAGTATACACCTGAGTGGCTCGGTCGCAACCGGCATCAGGCCGCCAGTTCGCGAGCTGGTCAGCGGGGCTTGTATGGAGGCTCCTTATGTAGGCTAGGCATTGCCTTGCTTGGCCAAAATGGGACGGGCGGGATTTTCGCCACAGCAAACTTTAATAAATTGTAACATATTCATAATAAGATACTTATTTAGATTTTCGCCTGCTGCGGTTTTGTCCTTCTAATAAGTATTGTCCCTTGCGCGCACAGTGAGTAAGAATTGCAGCCTCGGACGAATTCCTGCCGTTTAGCGTTTGAACCGCCCCATCAACTGAGCTTCACCCAGAAAGTGTCCCTTGGCCGCCCCAAGAACCTCTGCCTTGGAAGCGCCCGCTTTCAGGCTCAGCGTGGTATCCAGCGCATAGAGCCGGAAGAAATAGTGGTGCGGGTTGCCGGGCGGCGGACATGGGCCACCGTATCCAATGTGTCCGAAGCTGTTCAACCCCTGAAGCCCGCCTGTGGGAAGGGTCTCCTGCATAGGCACATTCTCGGGCATCGCCCTCGCCTGTGCGGGCAGGTTATACACGACCCAATGCGTCCAAACACCGCCAGGCGCGTCCGGGTCTTCAACAATGAGAATGAAGCTGCGTGTGCCGTTAGGAGGGGCCGTCCATCTCAAGGCAGGAGAGATATCTTCCCCGTTGCAAGTAAACCGGCTGGGAATAAATTCACCTTCACTGAAAGCGGTGCTCGCAATCCGAAATCCCGAAGGCGCGGGGTCCGCCCTCCGGTGTGAACTCAGCGCAGAGCTGCCGCAAGAAGCAACAGGCGCCAGCACCAACAGGAGTACCAGGGTGCCACAAAGCCTGGGGACAGGCCGCACCGGAACGTGAAGGGACCGGGAAAGGATCCGGAAAAATGAAGAGTTGCAATTTCGATGGAACAGACGCATTGACTTTTTCTCCCTTCGTTCAAGGCCGCCATTGCAGAAAAAGGCTCTTCAGAAACGTATACCACACCTAAGTAGGGGCTGGCACCAATTCGTCCTCAGAAGAGCTCCAGTCTTGTGATGGAACTGACGAATGGAAAGTCTGGGATTTCGATTCGAATAATCCCTGGCTGCGCTTCTTCGGATCTAAGCGATGGCCCCCAGCAGAGTGGCGGAATCGGTGTGAATGGCGGCGATCGTTGAACGTCTACAACATGGCCCATCAGCCTTCGTTCTCTGCTGTGTTTTGCTGACACTCTATCTGGGCGGGGCATTCCTGCTTGTGATAGGGCTGGCCTTTGCCGCACGAACGTGGTGGGCGCTTGTTCATCAGCAGAGCAGATTTTGGGCCATCAGCGCCATGACCGCGAAGATTCTTGTCTTGGCCGCAGGCTCTTGTCTGGTCCTGAGCATCCCCTTCCCGCAACGCAGAGCCAGCCATCACGGCAACTCTTGGAGGGCGAAAAGACGGTCAGAAATGAAGTGTCAGGCTCGGTTTGCCGAATAATGTTAGGCTATGTCCTCATAGAAACTGCAGGAAGAGGCTTCCATTTGGCGCATATTTCCGACGCTGTCCCTTCCCCGTGAAAAGCAAAGTGCCCTGCCGTTCGGTTAGGACGACAGGGCACAGCTATGCCTAAACTCGATGCTTCCGCTATTCGGCGCTCTTGACACGCTGGAGCGATGGCATCGGCCTCATGTGCAGAATGGTCACATCAGGCGCGTTGTACGGGTAGTACGGCGTGGATCGGAGGTTGTTGGGCATCAGGACCGTGTCCACACGCCGGTTATGGGCCAGAACTTCGTCAAACCAGTTCCGAATTTTCTCCGGCTTGTTGGGATTCTCGCCCTCGAGCTTTTTCACCTCTGCAAGGCTGAGCTCCTGAGTCTTGCCATAGGCCTTGATATCGATCAGGTCGGCAGGAACGCCCTTGCTTACGAGGTAGTCCTTGACAATCTCGCCTCGCCATTCAGAGAGTTCCTGGTTGTAACGCTTCGACCCTCGGATATCAGCGTGGGCCTCAAGCACCAGCCTGGAATCAGGTTCGGCCTCGTGATGCTTGATAAAGGTTTCGGCCAGCTTGTCCAGGGCTTCCTGCTGGCTGCGCAACAGGCCGAGATTCTTGTGGGCCCGGTTCGGCCAGTTGGTCGGGAAGAAGACGCTGGTCAAGGCAACTTTTACATGAGCACGCTCAATGAGACCGACGATATGGAGCGTAGCAGTCTCCGTTTGCGAGCCGCCGCATTCGTTTGTGGCATGCAAGGTATATGTCCTGGTTTCATCGACGGGTCCGTAGCCGGTTTGCGTGGGTGTCGGGGTAATCGTTCTGCTCCCGCTTGTGCTCACAGAACCGAAGGGATCGATGGAAACCGACTCAGCATTAGTGGTCGACCATGACAGCGTGGCTGATTGCTGCTCGACAACCTTGTTGCCTACCTTGTGATATCGAACCTCGCTTGGACTAACCGTAAGCGAAGCCTGAATCGTTGAGTCAACATTGACGGTTTCGCTCTTCTTGACAATCCCACCAGGCCCCGCAGCCGTAAATTCATACGTCGTTGTCTGCTTGGGCTCCACGGTTTGATTGCCGCTGGCATCAACCTTGCCGATATTGCTGATCTCGTTCTCCACGGCGTTGGCCGATGACCAACTGAGCTGGCTGGACCCTCCGCATTTGATGCTGGTTTCGCTGGCAGAAAACGTACCGGTTGTCGGGGCAACTGCCACTCTGGCGGTTGAGATTCCAGCCTTGAAGCGCGGTATCGGTGAAGTCAGTTTAGCAAGGCGCTTCCACGGCTTTGTCTTCTGACTCGCGTGATCATCGTGAATTTTGACGATGACACGCTCGTTAGCCTTGACGGTGACGGGGCCGGACCAGATCGTCTTGCCCCACCAAGTCACCGTCACCTGGTAGGTCCCGGGGTGGACGAGAAGTTGTTGCTGCCAGATAAAACTGTTGTCGAACTCGTCGACATGCCCAACGAAAAAGGCAGGGCTCTTTCCGTCAAGAAGGACCGCCGCGTGCGTGGGGCCCTTGATTTGTATTCTCCCCCAGGGGCCCGACACTGGGCCTCCCTCAGGCTTCAGAGAAACATCCAGTTTGGTAACCTTTCCAACCTGGAGATCCACCTTTCGCGATTCCGGGGCGTAACCGTAATTGCGGACGGTAACCGTATGTTCGCCGGGAGCAACCCAGATCGTGCAGAACATACCCGTACAACTGCCTTGCTTCAAAGCAGCACCGTCAACAAAAACGTAAGCCTGTTTGGGGCTGACGTGAATCTTCAGCTTCGCCTTGTCCCCCCGCGGGAACGCAGGGGCGACAATAGTGAGTAAAACCGCAAGAACGATTCCCGTCGCCAGGAAGAATTTGCGTCGCGGGTCCATCAGGTCAACCTCCGTCGAACAAGAAATTTCCTCTGCACTCCGCGTCATTTACACAGAGGAACGAGCCTACATCAGGGTCTCTAAACCGATAACCATACAACAATATGTCAAACAAGAAGATATGTCAAACAAAAGAAATGGGTAACTAGAAAAAATAGCCCCATAGGTTATCAAATGTATAATGCTCGTCAACCCGATTGAAGCGCGTCCCCTGA
>JAKAWN010000390.1 GCA_021827245.1 Acidobacteriota bacterium | reverse complement strand
GGGAAGTTTTCGGAACATGCCCAAGCATAAACCGAATCCCCACCATTGTCCAGCTATTTATTGGACACTACACTAGCCCTCAATTATGGGGAGCTACAGATTGACTGCAACCCACTGATTCTACAAATTGGACGATTCTCAACGTCATCTTAGGACGTGACATTTATCACGCCAATCGGTGAGTACGCTCACTGACAATTTCAACACCGCGCCCTATGTTAAATTCGTGAATAGGCGCTGGCTAAGGGGAAATGGACCAGCGCGTCTAAAGAGCCGTCTGGCCCGATAACGACCCGCCAGCGCTGTCCGTAGAGCGCGAAAGGAGCATAACCATGGCGGGCAAACACTTAGCTGTAAAGTCCGAAGAACGTATTGCTCCCTTTAAGGTCACGGAATTCGACCGAATTTTCGACCGCATGCACGAAATGCAGGAAATGATAGCGCGTCGCGCATTCGAGCTGTTTGAAATGGGAGGGAGGATTTTCGGCCGAGATCTTGACAACTGGTTTAAGGCAGAGTCCGAGCTGCTGCATCCGGTAAGCATCAGCATTGAGGACACTGACGAAGGCCTCAAAGTGGAGGCCGAGGTTCCTGGGTTCAAAGCCGAGGAACTCGACGTCAGCGTTGAGCCTCGACGTCTGACGATCACAGGCAAGCGAGAAATCGAAAAGGAGGAGAAGAAGGGAAAGACCGTCTATTCCGAACGCAGCGCGGAGAGAATCCTGCGAGTTGTTGATCTGCCAGTCGAAGTAGACGCTGAAAAAGTCAGCGCCTTGCTGAGGGACGGGATACTGGAATTTGCGTTGCCCAAAGCTGTTCCAGCAAAGAAGATCACTATCGAGACGAAAGCAGCGTAAGAACCATCCGCACACAGCGGGCGAGAGGGAAGTATGGAATCGGCACAGGGTGGTCACCAGGGCGCCGCGTCGGCTCAGACACAGGCCACAGAGGAGTGATTCTGCGCTCCTGGCCGCAGGGAGAGAGCACCAACTTCCCTCTCATCGGCAGGCGGTATAATAAGGCAATAAGAAAACTGTAAAGGAGGCCGAGATGAAAGGCAAGCCAACTTGGAAACCCGTCGGCCTTTCTGCAAACAAATGGCAGCAGGCAGGCCCTCAGCGGCGCTCAGTTCAGTCGCAATCGCCGAGGCGGCTGGCCACAAGACCATTTGAGAGAACCTCCAGAATGAGGCAGGCTCCCTCGAAACGAAAACCCTGAGGTTCCCTCGTGGGCCTAGTTCTTAGACGATGAGAAGGAGGATGCCATGTCAATGTCTCAACGGTTGCAGGAGTATCTTGATTCCAGCAACGTCCGCTTTGAATTGCTTCCTCACTACCCAGCGTTTCCCGCTCAGAAGACGGCGCAGTCGCTGCACGTTTCGGGGAAGCACTTCGCGAAGTCGGTTATTTTGCATGCAGACGGCCGCCTGATGATGGCGGTTCTCCCCGCTTCGCACCGGTTGAACTTACATGATCTCAGGCAGGAAATCGAGGCGCGGCACCTGGAGATGGCGCCAGAGAGTGAGGTTGAAAAGATCTGCTCAGATTGCGAACTGGGAGCTTTCCCGCCGTTCGGACATTTCTACGGAATGGAAACCTGGGTTGACCGGGCGTTGTCAAAATCGGAAGAGATCGTGTTCAACGCCGGTACTCACACCGAAGCCATCCGTATGAAGTACGATGACTACGTCAAGCTGGAAAATCCGAAGATGGCGAGTTTTGCAGATCCCGAATCGATGGCGGCATAAACAAAGCTTCTTGTGGTGCATGTTCAACCAGGAGGGGGCAGGTAGTGAGCTTCTCTCGAGTGGGCTCGCAAAAGGATATACCATGTCTTGAATAACCGGCGTGACTCTGACAGAGGCCTTGCGGGGCGCACGTGGAACGATTATTCGTAAGCAAAACAAAAGGCGGCTTCAGCCGCCTTCTTTCTTTTCCGTTCTTTTAATCGGAGACCCGCGATCGAGCCTCAGAAGAGTTCCCGAATGTTAGGGAGCCGCTTACCCGATACTGCTGGGTCACTTTGGCTACCTCTTCCTCATGCTCGCTACGGTCTGGATCCCGGCCGTCCTTTCATCAGGTTCAGCGGGTCTCCGGAGCCCATACCTATTCCCGCACTACCCTCCAATAATTTAGATGCTTGCGGCACCTCGGAGGTTAACTTTAAGTGATTGGGATGTGTCGCCCACCGATCGGGCCTATTTCCGCCTTCACTGGATAGCCCGGGAAGAAGCAGATCCTGCCCTTTGAATTGAGCTATCGAAACGTGGCACAGACAATTGAGAAATCGTCGTCGAGGCGTTCGCCACCCCGAACGCTCATCGAGTGCTGGTAGAGGGCGTCAAGTTGCGCAACCCGGTCAGGGGTCAGCTTGTTGAGATATCGGACCATTTCTTCTCGCGTTCTCACTTCTCCGCCGGACGTCTGGATCTCATAGCACCCATCGGAGAAAATGTAGATCCTTGTGGTCGGCGGAATCTGAATCGTGGCAGGAACATAATTAGCTTTGGGGAAGAAGCCGACTGGCATGCCCTGGGCGTCCAGATCCATCGCCTGTTGAGAGCCATCGATCAAAAGGGCCGGCGGATGTCCTCCGTTGGCGTACCGGAGCATTCGATCCTTACTACTGAAGACTCCGTACCAGATGGTGAAATAGAGGCCATACTGTTCCTTTGCGCGAAAGCGCGTATTCAGTGCCGCAAGCACCTGATCCGGGCAACGGAAATCCGCGTCCGGAAGACATTGAGTGCGGATCGTATTCAGGACCGACACGGACAAGAGAGCCGGTCCGACTCCATGGCCCGATACATCCAGCAGATAGAAGGCAAAATGCGTCTCATCAATCCAGTGGTAGCCGAGAGAGTCCCCGCCAAGCTGAGTTGAAGGGGCGTAGAGCCAGTCGGCCTGGATAGCGCCCTCGCGGATCGGGGGCGGGATCAGCGACGTAACGTAGCTTGCGGCATAAGAAAGCTCGCTCTCAAGCGCATCCTGGCTCGCGCGCAAGGCTTGATTCAACTCGTTTAACTGCTGGTTTTGACTCTCCAGTTGTACCTGAAGCCGCCGGATGTTCAGATGGGTCGTGACCCGGGCTTCGACTTCCTCAAACTGGAATGGCTTGCTGATATAGTCGACGCCGCCCGCGGAAAACGCCTTAACCTTGTCGTCTGTTTCGTGAAGGGCGCTAATGAAAATGATGGGAATATTCTTGAGGCGTTCCATCTGTTTAAGGCGACGGCAGACCTCATACCCATCCATTTCCGGCATCATGATGTCGAGAAGAATGATGTCCGGCGGGTCGGCTTCGGCAAAGCGAATTGCCAACTTCCCGCTGGGAACCGGTCGGACAATGCATCCCTGCTCCTTGAGCATTCCGCCGAGCACCTGGAGATTGGCAGGTGTGTCATCAACGAGGAGCACGTTGGCTGGATTATCGGCGGAGGTTGAGCGCATGGAAGTCAATCCCCTCCTTTTATCAGGTCAATGAGTTTTTCGTACTGGAAGGCCTCTGCTAGACTTCGCAGCCCGGCAGCGAGTTGAGGATCCTGAGCTGCCACCTGATCGATCAGTGCCAGCAAACGGTCCTGGTAGCCGCCGGTCGCCGCCTTCCCCATCTGTTCCAGAATTTCCTGCGGCAGCTTCGATAGGGCGGTGCTTGACACAGCCTCGGGTTCCGTTTCGTTCCGTTGCGCTGGGCCCCCCTCATCCTGCTCGGCATAGGCATATTCCGCGTGAAGCCAATCGGCGATCTTCTGAAACAGTTCATCCTGCTTGTAGGGTTTGGCTATGAAATCGTCAGCCCCGGTCTGGAGGGCCTGCTCGCGATTTTCGTAAAATACGCTGGCAGAAACAGCAATGATCGGTGTGCCCTGTCCTCTTTCCGTAGCTTTGATAAGGCGAATGGCCTCGTATCCATCCATCACCGGCATGCGTAAATCCATCAGGATCAGATGCGGTTGCCACTCTTCGAACACCTGGACCGCTTCCTGCCCGTTCACAGCCTCACGAGTGGTGAAGCCGGCGCCCTGCAGCATTGCGCGAAGGAAATGCCGGTTCTCATCTTTATCGTCCACAAGCAATATCCGGTAAGTAGGTTGACCAGGGCGCAGCCCGAGCAAGCGGCGGGAAGGAGACGATGGCTTGATCTGTTCACCAGCCAATTCCTGCGCGGCGATGTCCATGCGGAATAGAGTGCCCTTGCCGACTTCACTGGTCACCTGGATATCGCCACCCAGGAGCCGGACGTACTCGCGACTGATTGCCAGTCCAAGACCGGTTCCACCCCCGGAGGCAACTCCCGCGTCCGCCTGCTCAAAGTACTCAAACACTTTGTCAAGATCTTCAGCCGCAATTCCTGCGCCGGTGTCTTCAACTTCCGTGATGAGCCGCAGAGCCCCGTTTTCCCCCTTTCTTGAGGCAACGCGCAGAGCAATTCCACCCAACTCGGTGAACTTCACGGCGTTGCCCAGAAGATTGATCAGGACCTGCCTCAGCTTTCCAACATCCGCCAAAATGAAGCTCGGCAGGTCGTCGGCCTTTTCCACCACGAACAGTAGGTTTTTCTCCTTCGTGCGAATCTTGAACATCATTGCCAGATCATCAATCAGATCGTGGAGGTTGAACCCGACCGGGTTCACTGTCGTCCGGCCTGCCTCGATCTTCGACATTTCGAGAATGTCATTGATCAGGGCAAGAAGATGCTCGCCACTCCGGGCAATCGTGTTCAGTGAGTCGCGCTGTTGCGCGGTGAGGGAGAGATCGCGCTGCAAGAGCTGCGTGAAACCCAGGATCGCGTTCATAGGCGTTCGTATTTCATGCGACATGTTCGCCAGGAAAGTGCTCTTGGCGCGGCTGGCGGCCTCCGCGGCTTCCTTGGCCTTCCGAACGGCCTCTTCAGCCTGCTTGCGCTCGGTGATGTTGGTGACCATGGCAAACGCGCCCGTCTTCCGGCCAGCCTCGTCAAATAAAGGGTTGGCGTGGAAGATGCACGGGATCAGCGACCCATCCGGTCCGCTCAGGAAGACCTCGTAAACTCCGCCTTGGCCCTGCGCTCGCCGCTCCATCTGTTGGCGGAAAACAGCGGCGTTTTCTTCATTCACAAAACCAAAGATGCTTTTCCCGAGGATATCTTCGCGTGGCCTGTCGAGGGTGGCGCACATGGCGTCGTTCACAGCGGTTGTAACGGAGTTGTTATCGATCATCCAGAATCCTTCGCCGGTAGTCTCAAGGATGCGCCGCAGTCTTTGCTCACTCGCCCGGAGCGCCTGCTCGACACGTTTGAGGTCCGTCAAATCATGAAGGATTTCGATAGCGCCGATGTATTCGCCGTGCAGGCCGCTCAAGGCGCGTGCCCTGCCGTGCAGATAAGTTTCCCGCCCGTGGACGTGCAAGGGTGCTTCGCCAATCAGCACCTGATCGAAGCGTTCGAGGCCTTGGTAATCTCGCTCCAACTCCTCACGCGGCGTTTTGACCAGATCAATGAGGATGGGCCGCTTTTCTCCGTAGAAGGGAATGGCGTACTCATAGTTGCCTTTGCCAAGCATCTCTTCAGCTTTGACGCCGGTCAGTGACTCGGTTGCACGGTTCCAGGCCACGACAACACCGTTACCGTCAATCACGAAGGCGGCGTCCGGCATCAGATCAATCAGCGAAGCTAAGCGTCTCTCCGATTCCCGAAGGGCATCTTCCGCCTTCTTGCGGTGCGTGATGTCCTCCATGATGCCGTCAACGAATTCGGGCTCACCTCGCGCGTTACGCACGACCTTGGCTGTAAAACTCCCCCAGATGGGTGTTCCGTCGCGCTTTCTCAACCGCAATTCCACGCCCACCACGCCTTCCTCAGCGAGGAGACGCCGGCAGAACTCCCGGAGGTCATCAATGTCCAGATAGGCGTCCGCTGCATCAAGCTTTATGAACTCTTCGACGGTCTCGTAGCCAAACATCATCGCCAGCGTTTGATTGGCTGCAACGAACCGCCCGTTTTCTCCCGGAGTCCGTCGATAGAGGCCCACGGGCAGGTGGGCCATCAAACCGCGAAATGGGTCCTCTTGGCCCTGACCGCTGACGTGGGATTCCTGGTTTGGGCTCTGTTTCTGCAATTCGCCTGATTCGGAGCTGCCTTCGGACAAATCCTCGCGCGATGGATCTTGCATCTTCGGCTTCCTTTTTGTCACCATTTTGCTCGCTGCCTTATCAAGTCCGGCTGAAGCCGGGCGAGGCTTACAATTCACACCTGTCAGGAATCTGTGTAATTAGTTCTTTTGCGGAGGCTTGTCAGTGATTAGCCCAACTTCCGCGGTCCCAGGCGATTTTTGAACGTTTTTGGAAAGCAACCCATTTGTTTTCAATATCGGCATTCCAAAGGCTCAAAATAGTGACGAATAAATCTACCGGGATCTTTGCCATACCGCA
>JAKAWN010000389.1 GCA_021827245.1 Acidobacteriota bacterium | reverse complement strand
TCCCGGTCATTTCAAGCAGGATAAGAACGTCAGCGTCGCTTCGCTCCGATCGTGATGATTATTCCGTATCGGAAACCCCCATCACGATCCGTTCGGAATCACCCATCACCATCATCGGAATCCGCACATACGCCGAAAAGTTACTGATCCGTGTTGCGGAAAGACTTCAGGCAGCCGGCTTCCGCGTAACCACGTCAATTCAAGAAGGGGACGTTCTGTCGCTCATCCTTGAAGAAGCAAAGACATGGCCTGCCGACCTCGTTGTCTTGGGAGCGCATCCGCAAAAGGGCATCAGGTGGTTCTTCACGTCGAGCATTTCGGGAGACGTTGCGCGCGAAGCGCCGTGTTCGGTGCAGATCGTTCGGATTCCAAAATGTACGGTGTGTGTTCCGGATGCGGATTCTCCGGAGGCGCGTCGAAGTCGGCCAGCGGCCTGGAGCGGCGCTTCATTTTCATCCAAGGCAATCGTTTCACATTTCCGAATCCGTTGCGGAGGTCATCTATGCTAATGGAATTGACGGTTCTTCCTCTGGGGCGTGGTCCGTCGGTCAGCTCGGACATTGCGGATCTGATCGGCTTGATCGACCAGAGCGGGATGCCATACAAGGCCACGGCTTTTGGAACACTCGTCGAAGGAACGTTGGACCAATTGATGGATGTCGTCAAAAGATGCGATACCCTCATCCGCTCAAAGGCCGATCGCGCCGTCATCTTAATACGTCTTGACGATTATGCGGGGAGGGCTGATCTGCTGGCCACTTCGGTTGTACACGTCGAGCAGCGCCTTGGCCATAGCGTGAGGCAGTAGCTGGGGAGGAGCTAATGTTACGGAGGTGAACTGGACTTTCGCGTCGGGAGGCCCCACGGTCACTCGGCTCTGAACAGACGAATTGTCTGGAGGTAATTTATGGAATTCGAAAGTACGAGGATCCAAAACTCAATCAGCGGCGCACTTGTGGCGCCTTCGATCGTCCAGGAACGGCCAGTCCAATTCGACATATGGGAAGAATTGGGCGAGCTTCGCCGCAGCCCTGAATGGCAGGGCGGCATCGCTCGCAAGGCGCTCGTCGAGTGTCCCGGCTTGCAAATCACTTTGAGGGCGATGAAGGCCAACACGCGGATCCCACGGCATCACAATCCGGGCCGGGTGTGCGTCCAGGTGCTTCAAGGACACATTCGCATGCGCTTAGAGGACGAACTCTTTGATCTGCCGCAGGGCAAGACACTCGTTCTAGATCCCGGGGTAACTCACGATGTCGAGGCTCTGGAGGAGAGCGCCTTTTTGCTCATCGTTGCCCTTCCTGGCGCTTCGAGGCAATGAATTCGGCGAGGCCCGCTAGTGCGGGCGGATGCAACGAAGTGCCGGGCGCAAACGGGCTCGGTCGAAGGACGATAAAGTACCAAAGGGGGGCGCCTAACATGGCGGTTCGGACAAAATCTCAGGTACAGCGCATTGCGCTTGAAGAGGTGCGCCAAAGGATGAAGGAGCTCGTATTCGTGGATGCGCGCAGCGCGACGGCATTGGCGCGAAATCCGATGCGAGTTCCCGGAGCTATTCACGTGCCTCTAAAGAATCTGGCCGAGGCGTCAAAACAATTGCCGCGGCATCGCGGCATTTTGACGTATTGTACCTGAAGCGGAGAAAAGACCAGCGCCCGTGTGGCGCGCGAACTGAAAGAGCGGGGATTTGGCGAGGCCTTCGCCTTGCGCGGAGGGTTCAAAGCCTGGCAGCAGGCAGGTTTGCCGGTCGAGGAAATCCCAAATCGAAAATAATTAGGGGCGGTCGGCGACTCGACAATCTGAATTTTCAGCTTGATTTGCCTCGTTGTCTTGGAGGGCAAAAGATGCCCGTGGACATACTCTACATTGATACTGAGCCGGCAGAAGCGAGGTCAATTCTTAAGAGGGCTGTGACTGAGGCTGTTGCGGACTTGCCGGGCTTTTGGAAAGCGTGGATTGCACAAAGTCCCGACAGTCAGAGCTTTTCGATAAGGATTGACGGGCCCGAGGGCTGCGGGTTTTCGTGTCGATTCCAAAAAGTTTACGAGCGGCGGCCAGAATTCGTTTACCGCACGATTCACGATGGAGTTCGCCGTGTAAGCGGACTCCGGGCAGCGTGAACGGCGCCATGCGCATTCAGCCAATAACAGTCGCCTGAGATGCCGTCAAAATGGAGACCAGCCTTCTGCTCCGACCCGTTCCCCCTTTCCGTCTCAACCTGACGGCGTGGGCGCTCAGGCGGCGACCGGGCAACCTCATTGACCGTTGGGAGGGTCAGGCGTACCGCCGCGTGCTAGCGTTGGAAAGTGGAAGGTTTGAGATCGCAGTCAGCGAAGTTGGCGAAGATGGTCGAATCCTGGGAGTCACAATCAAGGGCGAACCCGTCCGGCAAAAAGAAAAGCAACAAATCAAAGAACTACTGGAAAGCGCGCTCGGAGTTCGGACCGACCTGAGCGGCTTTTACCGCATGGCGGGAAAGGACCCGAGACTCAAGCTCCTAGCGCGGCGCTTTCGGGGCCTGAAGCCTCCGCGATTCTTTTCCATCTTTGAGGGTCTGATCAATGGGATCGCCTGCCAGCAACTCAGCCTGTCGCTGGGCATCAACCTGCTCGGTCGTTTGGCGCGAAGGTTCGGCCCTTCAGTGACGAACAGGCATTCCGTGAGCTATGGTTTTCCGCGCCCGCAGGACCTGGCAAACGCCAAACCCGAAGAAATCAAAAAGCTCGGCTTCAATTTTCAGAAGGCTCGCGCAATGGTCGAAATAAGCCGCGCCATTGTGGAAGGCTGGCTTGATCTTGATGTGCTTACGTGCGAGAGCGACGATAAGGCTCTTCGCCAGCTCATGGAGCTTCATGGTGTGGGGCTCTGGACGGCGGAGTACACTCTGTTGCGGGGCATGGGACGCTGCCATATCTTTCCGGTGGATGACCAGGGAGCCCGCAACGGCCTTGCACGGTGGCTTCATCTGCGAAAGTCACCAGACGCATCGCAAACTCTGCGCATTCTTGAACGGTGGGAGCCTTACGGCGGGCTCATCTATTTCCACATGTTGATGAACGGCTTGAGTGAAGCTGGATACCTGGACGGTTTCCGGAGCGAGAAAAGGTGAATCGCTTGCATCACTGGCTCTGCCGGTCGGGTCTGTGGCGAAGAGCGATCAATGAGCGCTTCATGCCATGGGTATTGCAGAGAATTGATCTCGGCGAGGACCTTCTCGAAATCGGGCCCGGACCTGGCGTGACAACCGACTTGCTGCGAGCCAGGGTCGAACATCTGACTGCAGTCGAGATTGACGCGAAATCAGCTTTTGCTCTCCATGCGAGGCTGAGCGGCACAAATGTGACGGTCGTCGCGGGCGATGCCGCCAAGCTGCCATTTGCGAACAGCAGCTTCTCGACCGCTGTCTCCTTCGCCATGCTCCATCACGTCCCTTCCCATGATCTTCAGAACACACTGCTTCAGGAAGTCCGTCGGGTGCTCAAGCCGGGCGGCGTTTTCGCGGGCATGGACAGCGGACCAGGTCTGGGAATGCGCCTGCTTCACTTGGGCGACATATGCGTCCCGGTTGACCCCACCTCATTCGCCTCGCGGCTTGAGGCCGCACGTTTCCGGAACATAACCGTCGAAACTGATCGCTTTGCCTTCAGATTTCATGCGGTCGCAGCGTAAAATCTTCTTACAGTTAGGGATTACTTAGCTGGTGCATTCGTCGAGGTCGCGGCCACGGGCCTCCTGCGCCGTGAACTCAAGAACGCGAGCAGGTCCGAGAGCTGCTGTTGCGTAATGTTTCCATGGTAAGAAGGCATGTTTGCCGCGCCGCTGTAAATGCGGGTTTCCATTTGATCAGGCGTCATTCGGTCGCCAGCATAGGTAAGATCCGGGCCGCGAATGCCTCCGTAGCCCGAGATTTTGTGGCAATATTCGCAACCCTTGTCGTGGAAGACTTTCGCTCCATCGGCGATGGGGCCGCTCGCCGTGCCCACGACAGAAGCGGGCAAAGGCGGAGCGTCCATGCGCGGAGACCAGGGAGAGACGTGGCCAAGCGCGCCGAAGTAGGCAATCATAAACACAATGAAGGCAACGATTCCAAAAGCCCACGGGCGTTTGAGCGGGCTGCGCTCTCCTTTGGGTGCAACCAGGGGAAGCAGAATCAGGACGACGACCAGGAGCAAAGGCCCCAGGATAATTACGTAATCTTCGGACCAACGCGGGATGACGGAAAGCAGCGCGTAAAACCAGAGGAAGTACCATTCGGGTCGCGGAGAAGCTTGGATGATGCTCGGGTCAGGCGGCTTGCCCAAAGCCGGCGGCCCGACAACGATGGCCAGCACGACAATCGTGCCAATCACAAGCAATCCGAACAGCGCATCGCGCCAAGCGGCGTCCGGCCAGAAGGGCACGCCTTCGCGATGGAGCAGCTCGGCGTACCATTTGCGATAGGCTTTGGGTTCAACGGGCCTTCCGGCTTTTGGCGGCTCGGAAATGCCGTTTCGAATCACCAAATAAAGGTGGAAGCCGAGGAAGAAAAAGATCAATGCGGGGATGAAGAAGACATGGAGGGCAAAGAATCGGCTGAGCGTCGCTCCACCTACGGTGTCACCGGCAAGAATGAAGCGCCCAAGCCAATTGCCGATGAGTGGCGTGCGTCCAGCCTGCTCGGCCGCAATCACGACGGACCAAACGCCCGTCTGGTCCCACCTGAGAAGCTGGCCCGTAAAGGCCATCCCCAGCACGAGAAAAAGGAGCGCGACGCCCGTAAGCCAACCCATCTGGCGCGGGTACTTGTAGGAGCCAAACAAGTAAACCCGGATGGCGTGAACCCCAATCAGAATGACCATGGCCGAGGCGCCAAAAGCATGGATTGCGCGGATGATGCTCCCGAATCGCGAGCCGCTGATGAAGGTTAGGCTTTGATAGGCGTGGCCTGCAGAGGGCACGTAGGCGCTAGCCAGCGCAATCCCTGTCACTATCTGGACGATGAAAACAAACAACGTGGCGCTTCCGAGCACGTAGAACCACGCTGATTTACGGGCGCGCGGAACGGGGTGCTTCGCAAGCGGGATTAGCCAGCTTGAAACGCCGGTAACATCATCAAACCAGACCCAGATGGATTTGAGGATTCGCAAGCGATTCACCTTGCTCAGAGTTTTTCCGTGGTGATCGGAACCGGGCTGGTCAGGATCTGCACCTCGCCGTCCTGAACGCGCGCCGGATAACGGGTCAAAGGTTTAGGCGGTGGCCCGGCCGCAACGTCACCATTGGCGTAATACACCCCGCCATGGCATGGGCACATAAACAAATTCGCTTTCGGCAGCCAGCGAACCGGACAGCCGAGGTGCGTGCAATCCACCGAAAACGCGATGAACTCGGTCTTGGACACTCGCCGAAGCCACGCGGCCGTTCGCGCTGTGACGCCCGCCCAAGGCAAGGGGGACGGGTCCAAAAAGGCCACGTTCACAGTGCTTCCTATCTGGAAATCATCAACCTGCCCTACGGTCCGCCAGACGCTGGGAACTTTGCGAAGGCCCAAAAGGAAGGCGACGCATGGAATCGCCACAATGGCGCCCATGACCGACCCGAAGAGGATCGTTAAGCGGGTCAAGAATTGTCGGCGTGTCTCGCCGCAAGACTTGACTTCGGATTCTCGTACGACATCGGTATTCATCTCGATGTCTCCTCGAGCCTCGTCGCTCCGGCCCGCGGGCGGCGGTTCCAGATGACGACCTGATACGGCCTCCAGAGGTATTGAACGGGAAACATGATGAGGTGAACCAACCGCGAGAATGGGAACAGGAGAATAATCGCAAAGCCAAGGACAAAGTGAAGCTTGACAAAAGCGGGCAGGGCAACGACCGTGCTCATGTCAGGATGGAGTTTTACGAGGGACCAGAACCAGGGGACAGCGGTTCTCAGATACCACAGGCTGCCCCAGCGATCGAAAATCGCTATGCTCAGGCCCGTCGCGACCTGGACCAGAAAGAAGCCCAACACGATTCCATCCATATACGAGGTGACACGGCGAACGCGAGAACCGGTTGGCAGCCGGCGGATGATCAGGACGATTAAGCCGAAGAGCGCGTAAAAGGCCAGGGAGATGCCTGTGAGCTCGAGGGCGAGAAGCCGAATTCTGTTTCCCAGCAGCCAGGCCGCGGCTCCCGGCAGGAACGCGGCAAGCAAATGCGCCAATAGAATGAGCGTAATCCCGTAGTGCCAGGACACCGAGCCCCAGAAAAGTTTGCGGTTTTCGAGAAGCTGCGAAGAAAGGCTCGAATAGGTGTAAGGCCGGGCGCGTCGGCGATAGAGGCCAAAACCGATCGCGAGAACCAAAGCAAGATAAGGAAAAACGATAAATAAGAAAGCGTCCAACTTCGTCTCCCTTGGTTTTTAACTCGCAGGACCGCGAGCTGTCGGCGCGCAT
>JAKAWN010000388.1 GCA_021827245.1 Acidobacteriota bacterium | reverse complement strand
GGTAACCAGCCACCGCAAGGTGGCCCCGAAAGACGGCGCCGCGTTAGCGACGCCCAATAGCCGCTTTGAGCGGCTCACAACCTAAAGCCTCCGGCTTTGCCGGAGGATACTTACCTATCAACCTCTTCCAGTTACAGGAAATTCTTGTGACGGGTGGTGACTATTACGAAGGCAAATCGTCCGCCTCCACAAACCCTGTTCTTTTGTGCTTGATTTCCTCCCGTCATGAGTTCAGCTCCATAGGGTGAGCCCGTGCTGGTCAACTTCAATAAATCTATGGCTTAAACAGCCTTTGCCGATATGTGTGAACTCCTCCACCAAGAGAGACTTATTGCTAATGTCTCGATAATCGAGCCTCAAGATAGAGTCGTCTAGCAAGATGTTGACGAAGCCGTTCACGCCGACTTTCGTGCCGGCCAAGTAGTGGGTGCGCTCGTCGTAGTAGAGAAGCGGAACTTTCCGGCGGACAGGTTGGCCCATTTCGACAGGCATTCCTCCATGTCCCAGACATCGGCCATAGGCTGTGATCCCACCATCCGTCTTGTACTTATCATAGATTGCCATCCGGTGTTCGTGTCCCCAGATCCAAACTACTTCCTGAGTCGGGAAAAACTCCCTGAGTTGCCTGGCTGGCTTCGAATAGGACAGGTCGCTGAAAGCCGTAAAGTACTGGTGATGAGAAAGCAGAAGTGTAGCCTTGAGATTCTCCATCGGTTTGACTTCTTCCCGCAGCCATTTGATAAGGGTCTTCTCAAGCCTGCAGTCCCCGCCGATAGCGGGAATCCGATTCAATCCAGGAACTTGACTGAGGATCGGAAGGCCGATTGAATTGTACGCGGTGTCCACAGCCAGGATGCGCCAGTTGTCGGTTTCGAGCGAAAAATAGCTGGCGACTTGTCCACGGCGAACACTGCTCAACCCGAGGGTGGGAAGAAATACCGTGAAATACGGCTTTCCGTTAGCGTACATTTCGTGGTTACCATTAAGCGAGAAACTTCCCTGACTTCCGTGCGGCCACTTCACTCCTGAGTAAGCTCGTGTGGACTCGCCTAGGCATTTCTCTTCTATTTCGGCTTTGTCGCCGACGTAGTAGACATCGCCCAGATGTATCGTGAAGTCGGGAATCAGCCGCTTATCAGGTGGACACATCAGATTTGCAATGGTATACGCCTCGTCTGTCCCGGTCCCCCAGTCACCGGCGATGGCAATTTTAATGGGTGCGCCCGGCGTGGATCCCGAAATGCGATATACCCCGCTAAGGCCCGTGCCAGAGTAAGACGGGAAACTGACTCTTGGTGTCAGAGCATATTTGAGGTAATTCCAAATCCAGGGCCAAAGGCGATTCGGCAAGAAGGCCGCCAGTCTGGGAAAAGAAGATGCTTCGGCCAGTTCATCCACCTTCCGATTGAAGTGCGACACGATAGCAAGCCGTCCGACGCGTGGAGACCTGTTGAGTTTCACAAGGTTCCTCAAGCTTCGCCTCTTGGCTTCTGGAGGGGGTGAATCGGAGGTCACGAGAGGTCTCCTGTGCATGGCTTTAGATCAATCAATGCGGCTTGTCCAGTTCCGCGAGCATCAGCGGGAAGACGTCACGGGCTGCCGTCGTGCCCATGAAAACGTCCAGGTGGCTGTAGCCCGGCAAAGTGTGCAGAGAATGGTAATTCGGGCGTTGCGAATTG
Source organism: Acidobacteriota bacterium (assembly GCA_021827245.1). The sequence goes on along the minus strand of JAKAWN010000388.1, from coordinate 4,759 downwards.
AAATATTCCCAGGTCCTGACCTGGCTCAAGGGAAGGAAGCAGCGATTCGCCTCTCCGGCGAAAAAGGCGAAGCGCGCGTTCGTCTGCGGAGGCCAGGCCAGGAAATCCTCGGGCAACTCTTTCATTCCTTCGACGCTGATCAGATGGCCACGCTCGATGCACCACTTCATCTGTTCGAAGAAGGTGAGCGGAACCTTCGCGAACTCGTGCTTCAGCCATTCGTGAGTCGCATCGCTCAGGTTTTCGTGCCGCCACAGCGCCGGATGGCCGCTGCCGTAAGTGAAACTGACTTCCTTGCAAACGGGATTGTTGCACTCGTGGTGGGTGATCTCGACGATGGAATCGACCACCTTGGCCGCAAGCGTTGGCGCGCGCAGTCCCCATTGCGGATTGAGATACTCTGTAGCGCCTTTGATCAGGGGCATCGCGTATTTGATCTTGAAGGCGGAAAAATCGGGAATGATGGTGTGCAGCGAGACCGCATTCGAGACGATGGTTTTCACCTGCGGAAGCAAGCCTGCCACTGCGGCCATCATCAGGCTGGTGGAACCCTGGCAGTGGATCACTGCCTTGATTTCATTCGCCCCGGTAAGTTCGGTGACTGTCCGCACGGCCACGGGATGGTCGTAGACCGCTGCCTGGTCCAGGGTCCAGCGATTGGGAGGAAGGTCGATGCTGGCGCGCCAGTTCTCGAGCCAGATATCGTAGCCGTGTTCAATCAGAAAAGCCACGATGTTCTCAGGCGTGGGCGCGCGGAAAATGTTGGCGCGGACCCCGGCGCCGTGCACCAGCAGCACCGGCCCTTTCGTCGCGGGCTTCTCGCCCTCGACATGGATCAAGTTGCACTCGAACCCGTCGCCGGCGCGGAAGGGGATGATTGTGTCCCTGAGCAATGGCATAGAGGCGTCTCCGCAGGCGTTCGTGCCTGCTTATCGTCCGTCAGGGCTTCCCCGGAGTCCTGAAAATCCTGCCGTATTTCTGGGCCAGCACGCCCAGGAAGAAGCGGGCAAAGCTTGCTTCCGCCTCAAGTCGCTTGGTGAGATTCGGTGCGTTCGTGGCCCGAATGGTTGTCAACTGGCGCAGGAAGTCCTGCGGGCGAATGACGAGAATTCCCTTGCCCAGCACAGGCGCGCGATTGTCCGTGCCGTTCAAAACCGTGATGAAGAGGGTCGTGGTGTCAGCCCACACGTCGGTCAGGGGATGATCGCGAATCAGCTTAAAGCCCTCAAAAAAGTAAATGCGGCCGTCCTGGGCGGCCAGGGGCATCTTGTACCACATGCGGCGCGTTGCCGGCTCCATCGGGTCAACCACAAATAGGTTGAATTTTCCATTGTTCACCGTCAGCGGGCGCGGCGAAAGCGCTGGAGCGATGACCGTCCCTATCATATGCGCTTCGTGCTGCGGGTCGGAAATAGTCGCCTCGATGTCCTCGGAAGCAATGGTCAGCGTGAAAGTGAAGGACGAGTTCTCCTTCTTGCCTTGTTCTTCGCCACGCTGGTAATCGTCCTTGACGCTGGTTGAAAAGTATCCGCTCATCGTCTCGGTGAATTCGATTCCCACCTTTTGCGACGGCGCCGGCTCGCTTGGCGCGGAAGGCAGGTCATATTTGATTTCCCAGCCGCGATCTTGAGCCGCCAGAGCCACAGCTCGCTCCGCGAGCGCCGAGATGGTAAAAAGCGGATTCACCCCAAGTGGCCGCGGGATGATCGAGCCATCCATCACGTAGAGATCCTTGTAAACGTCAGCTCCTTGAGCGGCAGAGAACACCTGCCCTTTGTGGTTCACCACGCCATCCGCGGCGTCTTCCGCCATCACGCATCCGCCCAGGGGATGCACGGTGATCAGGCTGTTGTCCAGCAGCTTGGACCAAAGCGGATTCTCGACAAAGGTTCCATCCAGCGCCTCGGCAGCCTGCTCCAGGCGTGCGTTCACTTTCTTGAAAATCGCCTGGCCGCCGACACCCGGCCAGTGGATGCGCAGCCGGTTATTCTCGAGCACCATCCGTCCGGCGCCGTCGTCGTGGGTCATCACAAGATAAGTCTGCGAATTCCGCATGGCGCCGTGGTACGGTCCTTCGACCCAACTTGCGAGCCGGCGAACCCCTTCCCGGATCTCCTGCTCCACACCAGTCTTCGCCCCGCGTCCCAGCAGCTCGGCAGCCACCGCCAGTGTTCCGGGTAAGAATCCCGCGACCGGGCCCGGCGGCGACCCTTCCTCAATGACCATGCCATCATCCAGCAGCGGCTGCTGGCGCAGGTCGATGACGCTGGTGATGCAGGGCCCGACGGGAGGAATCTCGCCCGGCCGGTGATGTCCCCAACCCACGCCGTTGATTACGTGCGCCGTGTCGTAAGCAAAGCCCAGCACGTCGCCGTTGCCCGTGAAGCTCTCGCCCACCTGCCCGGAAAGCGCCAGGCCATGCGCCTTCGAGCGCAGCAGGATCTCGGTTGATCCCAGCGATCCGGCGCCCAGGATCAAAACGTCGGCACTGACCGTTATTTCCGGGGCATTGAATTTCTCTCTTCCTGTGCCGAGCACTTCGGCGTGCACCCGCCAACGGCCGCCGCTCCGTTCTACCCACTGCACGTCCACTTCGGTGTAAATCTCCGCACCGTGGTTCCTGGCGTCGGGCAGGTAGTTCATGATCAGCGTGTTCTTGGCCGCGTAGTTGCACCCGGTCACGCAATCGCCGCAGCAGGAGCACGGCTGCTGTTCCACGCCAACATGATTCGTGCCTTTCACCGTGAAGTTGACATTAATAGGGGCTCGTTCGAAGGGCATGTCCATCTTCTTTGCTGATAGCTCATGTGCCTCCAGCTTGGGCAGAACATGGAAGCCTGAGCTGGGGTAAGAGACGGGTTTTAACATTTCCTCTGCGTGGCCGTAACCTGCTTCAAGTCCAGCCGCCAGATCGTCTCTCAAAACCTTGGGCCACCTCTTGTCGTCGAAAACGCGCGGCTCGGCGCGCAACGCAACATTGGCATTGACCAGAGACGTTCCGCCCAGGCCGCATCCTTTAAAGACATTGATGTCCTCATTGACATTGAATTGGTAGAGCCCGGTCTTGGAGCCGATGTGTCCATCAGGCAGTTCGGCCTGCATCTCGCCGAGAGCGTGAAGCTCCGTATCCGGATACTCACCCGGCTGGAATTCCTTGCCACGTTCCAGCACGCAGACCTGTTGGCCCGCGCGTGCCAGCCGCGAGGCGGCGATGGAAGCACCGTAGCCGGAGCCGATCACCACCACCGTATAGTGCTGCTTCAGCTTCTCAATGGGCATCGAAAGACGAGCCATAATGGACCCTCCGGGAAGCAAGTGAGTTACTAGCATGCAGACTGCGCTTGTCCGATCACTACCCCTGTTTTTCTATTCAGATTAGCCCAGAAAGGTTTCGACTCTTGCACGTATACCATTAAACAAGGTCGGATGCAAGGAGAACCACAGAACAGGGGAACGAAAGACAGACATCATGAGTTGATTGGAGCTTGACCGTCATTGGCTGCCATTTCGCGCCCATGGGTCATCCAGAATGCCACGCGTTCTGCGAGGGCACTGATCGTCAAGGACGGGTTCACAGAGAGCGCAGAAGGGATTGCGGACCCGTCAGCAACGAACAGGTTCGGATAACCCCAAACCTCTCCCTGATGCCGGACGACGCTCGAAGCCTGATCCTCTCCCATTGGGCATCCACCCAGAGGGTGAGCCGTCAGCAGCTTTCGCAGAGGCCATCGCCACAACAAGCTGGTTTCGTACCTTCCACCCAGTTTATCGCTGAGTTCTGCCAGCGCCTGCTCGATTTCCTGGAACAGCAGGCGGCTCTTCCGGTGGCTCCATTGGATATCGATTCGGCCATCCTTCAGGCTCAAGCGCCCATCTGCCGCGTCCGTACCCATGCCCAGATAAGGTAGCATGCGTGTCGTGGTCCCGCCTCGAAACAGACGGTCAGCCTCGAATGCGACGCGGCCGGGGTCAGCTCCGAAGGTGGCCGCCACGTAAGATGCAGCGGCCTTGAGCAGACTCATCAGCCGGTTTGATGTCGGGATGGCACCCTCCAAGAGCCACATGAACGATTCGGGGAAGCCCAGATCTTCGACAAAAATCCTGTTCGACGCAGTCGAAAAATCAGCCCCTGCCGTGATGCTCGGGCCTGCGCCGGGATCGACGTGGCGGTTGGCATCAAAGGTGGCCGCCAGCAGGAAATCGCCGTTTCCCGAGAACCGCGACCCGAGCGCAGGCCCAATCTGAGGAAGAGTCCGATGGACATCACGGCACCGAAGGAGAAGTTCGGTTGTTCCGAGGGTCCCAGCGGCCAGAACGACCTGCCGGGCGCTCACCGTCCCCGGCTCAGACTGTGTGGGATCAGACGGGTCCAGGCGGCTGAAGTGCACACGATAGCCTTCTGAGCCTGAAGGCTCGATTTTATCAACCCGGTGTAGTGGCAGCACCTCGGTGCCGCATCGTTCAGCTATAGCAAGATAGGTAATATCCACCGAGTTTTTGGCGTGCTGGCTGCAACCGAGCAAACAGTTGCCAGCATAATCACATGCGCTTTGAGGAACGCCGCTATGAGGGTTCAAGCGATCCTGTCCGGTATAGACCCCAATGGGAACGAGTTCCGCCTTCCGACCTGAGGCTGCGGCCGCTGCCAAAAACGCCTGGGTCCGGAGTGGCATTTCGCGTCCTGCCGGCGGGCTCAAGGGCTTGGACCCGAGCATCTGTTCGGCAACGCTGTAGTATGGGTCAAGGGCCGCACGGGTGA
>JAKAWN010000387.1 GCA_021827245.1 Acidobacteriota bacterium | reverse complement strand
TCAGTGGGTCTGGTACCCGGCGATATTGTTCTGCTGGAAGCGGGGAATTTTGTGGCAGCCGATTGCCGCGTGCTCGAAAGCGCAGACCTCGAGACGCAGGAGGCCGCCCTGACGGGAGAGTCGCTGCCGGTCCGGAAAACCAGCAAGGCACTGGACCAGGCAGACCTGGCGCTGGGCGACCGCCACAACATGGTCTACATGGGGACATACATCACGGCGGGGCGGGGAGAAGCCATCGTTGCGGAAACCGGCATGCGCACGGAGCTGGGGCGCATCGCCGGGATGATTCAAACCGTGAAACGGCAGCCGACGCCGCTGCAAAAGCGCCTTGGGCAGCTCGGAAAGGTGCTGGCTGCTGCGGCCTTCCTGATTGTTCTGCTGATTTTTGCGCTGGGCTGGCTGCGCGGTGAAGACCTCAAACTCCTTTTTCTGACGGCGGTCAGCATCGCGGTTGCCGCCGTGCCGGAAGGGTTGCCGGCTGTCATGACGATTGCGCTGACGCTGGGCGCGCAGCGCATGCTCAAGCGGAAGGTGCTGATTCGCAAACTCAATGCGGTCGAAACTCTGGGATCGGTGACGGTGATCTGCTCCGACAAGACCGGCACACTGACCGAAAACCAGATGGCAGCCACCATCTTTCAGCTTGCCAGCCGCAAGGTGGAAATCTCGGACCGAAGCTCTGAAGACTATCGCAAAGATTTTCCGGAGCTCGGCCAGCCGGGATTCAGTTTGCTTCTGGCCGGAGCGGCGCTGTGCAATGACGCCCTGATGCGTTCAAATGAGGGTGGGCAGAACCCATCCGTTCCCTTGGGCGATCCCACGGAAACCGCGCTGGTTGTGGCCGCAGCGCGCGCGGGCCTGAAGAAGCCGGAGCTGGACCAGCTTCTGCCCCGGATTGGCGAGGTTCCCTTCACGTCTGAACGAAAGCGGATGACGACGGTCCACCGCCTTCTGACTGACCGCAACTTGGTCCCGCCAGGGGTTCAGGTGGCCTGCCAGGAAGGAGCTTCCTGCGTCGCATTCACCAAGGGAGCCGTCGACGTCCTCTTGGGCCTGTCGAATTCTGTATGGGTGAACGGACAGCAAGTGCCTTTGGACGACACCTGGCGTGATCGCCTTGCTGCTGAGAACGACAGCCTGGCGGCGAACGGGATGCGCGTCCTCGGGGTGGCCTTCCGCTGCCTGTCATCGGCTCCGCCGAAAGCCGAAGCGGACAAACTGGAACACGACCTTGCCTTCATCGGCATGATTGGAATGATTGATCCACCGAGGCCGGAAGCTGGGCCTGCTGTCGGCACCTGTAAAACGGCGGGCATCCGACCCATGATGATCACGGGCGACCATCCCCTGACCGCTCGATATATTGCCGGCCAGCTTGGAATTTCCGACAACGGCTTCGTCGTGACAGGAACACAGCTTGAACGGACTTCCGCGGAAGAACTGGAACAAATGACGGAGTCGACACCCGTTTATGCCCGTGTCTCTCCGGAGCACAAGCTCAGGATCGTCGAGGGGCTCCATCGCCGCGGCCACATTGTCGCCATGACCGGCGACGGAGTGAATGACGCGCCGGCACTGAAAAAAGCGGACATTGGCGTCGCCATGGGGATTACCGGGACTGACGTTTCCAAAGAGGCAGCCGACATGGTGCTGATGGATGACAATTTCGCCAGCATCGTCGCGGCCGTTGAAGAAGGGCGGGTGATTTATGACAATATCCGCAAGTTCATCCGCTACATCCTGACAACAAATTCAGGCGAAATCTGGCTGATGCTTTCAGCCCCATTCTTCGGAATGCCTCTGCCACTGCTTCCCCTTCAGATCCTCTGGATGAACCTGGTGACAGACGGGCTTCCTGCATTGGCGCTGGGCGTGGAGCCTCCCGAAGCGGACGTGATGCGGCGTCCGCCGCGTCCGCCGAATGAAAGCCTCTTTGCCCGTGGCATGGGCCGGCACACCATTTGGGTCGGGTTGCTGATGGGGCTCCTTTCGTTAGGTATTGCCGATGGCTATTGGCAGGCCAACGATCCCAAATGGCAGACGATGGTCTTCACAACCCTGACCCTTGCGCAGATGGCTCATGTTATGGCCATCCGGTCGGAGCGCAGCTCATTGTTTCAAATCGGATTGCTTTCAAACAAGCTCATGCTGGGCGCTGTGGGACTAACGGTTGTCCTTCAACTTGCCCTGGTGTATGTCCCGTTCCTGCAATCGATTTTCAAGACCGTGGCTCTGCCGGTTCCTGACCTGATTCTCACCTTGATTGTCAGCTCGGTTATTTTCTGGGCCGTTGAGATGGAGAAATGGTTCATGCGGCGGCAGGCGAGGGCCGCGTAAATGCAGATCTGGCTCCAATTCCTGGCCTGCACAATTGTTATTTTATACAGCGGCGCGCGGCTTTCGCATTACGGGGACGTGATCGCTGAAAAAACGGGGATGGGAAGGACATGGATCGGGGTAGTCCTGATGGCATCGACAACTTCGTTGCCAGAGCTTTTCACTGGCATCAGCTCGGTGGCCATCTTCGACTCACCCAACATTGCCGCCGGCGACGTCCTGGGAAGCTGCATGTTCAACCTTCTCATCCTGGCGGCGCTCGATGTCGGAGTAAAGGTGGCGCCGATCTCAACGCTGGCGCACCGGGGACAGATTCTGACCGCTTCATTCGGGATTCTGCTGCTCGGCTTCACGACCATCAGCCTTCTGGCCGGTCCGTCGATTCCGGCACTGGGCTGGATCGGCCTCTATAGTCTCGTGATCCCGCTGGTCTACCTGATCGCGATGCGGATGGTGTTCAATTTTGAGAGAAGGAGAATCGCCGAATTCCTGAGCGAAGTAAAAGAGGAAGCCCGCTACGAGCGTGTCTCAAAGCACAGCGCCTACCGCCGGTTCGCGTTTTACGCCCTCATTATCGTGGTTGCGGCCACTTATCTTCCCTATGTGGCGGACCAGCTTGCAGCCATCACCGGCCTGGGCCGGACCTTCGTCGGAAGCATTCTTGTTGCGTTGTCAACTTCTCTGCCAGAAATCGTTGTGGGGAAGGCGGCTCTTCAGATGGGAGCCGTTGATCTGGCGGTCGGCAATGTTCTGGGCAGCAACCTCTTCAACCTGGTGATTCTGGCGATTGACGACGTCTTTTTCCTGCGCGGCCCGCTGTTGAGCGCTGTCTCCGGCGCCCATGCCGTAACCGCATGCGCCGCCATGACCATGACGGCCATCACCATCATCGCCCTGATGTATCGCTCCAAGAAAAGAATCCTGTTTTTTTCCTGGGACTCGCTTGGAGCCGCTCTCGTCTATGCGCTGGCCGTCCTGATCCTTTTCCTGAAACGCTAGACGAGCAGCCCTGAAAGGATGATCGATGGCACCCCTGCTGCGCAAGGGCACCGCGTCCCGACGCCTCATGAGAAGCGCTCCGGCTGCCGTGCCGGGCGATTCCCACCGTTACGCCTGCCGCCTTGATCACAGCCTCCGGCCAGCAACACGGGCGAAGTCAGCCGATCAGCAGCAGTGGACGCTGGCAAGCGATCAAAGCGCCTGGTCGCCGCGCTGGCTATCCCGGATGCGAATCGCGTCGCTGACGTCCGAGAGAAAGATCTTGCCATCTCCGATCTTGCCGCTGCGAGCGGCTTTGATGACCGCCTCTACAGCTTGCTCGGCGAGAGCGTCCGGCACCACCGATTCCACCTTGATCTTGGGAAGCAGATCGACTGTGTATTCGTGGCCGCGATAAATTTCTGAGTGGCCCTTCTGCCGCCCGTGCCCGCGCACTTCACTCACGGTCATTCCCTGAATACCAAGCTCATGCAACGCGTCTTTAACTGCATCCAGCTTTGATGGTTGAATCACGGCTTCAATTTTTTTCATAATCGTCAGCCCTTTCTTGTGACTTTTTCGCGATTTAAATTCAGGCCTTACCTGCCCGCTTGGGAATCATGTACGCGAAGCTTTGCACAGTTGTTCGGCTCAAGACTCCGGTGAAACCCCTTCCAAACTACCTGAAGGCGCCGATACTTCGGCCGCCGCCGGTTCCCGGCCAAAACAGAGACTGAGCAGTGGTGGCGTGACCAGGGTCGAGGCCAGGACGAGAACGATAACCAGAGAATAGATTTCGGATGAGACTATGCCAGCCGCCCAGCCGATGTTGGCCGTGATCAGTCCGACTTCGCCTCTGGGAATCATGCCCACACCAACGATCAGCCCGTCGCGGCCCGAAAAACCGTTCAGCCACGCGCCCATCCCGCAGCCAAACACTTTGCCGAGAATTGCAATCATGAGAATCAGAAAAAAGAAACCGATGTGCCCACCCAGCGACCAGGCATTGATCTCAAGACCAATCGAGGCAAAAAAGAGCGGGCCGAAGAACGAGTTGGTCATGGAGCGTATTTCAGAAATAACCTCCGCATGAGCGTCGGGACTGGCCGCAATGAACAGCCCCGCAAGGTACGAGCCCGTGATCGCCGCCATTCCGCCGCCATATTGCGCCAGGAAGGCGAACAGAAATCCGATAGCCAGAGCCGCCGCAAGCGAGGTGTGCTCCACCATGAAATGCCGCGCGATTCTGAAGGAAAGCCGAATCAGACGCGGGCCCAGCAGGAATGCGAAGATGAAGAAAACCACCATCCGGACGGCCGTCCAGCCAAAGCTCAGCAGCCCGGAGCTTCCTGAATGCATGCTGGCCATATGCGATTCGGCGGCAATCACCAGGGAGAGAACCAGCAGTCCCAGGACGTCATCAATCACGGCTGCAGCCAGAATGGTGGCGCCGGGCTTTGACCGGAGCTGCTTCAGATTCATCAGCGTCTGGGCCGTGATGGAAACACTGGTGGCCGTGAGAATAGTGCCGATAAAGATCGATTCGCGCCAGGCAAAGCCCAGGTCGTGAGCGATAACAGCGCTCCCGACAAAGGGCAGGATGACGCCGCCGCAGGCCGCCCAGAAAGCCGGTCCAAAGGCTTTTTTCATGGCGCTGATGTCCGTCTCCAGCCCGGCCAGGAACATCAGGACGACAACACCAACCTCGGCCAGTACATTAATAAACGCTGCAAGGGAAATGTGAGCGCTGCCGCCCACTGGTCCCGAGACCGCGAACCAGGGAAACTTCCAGACGTTGATGAACGTCGGCCCCAGCGCCACTCCTGCCAGCAATTCGCCCAGTACGGCGGGCAGCCCGATGCGAGCGGTGAGGCCCCCCGCGGCCTTAGCCAGCAGAATAAGCAGAGCCAGGAAGAAAAGAACTTGGAGTGAAATATTCATGCGCAAAGTTTCCGGGTAATAGTGCAGCCACCTGACCACACGCAAGAAGCGGGTGGCTACAACCCACAGGTCAAAAGGTTTGATACCTTACGACTTGAAAACACGCTTGAGGCATCCCCAGAAAACCAGCATCGTCACGGCGCCGCCACAGCCCAGAAACACCGGTTCCGACGGCGCATGAAAGACGCCGATGGCCATGATGGCCACAGCGGCCGCGCAGACAACGGCGATGCGCTGCTCCTTTATTGCCTCAAGGAACGCCGATCGAATGTTCACAGTGGTTGATTCCGTTGCCATCATACCCTCCACGCCTAATGCAGGCTGACAAAGAACATGTATAAAATCGGAAACGCAACGCTTGCCGCTACAAGCAGCAGAGTTTTGGTTGAAAACGGGCGGTTCCACGTGGGTCGCCCCAGGCCTTTCTCTTCGCGCTGCTTCTGCTCATGGATCAACTGCCCCACAAGCTTCCGTTCCTCGATTGAGGTCGCACAGTCCAGCGCCTTCTGCATCTCCTCGTATCCCTTCGCGGGAACATGCAACTTGAACAACAACTGGCCCAGTTTGAAGTGCGCGAAGAAATTATCAGGTTCCAGATTGGCGGCTTCTTCGAGGTGGTCCATAGCGGGGTAGACCTTGCCGACGACCGCATAGGCAATTCCGAGGCCTATGTGCGCATCGGCAAAATCAGGACACATTTCCACGATCTGCTCAAAGCATGTGGCGGCCGCGGCGGGTTCCCCATGGTTCATGAGTTCCAGGCCCTCGGAAAACCTCCTTGAGATTTCCATCGGAAGAGCTGAACGCTGCGCCGCAATGGCTTCGGTGGTTTCCGGAACAGCCTCAGGATAATTCTGAACCGCCAGTTCAAAAGCTACACTTGACATCGGTCTCTCCTTTTATTGAATTCCAGTGCCTCGGGCCCGGGCGCCGGCTGCCTATGCGGCGCCGGTCGCCATTCCAGGACCCTGCATCTTGAGTACGAACTCGGGATATCCCAGAGCTCCCATTTCAGGAATGTCCAGCCCTTCGAGCTCTGCTTGCGGTGAAACTCTCTGGCCCACAATGTAGTCCACGAACACGTTCAACATATACGAGAGTGAGAAGACAAAGCCCAGCAGCGTTGCCACGCCGATCAATTGGGCAACCAGTTGTCCCGGATCACCGTAGAACAGGCCGGTGACCGAACCGTTCACGCCGTTCCAAC
>JAKAWN010000386.1 GCA_021827245.1 Acidobacteriota bacterium | reverse complement strand
TGACCAAGATTTGGTCGGCCGATCGCGTCCAAAGCCGGGTGGTAGACCAGTGGGCTTTTGAGCACGGCGTCGAGCTGCATTTCATCGAGCCAGGGAAGCCGGCTCAGAATGCCTTCATCGAGAGCTTCAACGGTAAGTTTCGAGAAGACTACTTGAACGAGAACTGGTTCCTGACATTGCAGGAGGCGCGGGAAAAGATCGAAAGGTGGCGAAGGGATTACAACCGGGCCAAGCCGCACAGCGCGTTGGGGTATCAAACGCCGGAGGAGTTCGCGGCGCGGGCGGCGCGAGGGGCGTCTCCCCCCCGCCCCTCGCCTTCACAACCTAGGCATTGATTTCAACGCCGGAACTCACATTATGATTCAACCAAAGACCGGGGGCAGGTCAATCAACCCAATACCAATAGAATACTGATCCCAGAAAAGTGAAATTTGATTTGATTGCGGTACATTGCCAATCGGCTAAGGCATGAATCATATTCATTGACGGAGAGTTGCTATGAACAGGAGGACGTTCAGTAATCTCCTGACCACTGGTCTCATCGGGTTAAGAACCCCTTCCATCGCTTCGGGTCCACCCGCACAAGTTAAATCTTCGGGTATCACGAAGAGGTTTGCCAAATGGCCAAATCAGGTTTACCGCCGTTTGTTGGTCGACACGCGCGTGCCGGATTGGAATCCGGTTCTTTTGAGATGCTTCAACCGGGTGGATTATGTTGACACGATCGCTGGCGCTGGGTTTGAATGCTTGGTGCAGTACGCTATTTCTTGTGCTGGCTTATATCTTTGGAGGACAAAAATCGGGACGATGCACCGTAATTTGAAAGGTCGAGACTATTTCGGTGAAGTTATGGAGCAGTGTAAACGTCGCGGTCTTCATCGGATCGCTTATTTTCACGTGATATGGGACAACCACGCCTTTGATACGCATCCCGATTGGAGGCTTCAGCCGGAAGGTGGTGAAGGCGGGCGTTATGGTTATACCTGTCCTAATACTCCATATCGTGACTACGTACTACTACTGCTACTACTACTACTGTGTCACAACAATGGCGTCCTGTAATACGGGCAGCCTTTAAGCCGCCGCAGCAAAATCTGCGCGATGGTCAGGCGCAGCGTGGCGAATGACCAGGGATGATGCCGTGCCGTACGAACCGGCAGCGCCGCGCGGCCGGAAATCCGGCGGGGCTTCGGGCGAGGATAATTCCAGTCGACCGCCGCGGGCAGCGGGGGAAAAACGGCTCCGCTCGGCCACCAGGAACACATACGCCGCGATGCACAAGGTCGCATGATGATGAGACCCACACCAGCCCCGGCCCTCGAAATGTCCCAGTCCCAATTCCTGCTTCAACTCTTCGTAGTTGCGCTCGATGATCCAACGGCGCTTGGCCAGCCGGACCAAGTCCCGGATTTGTGTCTCCGCGGGCAATGTCGACAGCCAATACTTCGTGGGCCCGGCTTCTCCCTTCGGCCGTTCGATGAGCAGCCACTCCTCCGGACGCGGCTGGGTGTGCTTTTCGTCCCGATGTGCCGGACGGACGCGAAGCAAAGCAAACCACGAACGGAGCCGACGCTTTGTGCCTTCTCGCCACGGGATGTTTTTCCACGCCTTCTGCGGCACTGCTTGTGCCAGCGCGACGGCGGAAACCGGCTGATGATTCCGATCCCGCCGCAAGCGTTTGGGAGGCTGACCCCGGCTGACCGAACCAACATGTTTGCCTCAAGTTATATATACAACTTCCCATTCTTCAAGAACCGCCGCGGCATTGTGGGACAGGCGCTGGGGCACTGGACATTCTCCGGAATGACGGCTCTTGAAAGTGGCTTCCCCCTAACCATTTCACTTGCGACACCCACTGCAGGCTTAGCGACCCGCCCCAACTGCATTGGGACCGTTGGTCGGCTCAAGAACTTAAATGAATGGTTTAACACGGGGGCATTCGCGGCGCCTGAATTTGGCTTCTTTGGGAATTGTGGCACGTCGATCGTTCGCGGGCCTGGCGAGGAAGTATGGGATTGGTCATTATTTAAGACTTTCCCAATAGGAGAAAGGTTCCGGCTTCAGTTCCGCGGAGAGATTTTCAATATTTGGAACCACCCGAATTTCAGTGGTGTCGCAACTGGTTATGCAGGAACGAACAGTACAGGCCAACTGATTGGAAACTTTGGGGAGGTAGTCTCAGCTGAAGATCCGCGCGAGGTCCAGTTAGCCCTACGACTGTCATTCTAGGCACGCTGTTTTCTTGTACAGCAGCAAAGAACGAAGCTGGGACGCAGGGAGCTATGACAACGGATAGCTCAGCCGGGAATGGTCTCCTACGATGCCTGAATTCGACGATCAATAAAAACGCAAAGCCCATTGATCCTGGGGGTGGTCATGAATAGAAGGTCTTTTAACAAGATTGTGTTATCCGGTTTGACCAGTGCTGCTCTTGAAACGCGAGACCCTCGAGCCAGCAAGGCGCAGGAGGCTAACGCATTGCAGAAAAAAGGCACGTGGCCGACGACAGTATATCGCCGTCTGCTAGTCGACACTCACGTCCCCGATTGGAATCCAATTCTACTGAGTAGGTTTGATCCGGTTCATTATGTCTCTACAATAGCCCAGGCTGGCTTCCAGGCTTTGATGCAGTACGCAATCTCCTGCGCAGGCTTGTGCTTGTGGCGCACGAAAATTGGGACTATGGACCGCAATATGAAAGGACGAGACTATTTCGGCGAAGTAATGGAGCAGTGCAAAAGTCACGGTCTGCACCGCATTGCATATTTTCACGTGATCTGGGATAACCACGCTTTTGATACACACCCCCAGTGGAGGTTTCAGCCGGAGGGAGGTGAGGACGCTGTCCTTCGAGGACGTTACGGATATACCTGTCCCAATACGCCATACCGCGAGTACGCCTTAGCCCTGGCACGTGAGCTAGTTACAAACTATGACTTCGAGGGAATTTTTAATGACATGATTATCTGGCCGGGAGTTTGTTATTGTCCATATTGCATCGAGCGGTTTCGGAAAGAGTACAACTCCGAGCCACCACGTGTTGTTGATTGGGATGACCCACTTTGGAGGACCTTCCAAGCCGCCAGAGAACGCTGGCTGCTTGAATTTGCTCAAGAGTTTAAGAAAACAGTGAAGAGTGTTCGCCCAATAACTGTAGAGCAGCAGTTCGGAACAGTCTTTTCTAATTGGGAAGCCGGTGTTTCGTTAAAGCTGGGTACGGAGGCATGTGACTATGTCGGGGGTGACTTCTACGGAGGCATGGGCCAGTTTTCACTCGTGTGCAAGGCTTTCAACGGGTTGACACAGGTTCACCCTTTTACCTTTATGACATCTCGCACGAGCAACCTAACGGATTTCGTCACAATAAAACCAATGGCGAAGCTCAAAGCTGAATCGTTCCTTCCCGACATGTACTCAGCCGCCATGCTTACAATCGACGCGATTAATTATGATGGCACCATTGACAGTAGAGTCTATGACATCCTCGGGAAGATTAACGCGGATAAGGCACTTTACGAACCCTACCTTGGTGGTACGATGCTCGCAGATGTTGCGATTTATTACGACAAAGAGTCGATGTACAACCCTGAAGAACATGGAGTCCATGTCAAGGATCTTCGCGCAGTGAATGAAATTCCTCACTTTAAAGCGGTAAACGGGGCGGCGCGATTTTTACGAGAAGCGCATATCCCGTTCGGCCTAATCACTAACGAGACGCTGAATCAGCTGAATGATTATCGGGCCGTGATCCTACCATACGTGCTGGAAATGACTAACGAGCAGGCGGCAATCTTTCGTAAGTTTGTGCAGCAGGGTGGGGTGCTGTACGCGAGCGGTCCCTCCTCTCTAGATCGGTTTGATAAGGCCGGGGCAAGGTTTCTGCTTGAGGACATTCTTGGCGTGCGATACAAAGGAAAACTGGGGGACCTTGTTACTTACTTAACACCTTCCGACAAAGAACTGCAAAAAGTTGTATGGCCTCAGAGTGACTTGATATACAGGGGTCAAATGGTGCTTGCAGAAGCTATGCCAAATACAGAAGTCTTGGCAATCGTAACATTGCCTTTTGTAGACCCGGAAACTATCAATGTGATAAAGAGCAACTTTGCTCAAATAATAAGTGATCCGCCGAATTTAACACCGGGGACCAATCCCGGGTTGGTTATGAATTCGCACGGACAAGGGAAAACCGTATGGGTAGCTGGTCCAATTGAATCTGGAAATCATTCCGTAAATGGCAAGCTATTCGTTTCAATGCTACGGCGTGTATTGCCTAGGCCCCTTTACTTTGAGGTCGATGCGCATTCTTCAGTCGAGATGACACTATATCACCAACCTGAAAGCCACCGTCTGTTAGCAACTCTGACGAACATGCAGGATGAACTTCCCCAGATTCCAGTCGGAGCTAAAGTGCGAGTACAAGTACCATCAAGGCAACGCGTTACCCGTGTGGCCCGAGTCCCGGATCGCAGGACGATTCCATCCAGGACCGTAGGCGCGTTCGTAGAATTTGATATTGAGCCTTTCGACGCTCTTGAAATGGCGATTGTTGAATACGAGTAAATGGAGTTGGAAATTACTCGATTCGCACAGAGGTTCATGAATTCGTTTGGAGCGAAAAGGAGGCCCATGGAGGTGAATGGGCTGACGCCAATCTGCGACCCTTCGAGTAATTCAATGTGGATATCATCACAAGCACTCCAGGCACTCAGGCCGAGGCGAAATCGAGGGAACGGGCAAATATGTCGCACGGGATGTTGACAGGTTACGGGTTTGTTTTGACCGCTGGGCTACTACAGGGCAGTTTCATGTTGCCGATGAAATTCACACGGAGGTGGGAATGGGAAAACACCTGGCTTGTTTTTTCCTTCTCGGCCTATTTGCTGTTGCCCTGGTTAATAGCTTGGTTAACTCTTCCGCACTTGCTCGCAATATTCGCTGCCACCAGTGAGTGGACCTTATTGTTTGTGGCTCAGGCGCATCGCAACTATTTGGTCGCAATGCCCTGCCCATCTTTCCGAAGACCGGAACTACCTCTTCATCGGGCCATCGCAGAAAACAACAAGCAGTGTCGGAACCCCCTTCCCGTTTGGCCGATGCCCCTTCCACGGCTAGCAAACCAGCCGCGTACGGATTTCGCTGTGGGAAAACACATCAATCCGCCCCCCACCAGATCGTTATTCCGAGGTCCGGATTATTCCGAGTGTAGGAGGAGATCGTGCTTGAAATCTGGTCTTCATGTGAACCAACTCGGAATAATCAGAGTCCGGCAAGGAACCGCAGAAGCTCATCTTGGGGCTGAAAGCGCTGAATTTGGACCCTGCGCGGGAGCCGGTTTTTCCAATGCCCTCTGCTTGGAAGCGAGGTCTGCCTCCACGTAGCCGTGGGTTGTTTCGATGCTTTCGTGTCCGAGCCAGAGAGCGATTGTGGCAATATCCACGCCCGATTGGAGCAGATGCATGGCTGTCGTATGCAAATGCTGGATACGCTCAAGACTGCAGGTATCGAAGAAGAGGGCTGGCTCGAAAGAGCAACCAAGGTAGGCGCATTGGTCCTAGACCACTCCACACATCTCTTCTGTAAAGAGGCTCATAACCTAGCTGTACTGGACGTAGAGGCTGGGTTTCGAGAAAGATTAAGCTTGTCGAGAGTCGCCAGAATCTTACTATTCATGAAAAGAATGTGCTGTCGATCATGAGAATTGAGTTCGAGACCCGAATCCCTAACGACAGCCTCATTAAGGATGCCTCGAGCCAGAAGAAGCGACTTCTCGACGTGGTGGAGCAATTCCACGTTCTGCAGGCTGAAGACAATTTGTGGCAATACAGACTGGAAGATCTGGTAAGCCTCATCCTCATACCCTTCTTCCACAAGTTTAAAGACTAGCGCCAGGATATCCGCGGCACCTAGGCTGGGCATAACACCTACAATTCCTGCAGGAATCAGCTCAAGCATATACATCCCTCCCCAGCCTTCCAGAACCCCGACATTTCCCGCGGTTTCCTGACGGATGGCGTGGACCTTGGAAGCCATTAATGGCTCCTCGAGCTTGATATAACGGAAGTGCGGATGGGTTCGGTGCAGGTTCTTGATGAACTCCAAGCTTACGGTCGGGCCGCCCGGATTGAAATCCTGAACCACCAGCGGGATATCAATTGCTCGCAAGATTCGATCAAAGTAACGAAACATATCACGCTCTGCCAAGGGGAACAAGCGGGGGACGGACACAGAAACAGCGCTGACACCAGCCCGCTGGGCAGCCAGAGCTGTTTCCATAGCGTGCTTTGCAGAAAAGTCATTTACCTGACCGATGACCGGGATCCGACCGGAAGCCTGAGTAACTGCTTCCGCTATAATCAGTCTCCTATGATGTTTGTCTACTCCAACCGAGCAGAAGTCGTTGTTAAGCTTTGGCCTTGGCCAAAACAAAGTTGGGAAAATCCTCGAAGACCCAGTTGTTCTTGAGTGTCTGATAGATGATGCCGAG
>JAKAWN010000385.1 GCA_021827245.1 Acidobacteriota bacterium | reverse complement strand
CGCTCGAGAGGCGGGACAGGCATAATTTCCAACTGGTACACTGACTGCGCCTTTTGCCGATGAACGGTCCCAAGGCAATCGGCACCTGTGTCACCGCCGCCGATGATCACCACCCGCTTGCCGGTGGCCAAGATCTGGCCCTGCACGGCGTCTCCCGCCGCAACTTTGTTTTGCTGCGGAAGGAACTCCATGGCGAAGTGTATGCCCAGCAATTCCCGGCCTGGAACTTGCATGTCGCGCGGGTTTTCAGCCCCTCCGGTCAGGAGAATAACGTCGAACTCCTTCTGAAGGTCCGTGACCAGGACATTTTGCCCCACGTGGGCGCCCGTTTGGAATTTGACACCTTCCTGTTCCAACTGCTGGAGACGCCGGTCGAGGACGTACTTCTCCATTTTGAAGTCCGGGATCCCATAGCGCAGCAGTCCCCCGGCGCGGTCCGCCTTCTCGAAAACCGTCACCCAATGGCCCACGCGGTTCAACTGCTGAGCCGCCGCGAGGCCCGAAGGTCCGGAACCCACCACCGCTACACGCTTGCCGGTCCGATGCGAAGGTGATTCAGGAACAATCCAGCCCTCACGAAAAGCGTGCTCGATAATTGATTTCTCGATTGCCTTAATCGCGACAGGCGGCTCACTGATTCCCAGCACACAGGAGGCCTCGCAGGGCGCCGGACACAGGCGACCGGTAAACTCCGGAAAATTGTTAGTCACATGGAGGGTGCGAATGGCTTCTCTCCAGCGGTCCTGGTAGGTGAGGTCATTCCATTCCGGGATAATGTTGTTGAGGGGACAGCCCGTATGGCAGAAGGGAACTCCGCAATCCATACAACGAGCCCCTTGCACCCGGGCTTTTTCGTCGGGGAATTCCTGGTAGACTTCAAGGAAGTCGTTGACTCGTGTGGAAACCGGGCGCCGTGCAGGAGTCTCGCGCTCGTATTCCAAGAAGCCGGTGACTTTACCCATGATTCACCTTCCGGTCCTTGGGCGAGCTGTCCACTCCAGCCGCCACCAGCCCTTCATTGGCGCGACTGATGCCGAGCACTCGCTTATATTCATGGGGGAAAACTTTGACGAACTTCGGCAGCATGACGTCCCAATTGTCCAGAATCCACTTCGCCCGCGGGCTGCCAGTCAGTTCCGCATGGCGGGAAATAAGCGACTGAAGAGTGTCAATGTCCTCCGTCGCGATGACAGGGTCCAAGTCCACCGTAGCACGATTGCAAAATACGGTTTTGAACTCATCCGTTTCATCCAGCACGTAGACAATCCCACCTGTCATCCCGGCGGCAAAGTTGCGGCCAGTTTGCCCCAGCACCACTACCGTTCCTCTGGTCATGTACTCGCAACCATGATCACCCACGCCCTCAACCACGGCCACGGCGCCGGAGTTGCGGATTGCGAACCGCTCACCGGCCATACCGTTGAAGAAGGCCTCACCGCTAGTTGCCCCGTAAAGGGCCACGTTGCCAATCAGAATATTCTGCTCGGGGAGCAGGGGCGCGTTACGGGGCGGATATATGATCAGTCTGCCACCCGAAAGCCCCTTGCCCACGTAATCATTGGCCTCGCCCTCGAGTTCCAGCGTGATTCCCTTCGCAAGAAACGCGCCAAAGCTCTGGCCGGCAGAGCCGTGAAAAGCAAAGCGGATAGTATCTTCAGGCAAGCCTTCGGAGCCGAATTGCCGTGCAATCTCTCCGCTCAGCATGGCGCCCACAGTCCGGTGGACGTTGCGGATCGGAAGGGTGAAGGTCACCGGAGTCTGGTTCTCAATCGCCTCGCGAGCGAGGTCGATAAGTCTGTAGTCGAGTGCCTGCTCGAGGCCGTGGTCCTGCCTGATCAGGCAACGACGCCCGACGTGAGTCGGAACCGGCGGATTGTAAAGGATGGAGGAGAAGTCCAGGCCCCGGGCCTTCCAATGATCGGAAACGTCGCGTTTGACGAGGCAGTCCACGCGCCCGATCATTTCGTCCAGGGTACGGAAGCCCAATTGCGCCATAATCTCTCGGATCTCCTCCGCGATGTAAAAGAAGAAATTGATTACATGTTCGGGTTGACCCTGGAACCTCTTGCGGAGCGCCGGGTTTTGCGTGGCAATCCCGACCGGGCAGGTATTAAGATGGCACTTTCGCATCATTACGCAGCCCATTGAGATTAACGGGGCAGTGGCGAATCCAAACTCCTCTGCGCCGAGCAGCGCGGCAATCACGACATCGCGGCCGGTAGCCAGCTTGCCGTCCACCTGAAGGCGCACGCGGCTGCGCAAGTCGTTCATCACTAACACCTGCTGCGTCTCGGCCAAACCCAGTTCCCAGGGAATTCCGGCGTGCCGGATGGAACTGAGCGGGGATGCACCGGTTCCGCCGTCGTAGCCGCTGATCAGGATGACGTCGGCGTGCGCCTTTGCCACGCCTGCTGCCACCGTGCCGACCCCGGCTTCAGCCACAAGCTTTACCGAAATCCGCGCCTGGGGATTGACGTTCTTGAGATCGTAAATCAGTTGGGCCAGATCTTCGATAGAGTAAATGTCATGGTGCGGTGGAGGCGAGATCAGCCCCACGCCTGGAATGGAGTGGCGAACGCGTGCGATCACCTCGTCCACTTTACGGCCGGGCAACTGGCCGCCCTCGCCGGGTTTGGCACCTTGCGCGATCTTGATCTGCAAGTCGTTGGCGTTGACCAGGTAGTGTGCCGTCACTCCGAAACGGCCCGAGGCCACCTGCTTGATCGCGCTTCGGCGCAGATCGCCGTTGGGATCGGGCCGAAAGCGCGCCTCGTCTTCGCCGCCTTCACCGGTGTTCGAATAGCCGCCGATCCGGTTCATCGCAATGGCCAGCGTTTCGTGAGCTTCTTTGCTGATGGAACCGAACGACATGGCGCCGGTCGCAAAGCGTTTGACAATCTGCGCGGCGGGCTCGACATCGTCGATCGGCACTGGAGGACCGGCCGAGCGAAATTCCAGCAGGCTCCGGAGCGTCAGCATCTCGCGGCTCTGGTCGTTCACTATCTTCGTGAATTCCTGGAAAGTTGAGAAGCTCGACTGTCGTACGGCGTGCTGGAGCTTGCTGATGGTGAGCGGATTAAGAAGGTGCCGCTCTCCTCGAATTCTGTACTGATAGTTCCCGCCGACTTCCAGTTCGGTGTCCGTAAACCTGGGTGGCCGCATGGCCATCTCGTGCCGCATCCGCGCTTCGCGGGCCAGGACTTCAGTTCCCACACCCTCGATGCGCGAAGGCGTTCCGGTGAAATAACGGTCCACCAGGGTACGATTAAGCCCGATGGCTTCAAAGATTTGCGCGCCACAATAACTCTGCAGGGCCGAGATGCCCATCTTTGAGAAGGTCTTGCGGAGGCCTTTGTCCACCGCCTTAAGATAGTTTTTAAGAACCCGGTCAAAGGTAAAATCCGGTGGGAAATAACCGTGCTTGAAAACATGCTCCAATGCTTCGATGGCAAGGTAAGGGTTGATTGCGCTGGCACCGTACCCGATTAGCAGGGCATAGTGCATCACTTCGCGCGGTTCGCCAGACTCGACAATGAGCGCCACTTGGTTGCGCGTTTTTTCCCGCACCAGGTGATTGTGGACCGCCGAGAGCGCCAGCAGGCTGGGTATTGGCGCATACTCGTGATCCACGCCGCGGTCAGAGAGAATCAGGAGCGTGTACCCTGACTTGACCGCCAGCGAAGCACTGCGGCAGAGGTTTTCCAGCGCCCTTTCCATCTCTGCCCCACCATCCACGCGGAAAAGCATCGGCAGGGTGATCGCAAGGAAATCGCCCCAACTGACTCGGCGGACTTTTTCCAGACTACGGTTGGTCAGGATAGGATCAAGGAGTTTTAAAGTATGGCAATGCTTTGGAGTTTCGTCCAGGATGTTCCCCTCAGAACCGATATAGCCGGTCAGGGACATGACCAGTTCTTCGCGGATAGGATCAATTGCTGGATTTGTCACTTGGGCAAACATCTGCTTGAAGTAATGGAATAGCAGTTGCGGTTTGTCTGACAAGCAAGCGAGCGGCGTGTCCGTGCCCATTGAGCCAATAGGCTCCTGGCCTTGCATGGCCATGGGCAGCATGATCAGGCGGAGGTCTTCGTCAGTGTAGCCGAAGACTCTCTGCCGCATCAAAAGCGTGTCATGATTGGTCGACTGAACTCTCGGCGGCGCAGGGAGTTTATGGAGTGTGATCTGGTTTTCGCGCAGCCACTGTGCGTATGGTTGCCGCGCGGCCAGTTCTGCCTTTATTTCTTCGTCTGAGATGAGGCGTCCGTGCTCAGTGTCGACCAGCAACATGCGGCCGGGTCCGAGTCTTCCCTTCGACAGGACGTGCTCCGGCTTTACGGGCAGCACGCCCGCTTCGGAGGCCATAATCACCAGCCCATCGGTCGTTACCAGATACCGGATGGGACGCAGTCCGTTGCGGTCGAGCTTGGCTCCGATCACCCGCCCGTCGGTAAACGCCAAGGCGGCCGGCCCGTCCCAGGGCTCCATCAACGAAGCGTGGTACTCGTAAAAAGCCTTGACGTCCTCAGGCAGAGTCGGATCGTTCTCCCAGGCCGTCGGAACAAGCATTTCCATCACGTGTGGTAAGGACCGCCCGGCAAGAGCGAGGAGTTCCACCGCGTTGTCCAGGTTTGCCGAGTCGCTGCCGCCCGGCGCAATAATCGGCAGCAGTTTCTTGATGTCCTCACCAAACATGGGTGAGGAAAGCACTGATTGCCGGGCATGCATCCAGTTCGCGTTGCCACGCAGAGTGTTGATCTCACCGTTGTGGCACAGGTAGCGGAAAGGGTGCGCGAGTGGCCATGTCGGAAAGGTATTCGTGGAGAAACGCTGGTGAACAAGGCAGAGCGCGCTCGTCACCTCGGAGTCCGAAAGCTCCACATAGAAGTGGGTGATTTGCGGCGCCAGCAGCAATCCCTTATATACAATGGTGCGCGTGGAAAGCGAAGGGATATAGAACTGACCTTTTCCGCTTATGTTGGCGCGCGCTACTTCTGCTTCTGCCAGGCGACGAATCACATAAAGCTTTCGCTCCAAAGTGTCCTGGTCCATGCCGGGTGCTCGCCGGATGAAAATCTGTTCAATATAGGGCTGCGTGCTGCGTGCCAGACGGCCGATCCGTCTGGCGTCTACGGGAGTATCCCGCCAGCCAAGCACGGCAAGGCCCTCCTCGCGCACAATCTTTTCGATGATGCCTTCGCAGAGGATTCGCTCGTGCGGTTCCACAGGCAGGAACACCATGCCAACGCCATATTCACCGGGATGAGGAAGCGTGAAACCTAGCCTTGCACACTCGCGATGGAAGAACGTATCCGGAATCTGGATTAGAATACCCGCGCCGTCGCCCGTCTCCGGGTCGCAACCACAGGCCCCACGGTGGGTGAGGTTGATCAGAATTTGAATACCTTTGGTAATGATGTCGTGGGATTTCTGGCCCGCGATGTTAGCCAGAAAACCGATACCACAGGCGTCATGCTCAAAACGTGGGTCGTATAGACCTTGCGCAGTGGGGAGACCCGAGTTGGGATATTCCGCTTTCATGATGGCCCCAGGTTCCATGGAACCCGACTTGAGGGCTACAGATATCCTATGGATATGAAACTTAGCACGCTCGCTCAACAGAGCAATAGCGATTATTTTTTATGGTTTTCATAACGGATATTTATCTGGCGAATATTGTACCCATTCAGTCAGGTGGTAAAAGCCTGGCCGAGGACGACTTCCCTCGTTGTCCGAGACTTGCTTGCCTAGATGGGCCGGACCTCAATCGATAGTTTCAGCATGAAACGCGTTATGGACATTCTGGGGCAGGCGGATCCTGTCCACAATCCTGCTCATCCAGGGATGATGGAAGATTTGCGCCCGAGTTATTTTCCGGGTAATCCACACCATTACTGGCCGGCGGGCTCATAGCGCTGCAGAGGAACCTATCTGCAACATCCGGGAGTGCCTGCTGAGCCATTGGAACCTGGAAAACTCCACCGGCCTCGCCATCTGGGACCACAATCCAGTGACCTTTCGCTTCGAGCTGACTCGCCACCCTGCCGAACGCCAGGCCGAGCTGGTCCGGGAGATAAATCCTGCTGGCCGCCGGCTTCGCACTCCAGACTTGCCCGACGCAGGTGACCCGCCACGAAGGGCCGTTGCGGGAAAGAATCGCTGCCGCAATACCACGCCTCCACATGGGCAGGCTGGTCCATGACACAGCAGCTAGTCATATGCCACTTATATAGATGGACAATCGCATCGAATCGTGTTAGGCTTCGTTTATGTGGAAGCCTGCAAAGCCTTTGAGAATGACCGACGAGCAACGCTCCATACTGAATCAATGGACCCGAGGGCGGGGCACGCCGCAGAAGTTGGTGTTGCGCGCCCGTATCGTCCTGATGGCGGCTACGGGGATGGCGAATCACGCCATCGCCCAGGCACTGGATACCAACCGTAAGACCGTGCTGCTGTGGCGCGGACGCTGGGTGGAGGGTGGCTTGAAAGCGCTCGAG
>JAKAWN010000384.1 GCA_021827245.1 Acidobacteriota bacterium | reverse complement strand
CCACGTGCCCGTCCACCAGGCTGCCCACAGGAACAATTGTCTGGCCGTTTGCGGTCACCGGCTGATCAACGTACCCGGTGAATTTGTCGCCTGTCTTGTTGGTCTTTGAGGTCAGCGTGGTTTGCAGCCTGACGTGCAACATGCTGCCCGCTGGCAAAACAATGTTGCTGAACTCGTTCTTGGCGGCAGCTTCATTGGCGCTGGAGGTGCTAGTGACAGCCGTGCTGTTAGAGTTGGCGGGGTTGTTCTGCTGTGCGGCAAGGGGCAGGCAAGCAGAACCCATAGCCAAAAGCAGGCTTGTGTAAAGTACTCTTCTCACTGTTATCATGGACTTTCCTCCCTGGAATCGCGCCGACAGATCAGGAAGTGTTCTCATGGCGATGCGCTCTAACCCTCACTAATTGTAATATGCTACCAAAACCGACTCTTTGCAAGAATCTCCTCGGCCTATTGGATTCATCCGGCGCGCCATGGGTTGCACCTTTCAATTCTCGACACAATCCCCCTGGGATGAGGCGTTGCGCACCTCGCGGCAAGTTTCTCGTCCATTGGTCACCAGCAAGTCTGTGGCCGCATTTGCAGCAGAGAAGGTTTTGGGCGCGCCTTATTCGTGGAGTCCAGGAGGAAACAGACTTCCGGGATGCCGATGGGTTGCCTGGTTTGCGCGGAATTTATCGGGATCCGGTGCCAACCAGCGACTCACATGCGTGGTTGCCGCCTTCCGGGACGGGATGGATTTCGTCCTGCGCAAGGACGTTAAGCTGGCTGATCAAGCGATGGAGGCAACTCCGAGTGACTCCAAGTTGCCGGGCCGCCTCTGTCCTGTTTCCTCTGCATTCCCTCAATGTTCTGAGGACCAGGCGGCGCTTGAATTCCTGGACTTCTTCTTCATAGAGGCTCGATGCCGAGCTCCGGACGACGCCGTTGTGGATTTTTTCGGGCAGGTTCCTGACTTCGATGGTTTTCCCCTCAGCCAGGACGACGGCGCGTTGCATAACGTTTTCCAGTTCCCGTACGTTGCCCGGCCAGGAATGTTCTTCCAGCGCATGCATCGCAGGCAGAGAGACCCGGTCCGTTTCTCTGCCGAACTGCTTTGCGTACTGCCGCAGGAAGTGCTGCACAAGCAGCGGGATGTCTTCCCGGCGTTCCCGTAGCGGGGGTATTTTGAGCTGAACGACATTCAGCCGGAAGTAGAGGTCTATTCGAAACTGGCCGTCCTGGACCATCTCCTCCAGACTTCGATGGGTTGCAGCGACAACGCGAACATCCGCATTCAGTGATGTGCTGCTCCCGAGGCGTTCGAAGGATCGCTCCTGCAGAACTCGAAGCAGTTTGGCCTGCAGAGCCGGAGCCAGGTCTCCAATCTCATCCAGGAATATCGTGCCCTGGTCGGCAACCTCAAACCGCCCGCGACGCGCGGCGATGGCGCCGGTGAACGCTCCTTTTTCGTGGCCGAAGAGTTCATCGTCGATGAGCGTCTCCGGGAGGTTGCCGCAGGAAAACGCAACAAAAGGCCCGGCAGCACGCGGGCTCAGCCGATGGATCGCGCGCGCAAGTAATTCCTTGCCTGTCCCGGTTTCGCCGGTGATCAGGACGCTGACGTCGCATGTGGCTACTTTCCGTGCAATCTGGAAGACCTGCTGCATGCTTTCGGTGCATCCCACAAGTTCTCTCAACTGGCCTGGGGACTGCTGCCTGGAACGTGATCGGCTGAGATCGACTTCGATTTGATGGTAGCGGCGCGCCCGCCGCAGCACCAGGCGAAGTTCCAGGATGTCCGGGGGGCTGGCGAGTGTTTCATATGTGCCATTCTCGATGAAAGTTCGGTTCAATTCCTGTTCGTCATCATGGAGCATCACGATCATCGGAGGTGGCACCGGAGAAGATTTCAACCGGGCCTTCATCGAGCGCAGAATGTCCTGGTAAGCCTCCGGTTCCTCGGAAGAAGCATCCAAAAGGATCGCATCCACTTCCCGGCCTGCCTGGGTCATGCCTTTCGTATCGTCCAGGTCGCCTTGGAGAACCTCATAACCCGGTCCCAAGGCTCGGGCCAGAACTTCCGCGAAATCCCTGTCTCGGCTGTAAAACCAGAACGTGACAACTTGCTCTTCCTTCATGCGCTTCCCCCGTTGAAGATAACCGATGTCGGTGACTAGTCTGCCCTCTCGGCACCCTCATGATTTCCAACCCGCCCTTAGGCAACGGCTGTTCAGTTCAGCCTTGTAATTAGAACACCTGTGCTGGATTCTTGGACCCTGTACGGGAAGCCGGCAGATTCGTGTTTTCCCGTTGAAGGGGATTGCCATTCGGCGGATTTTGATTCAAAGCGGAATTGGAGTGGAGCAAGCAAGTTATGTGCAGGACAAGTCATTCTGACAGGTGCTTTGCGCAAAATCGAGACACCTGACGGGCCGTGGCTGGACCGGAAAGCTGGCCGTTGATTGGCAATCATTCCAACCTCAATCCGATCTCTTTCGAATGCTCACCGTGGGAGCCTGCAAAGCATTCCCGCATTGAAAAGTCTGCTCAGGCTCGACGCTTCTACTCGAATCCAGGAAAACCTTTTGACCACGGCAAAACCCCGGGAATCCCCTCATGCCCCGTCAGCATTTCCCTTAACAGCTTTTGGCTCTTCACACCCACCATAAAGGACGGTCGGGAAACGGGCAATCGGGTAATCTCCCCAATCAGCCGCAAATAACCCCCGACTGCTTTGTGGACTGAGACACATGCGCGCAGCTATCTTTCAGGGAAACCTGCCGATAGGCAGGTTCTCGATTCCAATGGTGTTGCTTTTCAATCAGATAAGAAACAACCCGAGTTGAGGAGGCTAGTCAGCTTGGGTTTCGAACAAAGAGGCGACAAAGTCTTGCGGGCTGAAGGGGATTAAGTCTTCGACCTTCTCTCCGATGCCGACAAACTGGATGGGCAGCCCAAGTTCGCGCGCAATAGCGACGACCACGCCGCCTTTGGCGGTTCCGTCGAGCTTGGTCAGAATGATGCCGGTGGCTCCCGCATGTTCGGTGAACTGGCGCGCCTGGGACAGACCGTTCTGGCCGGTTGTGGCGTCGATGACCAGCAGAACCTGGTGGGGAGCGCCGGACACTTCCCGCGAGGCAATGCGGCACATTTTGCCGAGCTCGGTCATCAGATTGTACTTGGTGTGCAAGCGTCCGGCTGTGTCCACGATGACAGGATCAAAATGATGCGACTTGGCTGCCTTGAGTCCGTCAAAGAGCACGGCAGTAGGGTCGGCGCCCGCTTTCTGCTTGACGATCGGCATTTCCAGGCGCGAAGCCCACACATCGAGTTGCTCGATGGCGGCCGCCCGGAACGTGTCAGCCGCCACGAGTAAGGGCTTTCGATTCCGGTCCTTATAGTACAGGGCAAGTTTGGCGATGCTCGTTGTCTTTCCCACCCCGTTCACGCCAACGACGAGGACAACCTCCGGCTGGCCCTCCGGCGGCTTCTTCGCTTCAGCACGCCTGCTTGAGCCGTTGCCGGGATTTTCCAGTATTCTGAGAAGTTCCTGCTCGACGGTACCTCGGATTTCCCGCGGATTCTGGAGCTTTCCGCGACTCGCCTGTTCGCGCACGCTGGCCAGGATGTCTCCAGACGTCTTGACGCCCAAGTCAGCCATGATCAGCGTCGCTTCAAGGTCATCAAGCAGGGCAGGGTCAATGGTTTGCCGGCCTTCAGTCACCTGGTCGATCCGCTCGACAAGCTGGCTTTTGGTTGAAGCAACCGCCTTCCTCAGCCGGTTAAAGAGACTGCTTTTTTGTTCTTGCGGGCCGAACAGAGTTTGGACCATGGCCTTTTATTGTATCGCAAATGCGGACCGGGGTCAGGCGGTGGAAGGGAAACGTTCAACCTTCCGGTATTCGGCTCCTTGCGGCGATAGCTTGCTTTCCCACAGGAAGAATTCTGAAACTTCGAAAGTTCCCAGGGATGGATCGCCTTCCTGGGCCAGCAGTTCTTGCAGCTTTGGTTGCGGGCGAGGAACTTTGAAACGCGCAAGCGTCAGGTGGGGCTTAAAGGTGCGGTTTTCGGGCGGAAAGCCGAGCGGTGCCATCACTCTTTCAACTTCCGATGCAAGGCGGGCCAGCTCAGGTGGCGCATCAAGCCCTGCCCAGAAAACGCGGGGGCGTTTTGCATCGGGGAAGAAGCCGAAGCCTTTGGCTTGGATAGTGAACTTCTCAAACCGCGTCATTTGTCCCAGCGCCCTTTTCACCTGGGTTACCTGCTCATCGGAGATCTGACCCAGAAACTTCAGCGTCAGGTGAATTCCCTCCGGCCGCGTCCATCGAGCGTCCGGGCACACCGCGCGGAAGCGCGCCTGCGCACGCGCAAGGGCTTCGTGGATGGATTCGGGTAATTCGATGGCGATAAATGCACGCATTCTTGTTTCTCAGCTTCAACAGATCAGAGGCCCCGCCGCCACCTCTAATTCCTAATTCGGCGCCGAAGCATTTCCAGCGCAAACTGCGAAGAAAGCAAGCGGATGCGTTCGCGATCGCCGGGAAATCGGAATTCGCGAACCTCCGTCCCTCGCTCGTCAGCGACCGCGATGAAAACCATGCCGACGGGCTTTTCGTCAGTGCCGCCGCCGGGACCGGCAATACCGGTAATGCCGATGCCGACAGAGGCGTTCGTCTTCTGCCGGATTCCCTCTGCTAACGCCTGGGCCACAGGCCTTGAAACCGCGCCGTAGGTCTCCAGCAGCTTCGGAGCAACTCCAGCGAACCTGGTCTTCAGTTCGTTGCTGTAGCAGACCGTTCCCCCCAGGAAATACTCCGAGCTTCCCGGAACGCGCGTAATCCTCTCGCTGAGCAAGCCTCCGGTGCAGCTTTCGGCGGTGGCCAGGGTCTTCTGCTTCATCACCAGGTACATACCCACGACTTCTTCAAGAGATTCACCTTTGGTGGAAAAGATGTGGTCTCCCAGGGCAGGTTCAATCTTTTCCGTCACTTCGTTCAGCAGAGCTTCTGCCTCCTCCTCGCTAGGGGCGCGCGCGCGCAGGTGGACCTCAATGGCGCCACCGGTCGAGAGGATGGTTGTTGAGGGGTTTGTGTAGGGTTTGTAAATCGGTGCGATCCGCTCGTCTACTTCGGATTCCGGCAGTCCCGCCACCTTGATCACGCGGGTGCGAATCTGGACATCCGGAACGAGATTTTTGAGGCGGGGCATGCATTGCTCTTCGAACAAGGCCTCGAGTTCTCGCGGAGGGCCGGGAAGCATGACGATGATTTTATTCTCGTGTTCGATCCAGATTCCTGGCGCCGTGCCCTTCGTGTTGGGAAGCCATTCGGCCCCCTCCGGCACCAGTGCCTGGCGAACGTTGTTGGCTGGCATCTTGCGGCCGGTGCGCGCATAGCGTGCCTCGATGCGCTTGATGACCTCCGGAACCTCAAGCAGTTCGCGGCCCAGAACACCCACGACAACCTGGCGGTTGATGTCGTCCTCTGTCGGGCCCAAGCCTCCCATCAGAATGATCAACTCGCTGCGCTCGAGCGCCGTGCGGAACACAGCGGTGAGCCGTTCGGCATCATCACCCACCACGGTCTTGAACCGGACTTCGATTCCGAGAGAATTCAGTTTTTCAGTGAGGTAAAGGGAATTTGTGTCATGACGGTGAGGGGTGAGAAGCTCGGAGCCGACGGCGATAATTTCTGCTTCCATCCTGGTTCAGCAATAAGCAGCAGGCAACAAGGGAGTGGCAATTTGAGCCAAGAATGCGCGAGCCATATTTCAACGCCCTGCTCAATTCCCGCCCCACTGCAGCAGGGGCTTGCCTTCGATTCCAAGGAACAGTTCCACCAGAGAGTTGTTGGTGGCCACAATCATTGAGTGGCGTGGCGTAAACGCCAGTCCCACGATGTTGTATCCGGAGACGAATAATTCCGGTTCGCCGCCGGGCGTGATACGCACAATCCCTCGATGGCCCGAAAGCGATGCCGCCACGTAGAGGTTGCCTGCAGTATCAAAAGCCATTCCCTGTGGCCGTCCCAGCCCGCGATAGAATTGGCTGACCGCACCTTCCGGCGAAATGCGGTAAATACTGTCGAAGCTCGATGTTGTGGGGCCGGTAACGTAAAGGCTTTCCTCCGGGCCGAATGCCAGATGGTAAGCCGAGACGCTTGGCTCGAGTGTTGCGAAAACAAATATCTGGCGATCGCAGTTGATCTTGAAAATCGTGCCCGTGCGGTCTCCCACGTAAAGGTTCCCGGATTTGTCGAAAGCCATTCCTGTCGCAACGCCCATTCCTTCCGCATAGGTCGTGACCTCGGCACCGGGAGAAATGCGATAGATGGTGCCTTCCATGCGGCTCGAGACGTAGAGCATGCCCTCCCGGTCAAAAGCGAGCCCCGTCGGGTTCATCAGATCGCTCACAAACGGTTTCACAACGTGCTGGTTGCTGATCTTGAAAATGGAGACGGGTACCTTCTGGCCGCGGCTGCCGCTGAAAGTGGAAAAGATGTTTCCCGCCGCATCGACAGCGGGGTTGGCCACAGG
>JAKAWN010000383.1 GCA_021827245.1 Acidobacteriota bacterium | reverse complement strand
GCCAAAAAGCAACTCGGGTTGGAAATGAGCCTCTATCAAATTCTGGAAATTCTCAGCGTCACGATTTTCAAAAAAAACCGATTTTAGAGGGTTCTTCAAAATTCGAAGAGCAATCTTCGCATCTTGAACGAGCTATCCAGTTGAATCTGTTCGACTTGTAATGGGACAGCACTGGTTCTCAGCTATTTGGACCGAACGGCCCTAATTGGTTTGCGAAACCGTTGCTCTACCGACTGAGCTGCGCCGGCTTGATGTCTGGAGCACCGCCATTTTATTTCTGCGCTCGCAGTTTGTAATTAAGCCAAGCTCTTGGCTCCCTGACGCTTGAATCGACTACCTTGCCCTTCGCGTGGAATCCGCCTGCTTCCACGAATTCGTCAGCCTCGCGAAGCATCCCTCCCCACTCACGTTAGAGAACGTTTCCGAGGGTGCGATACGCGTCGATCTTCCCATTATCCTACCTGACCAGCCGCCAAGTATTCAAGTGCGGTGTTTGGTCCCGCGTGCAGGAAGCCTTATCCAGCCGTTGCGGTGCGGCATCCGGGTTGCATTGAGTGGCGCCAAGCGGTGCGCAACCTCTGACGCAAGCTTTCGTGGCGATAAGTGAAGGATGCCAATGGCTCGTTGCCGAGCTGGAACTGAAGAACATCCCGCGGAACAAAAATGCTCACCCGACCGGAGAACACGCAACCCCCCGGATCTGCGGGTGAGCATCTTTATGAGAGGAGCATAGAATGGCAGACGCGCTCCGCCATCTAAACTCGGTTGGAGTTTAATGAAAAGCGGTCGGGGATGTCAAGGAATTTTCCAGGAAAATGGTCGAGCTATAAGTTGCTTTATATGAATAGTTTGCAGACATTAAACTTTCGCCGAAAATGCCTGCAAATGTCCCGGTCGGGACCATGTAATCCCCTTTTATCGAAGTTAAGTCCAGATATTGCTAAGGGTTACTGCTATTTCAGGTTCAATTGGATGATCGAGCCCTCATATCCCTGAGCCCAATCCGAATGCGGGAACCATTTCGCCGCCAGCCTTCGGGAAACAACAAGCAGAAGCCCTGTGAATATAGCCCCTCCGACTAGGACAACGACCAGTATAATATTGCCAAGAATAAGGTGGAACATCTGCACGGTAACCGGCTTGCCAGGAGGCGGCTGGTCCCAACTGACCTGCCGCTCGATGGTCAGCCGATCCATCAATCTGGCTGCAATTTCCTCTGACCGTGCATTCTGAACAAGCAAAACATAACTCCCCTTAATTTTCCCGTAAAGCGCGCCACTTCCTTGCTTCTGGTTGACTCCGAGGGTCCTCACCATCGCGCTGTAATGCGCGCGCGCAATCACGTTGGTTGGGTAGCTGATGAGAATTAACCTAACGGGTTGGCCGTTGTACCTGTATGCCGCTGCTTGCAGTTCAGCTCCCTGCTGGAAACCCACCAGATTCGACGGAAAAGAAGGAATGGCCTTTTGCATGGCTACAGGACCCAGAACATATTTTTGTGATCCATCAATGATCCCTCCCGGGGGCAGTGACGGCGGCAGCAGCGCCATCGAGTCTGCCGAAGGAGCCGCGCCCGCAATAGCGATCAGAGCAGAGCGGAATTCTTCCGCAGACATTCTCGCCTCGGAAGGGCGTAAGACGCGGACGAAGAACACACCGCGCGCCATTAACGCCTGATCGGACCCAACCACTGTGAGTTTCATGCCCTCTTCGGGCTTCATCGATTTATTCTGATAGAAGGTCAGCAATCCATAGGCGGAGGAAGGGTCGGCTGCCTTTTCAATCACGGCCTGGAGAGTCTGACTACCCTTCCGGTAGGTTCGAATTTCCACTGTTGTCACGCCATACTCGTGATCGACTGACGGTTGCACTCCCCATTGGCTCACATCGCTGAAGCTGACGTTTTGGCTCTTTTGTACTTGCCACTTCGGAAGGGAGGGCAGGTTCAAAATCGTAGTGTTCTGAACACCCGCCATCGCAGCGCTCGAGGCGAGCATAGCCCAGAACAGAATGCTTAGGGGGGTGACAAACTTCATCAACCTTAGAATAGCAGAAATTTGAGGCCTCGAGCGAAAGCCTTGAGGGCCAGGAAGCAACTCACCATACCAAGACATGGGCCCTCAAGTGGCATCCCGAGGCTGTGCCGGAAGAATGCCGCGCGCCGGATATTCGCGGCTCTACGCTGATGATGAGACTTGCTCTCAACTTAACGCGTGCTCTGGGCCACGCGGAAGCTTCCCAGACTGTTAATGTAGTCTTGGATGCCGTGGAAAATGCCCTTGGCGATCTGCTCCCGATAGGAGGGTTCTCTCATCAGGTGTTCCGTCAGAGGATTAGTGATGAAGCCGGTTTCAACCAATACGGAAGGGATGTTTGCGCCAATCAGGACAACGAAGGGGGCTTTTTGCACCCCTCGATTTTGGATGCCGTGCGAGATCCTGTGCATCCGCGCGTACAGGGCTGTCTGGATGTCGCGAGCCAGTTGTTGAGATTCCTCTATCTTATTGTTGAGGGCAATTTTCTTGATGAGGCTTTTCAGTTGATAGACGGAGTCTTGTGAGGTTGCGTTTTCGCGCGCCGCTACCTGAAGGGCCTGGGGATCTGTCGTAAAATTCAGGAAGTAGGTCGCGATTCCTCGCACCTGGTGATCGGTGCTCGCGTTAGCGTGAATGGAAACGAAGAGGTCGGCATGGTCCTCATTCGCTATGGCCGTGCGCTCTTCGAGAGGGATAAACTTGTCCGTCGTGCGGGTCATGAACACCCGGTAGTCCGTCCGCGTCTCAAGAAGTTTCCGCAGGCGCAGCGCGATGCTAAGCGTAACGTTCTTTTCCTCCAATCCTCTGGGCCCGATGGCCCCTGTATCGAAACCTCCATGGCCGGGGTCAATTACGATACGCTGAACCTTCAGCCCCAAAGCTCGCGTGAGCGTTGTAGGACCGTTTCCTATGGGCGATGGCGGAGTGATCGCGATAGGAATTTTGCGGCTTTCCGGCTCGATGGAAGCAACTTCTGCCTTCTGCCTGGCAGTGTGCGGAATGTGCTCATTCAAAGCAAGGTCGGGTTTCCGTTCGATAGACTGCCGAACAAGATGGCCGGGTGCAACTTCAGGAGTCTTCTCCTTAGCAGTTTGGGGAATGCGGTCGTTCAAAGCGACCTCGGGTTTCGGTTCGACAGGCTGGCGAACAGGCTGGCCAGATGCAGCCGCGGCCTTTGGAGCCGCAACTTCCTCAATGCGTTTGTCGGCTTCGACTTCCGGTTCTGTCCTGGCAATAGCGGATGCCTGCTCCACGGCCGGAGTTTTTTCCTCACGAGATGCTGGCACGGCGTGTCCCGGCGCCGTCACCATGGCGGCATGCGAAGCGGGCATCTCGCCCTGGGGGGCATTCTGTGCCGTTCGAGGCGACGGTCCGTGAACATCGATGATCAGCCGGTAAGGATTCGGCAGGGAGAATGCGGAATAGTCCTCGATGTTCTTGACGTCCAGAACAACGCGCGTAACGTTCGGCTTGAACTGGCCGACCCGAATGTCGCGTAGAAAATCCCCGTTGATGCGAACTTCTTTTCCGAGCAGGGAATGGTCCAGTTGTGTATTCGCCAGGTCAAAAACAATCCGGTCAGGATGTGACAGGCGAAGCGTGTCGTACTTGAACGGACCCTTTGCTCCAATCACCACGCGCGTGTAATCCGGCCCCACCCAGTCATGGACGTCCGTCACTTGCACCGGACTTCCGGAGGCACGCAAAGCCGAGTTGTCCGCCGTTTCAGTGCGCGTGGATCTATTTTGTTGCTCTCTTTCCGCAGCGGCTTCCTGAGCGATTTCCTCCAGGCTCTTCCTTGCTTCGTCGGACTGGGGAGAGGATGGATGCTTCTCAAGGAATGATCGGAATGTGCCTGCAGCCTCCTCGGGATCTTTGAGCCCTTCGAGGTAAACTTTTCCCATGCTCAGCCAGGAGTCGAGGGCCATGCTGGATGCCGGGTATTGGGAGATCACGTAACGGTACGATTTGATGGCGGCACGAAAGTAAGCGGGACTCGAAAACACGCGGCCCATTTCTGCGTAAAGATCGCCCATGGCTTCCGCCGCCACCGGCGCCTTGAGATTGGCGAAATCGTAAAAATAGACGTCCCGAAATTCGCGGATAACTCGCTCGTATTCCGCCCGCGTGCGCGACTTCACGGGCTTGGCCTCAAGTTCCCGTTGCAGTTCAACGGCGTGCAGGTAGGCTTTGCGGGCAAGCTCAGGATGCTGCACGGAGGCGAAGCAGGACGCGCCGGCCACCAGGACCGAAACGCCAGCCAGCACCGCAAGCCACGCCTGAAACCACCTTGAGTTTGCTGACCATCGAGTTGTATTTGGTGTCCTCGTTGGTTTCCCCCTCGTTGAGCTGAGTCCGCGGTGCTCGTCTGCGGCGCAAATCCTCCCGCCTACTCGGCGTTCGTAAAGTGAACGACGCCTTCTGAATCCACGTAGCGGACAATAGGCCGAATTCGGTAATCTTGCTCTCCTGCCGGCGGCCCAGAGTTGGCACTATTTGAATGGTACAGACTGGTGACGGCCCGCACGTAGTGCTCGGTTTCAGGGATCGCCGGAATGCCCCCCGACCGGATCACTGTCTCCTCCCCGGCGTTGTACGCAGCCAGCGAGAGCGGCAGGTTGCCTCCAAAGAGGTGCAGGAGATATTTCAGGTAACCGACACCCCCTTGAATGTTCTGTTTGGGATTGAAAGGATCCTCGACTCCAAAGCGCTCGGCAGTCGATGGAATTAACTGCATCAGGCCCATAGCGCCTTTTGAAGAAATCGCTGTGGGGTCATAGTCGGATTCAACCCGGATCATGGCGTGGACCAGTTTCGGGTCAACCTGATAGCGGGCCGACACCCGGTTGATGATCGAGTCGATTTGGGGAAGAAGCTGGCCCGGCTGAATATAATCAGAATTCGGCGGCGAGGGGCTGGCGTTGATGTAAAACGTCTGGCCGCTCTGGTATGTGGCGGCTGCGATTTGTCCGGCCCGCAGATCAGACGGACGCGACAGGAATCCGACAAGGAGAACGCCGCAGGCTGCAACAATGACGGGTACTTTGGACTGTTTACCGATGCTCATAGAGATCCTCCCCCACGCACAAGTGGAGGAATGGAACTCATCC
Source organism: Acidobacteriota bacterium (assembly GCA_021827245.1). Next base: position 1,395 of record JAKAWN010000383.1, on the reverse strand, counting down.
CCTCCCGCTGCCCGGCTTCTTCAGGCCGGGATCGCAGCTCACCCATCTTCTTCTTGCGGGAACGGTCTGGCACCACCACCCGCCACCTGCAGCCTCGACGAGCGGAACCGTCCAAAACGCTTGAATTATAACGTGCTTTTGCCGGATCAACAAGGGAAAACGGTACTTTCCGCATTTTTTCCAAGTGTTGTCAAAAAGGCCTCAGCCGGAGCGTCCTTCAAAAGCCCAGGCTGGAGTTCGCCTTCAGGGGCGCCAGACCGGTGCCGGAAGGGTCACTTTCAGGTTGCGGTTTCTCCGGTCTGTTTTCGGTTTGTTTATTTGCCATCATTTATTTTCAACAACATGGCCCGGTTCGTTTTTCGGTTCGTTCCGGTTCGTTTTTTATGCACTCTAATGTTTTCAACAACTTCTCCGCTTCGTTTTTAGGTTCGTTCCGGTTCGTTTTTGGACCATGATCCTTTGTTTTCAACAAGTTCTCCGGTTCGTTTTGCGAAAATAGATATTTTTTGTCCCATTTTTCCGGAGTTTGCGTGCCAAAACTCAATCCCGCACCGCCTCTTTTGGATGAAGTCCCACCGTCAGCCTGCCTCTTTCCCGTTGCTTCAATGTGACCACCTTTCCCGGCTGTGCGGGCAGCCACCCGCCTCCCGGGACCGCACTCGTGAAGACTACCACACTAGCCGACATTTGTCAAGCAAATTCCGCTTCCGCGGGATCGCACACACCGCCGCCAACGCGATGCGCCACCTGCCGTATTGTTTTCTCTGTGCTCTCTGTAGTGTGAAAAGGTCCAACGCTGTGGCCACAACACTGGCCGCCTATAACATGCTCTCCACGATTCCCGGTATTGCGTTGATGCATTCGTCCAACCTTTCGGGATTCTTGCCGCCGGCTTCGGCCAGGTCTTTGCGGCCGCCGCCCGAGCCTTCCATCAGCGCCGCCGCCTGCCGCACGATTTTCCCGGCATCGAGCTTCGCGGTCAGGTCCTGGGTGACGCCGATGATCAGCGCCGCCTTGCTGTCTGCCACCGCGCCCAGCGCGATCACGCCGGAACCGAGCCGCGCCCGCAACTGGTCAACCATCTGCCGCATGGCGGGCCTTGACACGCCTTCCACCCGCGCTGAAACCACGCGCACGCCCTTCACGTCCTGCGCCTGGTCCAGCAGATCGCCGGCCTGCGCGGCCGCGCGCTTCATCTGCTGCGCGTCGAGTTCTTTGCGCAGCTTCTTTTCGGTTTCGGCCAGCTTCTGGGCCGCTTCCAGAACTTCTTCGGGCTTGGCGCGCAGCGTTTCGCCGAGCATCGCCAGCGTCTCATCGGCCTTGCGCAGATGTTCCAGCACGCCCGTGCCGGTAATGGCCTCAATGCGCCGCGTGCCTGCCGCCACGCTGCCCTCG
>JAKAWN010000382.1 GCA_021827245.1 Acidobacteriota bacterium | reverse complement strand
ATCTCACAAAAAAGTAGGCGTGATCGCCCAGCTCCAGTTGTATGGCACGCCCCCCAATCTCCGGTGTGACATAAAGAGTGACCAGGCCGTTGGTCAGGCGGTAAGCCTTCCACCCGTCGAACTCGGTGGATTCAATTCTCGCCCCAAAAGAAGGAGCCGGCAATGCCAGGACGGGCTGCGCAGTGAACGGCCGAAGGAACGCTTGAACGGTTCGACAGAGTTGGTACTGTTTCCCGGGAAAATAAGGACCAAGGGCTGAAATGACCATCAGGCAAGTCAGGATAGTGATCGAACGGCGTAGCGGAGTCATACGATTCCTTTGATGTAAGAATATTTGCCCCTTCGAAATTTGAAAAACGATGGCAGCCGATCTAGCGCGCCGGCGCGGATTCAGCAGCGATCGCCGAAAGCCGGTGTGCAAGATCACGCACGGCCGGGTAGAGGTTTCGGTAGACGTCGTACTGGCGATCGTAGATGGCAGTGTTCGTGGTTCGGGGATAGAGACACTCGCTCACCTGGATCGCCTCGCGTGCCGATTCCTCGACCGACGAATAGACCTTCGCCCCGGCGCCGGCGAGCAAAGCGGCGCCAAATGCCGAACCCTCCGACGTCTTGAGCGTGACCAGTTCCTTACCGTAAACATCCGCCTGGATCTGCCGCCACGCAAAACTGCGCGAACCGCCACCGGAAGCCCGGATCTGCTCCACGGGAATCTCAAGTTCCTTGAAGATTTCCAGAGAGTCGCGCAGGCTGAAGGCGACTCCTTCAAGAATGGCTCGAATCAAATGGCCGCGCGTGTGGGTTGCAGTGAGACCGAACCACATCCCTCGTGCTTCGGGGTCAAGGTGGGGCGTGCGCTCGCCCATCAGGTAAGGGAGGAACAGCAGGCCCCCTGACCCCGGAGGAATATGCTCGGCCTCTTTGATGAGAAGTTCATACACATCGGCGTCCGTCTGGCCCGCATACCAGCTTTCCGCTGTGCCGAAGTGGTCGCGAAACCAGCGCAGCGAAAGGCCGGCGCCTTGCGTTACTCCCATCACATGCCACTTGCCGGGAACGGCATGGCAAAAAGTGTGGATGCGCCCCGCAGGGTCAAGCTTGGGCGCGCCAGTATAGGCAAACATCACGCCTGAACTTCCCAGCGTGCTGGAAGTGAGTCCTGGCAGGACAATGCCGTTGCCAACGGCGCTGGCGGCCTGGTCACCCGCACCTCCAACCACAGGTGTTCCGGCAACCAGACCGGTGAGCAACGCGGCCTCGCGCGTGACAGTGCCGGTGATTTTCGGTGATTCATAGGCCTGTGGCAAAAGCTCCGGATCTATCCCCAGCGCTGAAAGCATCTCTGCCGACCATCGGCGATTGGAAACGTCGAACAGAAGCGTCCCCGAGGCATCGGAAACGTCTGTTGCAAATTCGCCAGTTAAGCGGTAACGGACGAAATCCTTGGGAAGCAGGAAGTGGGCCGCCCGTTCGAAAATTGCAGGCTCGTGGTCACGAATCCAAAGAAGTTTGGGCGCTGAGAAACCGGTGAGAGCAGGGTTTGAAACAAGCTGGATAAGCCGTTCGGAACCGACTTGAGCCGTGATCCAATCACATTGCGGCTGGCTGCGCTGGTCGCACCAGATCAGCGACGGTCGCAACACCGCATTCGTGCGGTCGAGCAGGACGACGCCGTGCATCTGGCCGGAAAGGCCAACTGCTTTGATGTCAGATCCCTTCAGCCCCGCTTCGACCAGCGCGCCCTGGACGGCGAGGGTTGTCGCTTGCCACCAATCCTCTGGATCCTGCTCGGCCCAGCCGGGTTTCTCCATTCGCATCGGCTGATGATCGCCGGTGGCGGCGCCGACAACGGTGCCGTCCGGACGAACAATCACCGCCCTCGTGCCCGTCGTGCCAACGTCAATCCCCATCAGGTATGGCATAGTATTCAGCGGTCAGTGGACAGAAGTCAGAAGCCAGAATGGCCTTTGAGTACGCGTTCAGAAGGCGGCTGATTTCTCATGCTAGGCAGCAACCTTCTCCCATTTTCCTGATTTGGCCGACCGTTCGACAGCTTCCAAAACGGAATGACTCTTAACGCCATCTTTGAAATTGGGCGACGGCATCCGGCCATTTTCCATGCAGGTCAGAAAATCGTGCAGAGCGTGTACGAACGTATGCTCGTAGCCGATGATATGTCCGGGAGGCCACCAGGCCCCCACGTAAGGGTGGACGGCCTCGGTCACATTGATGGTTTTGAAGCCCTGCTCGCCCGGCTTATCCGTGCAGTCGTAGAACTCAAGCTCGTTCATCCGTTCCATATTGAACGCCAGGCTCCCCTTGCTGCCGTACAACTGGAAAGTATTGTAATTCCTTCGGCCGCCGCCGAACCGGGACGACTCAAACACGCCCACGCTGCCATTACGGAATCTCGCCAGGAAGTTGGAGTCGTCATCCACGGTGACTCTTCCTTTTCCCTTGCTCCCTTTCGCTCCCCAGGAACCCGAACCGTCTCCGGCCAAAGGACGGGTCTTGATAAAGGTCGTCATCTGCCCTGTTACCTGGCTGATGTCGCCGTTCAGGTAAGTCGCCAGGTCCGCGGCGTGTGCGCCAATGTCACCTAACGCGCCGCTGCCCGCAAATTTCTTCTCCAGCCGCCACACCAGTGGGAATTCCGGATCCATGATCCAGTCCTGGAGGTAAGCTCCGTGGTAGTGGTAGACCTCGCCGATACGTCCATCCTCAATGAGTCTTTTGGCAAAGGCAACGGCAGGGACCCGGCGGTAATTGAAATTCAAATAGTGCAGAACGCCGGCCTTCTCGGCCGCACTCAACATCTCCTTGGCTTCGCGCAGCGAATTGGCCAGCGGCTTCTCGCAGATGATATGTTTTCCCGCTTTGGCCGCCGCAATCACCATAGGATGGTGCAGGTAACTCGGCGTCGAAACGTCGACCACCTGGATATCCTTCCGTGCGACGACCCTTTCCCACCTGGTGTCAAACTCGTCCCAGCCGAACTCGCGCGCCGTTGCCTCCAGTTCCTTCTCAGGAGCCTTGCCGCAAAGCACCTTCATGCGCGGAACCAGCTTTCCCGGAAAGAACCGGCGCACTTGCCGGTAGGCGTTCGAATGCGCCTTCCCCATGAACTTGTGCCCAATAAGTGCAATGTTGATTTCGGACATGCAGCCTCCTTCTGTGTAAATCAAGTGACGAGTGCTGAGTGATGAGCCGATCTTGCCAAAACGCGGGTCAGGCTCGCCTGCTCAGGCTTCGACGGAGAGCATTCAGCATTTTCCTGAGCTCTGTGACCATCCCCAATGCCGTTTCTGCGTTGGCTGCCGCGCAGAAGCCTAGCTCGACACACAAGGCCAGTTGCGTGTCCAGTTCGGCCACCGATCCTTCGGCATTCGATATAAAGTGAACAAACTCCGCCGTGCTCTTACGTGCCTGCCCCTCCGCAATATTGGAAGGAACCGAAACAGCCGCCCGGCGCATCTGCGCAACCAATCCAAACTTTTCCTCCGGAGGAAAAGGCTTGGTAATCGTGTACACAGCCTTTACCAATTCCATCCCTTTCTGCCAAACGAGAAGGTCCCTGTAATTGGCAACCTTCGATTTTGCTGTGGCCTGAATCATATCCCGACGCCCGCTGCGGCTGCCGCCACTCATCACTTGTCACTGATCACTGGTCACTGTTTTCGCTTACGCCCACCACATCCCGCTGAGTTTTTCCTTGATAATGATGGAATTCAGGAAAGCGGCGGCTTTCGTCAAGCCTTCTTCGACTGACATCAAACTGTCTTCATGCTCGATGGAGAGCACGTCGTTGTATCCCACCATTTCGAGCGTCGAAACGAAGTCTCCCCAGAAGTCGCGCCCATGGCCGTAGCCGACGGTTCGGAAAAGCCACGATCGATTCTTTTCATCGGTGTAAGGCTTGGTGTCAAGCACCCCATTCACTTTATAATTCACGTCGTAAAGCCGGGTGTCTTTGGCATGAACGTGGAAAACCGCGTCGCCAAGTTTCCGGACGGCAGCGCACGGGTCAATGCCTTGCCAGAACATGTGGCTGGGATCGAAGTTGCAACCGATTGCCGGACCTGATTCCTGCCGCAGCCGCAGCATAGTTTCCGGCGAATAGGCCACAAAGCCGGGATGCATTTCGATGCCAATCCGGACGCCGTGATTTTCAGCAAACTTCGCATGCTTTTTCCAATAGGGAATCACTTTCTTTTCCCACTGCCACTTCAGGACGTCAGGATAGTCGGGCGGCCAGGCACAAGTGACCCAGTTCGGGTACTTCGAACTGTCAGAATCCCCCGGGCAACCTGAAAAATCGATCACACGCGAGACGCCAAGTTTTTCCGCCAGAAGAATGGTTTTCCGGCTGGTTTCGGCCGCCGCCTCCGCGATCTTCTTGACCGGGTGCAGCGGATTCCCGTGGCTGCTCAGGGCGCTGATCGTGATGCCCTGGTCGTCGAGCTTCTGCTTGAACTCCTTGAGCTTGGAAGGAGCGTTCAAAAGGTCCAGCTTGAGGTGGGCGTCGCCAGGATAGTTGCCCGTCCCAAGCTCGACGGTATCAATCCCCAGAGGCTTGATCTTATTGATGACTTCTTCCAGGCTCAGATTGGAAAACAGGACGGTGAATAGGCCTACCTTCATGGGTGTTCTCCCTGTGCCGGTATCAGCACTTCCATGACAAGCTGGATACCGCAGCGCTTTGCCGAAATTGATTGTTGCGAGCCCAAGAAAGTCTAAATCTATCGGGCAGAGTGTCGAACGTCAACTGGAAAATGGTTAATCTCGCAGTTTGGGATGTGGCACGGGCGTCCTCGCCCGTGCGGGTAGCCACCTGGTTTGGCTTTACAACAGGCCCAGTGTACCTGGACCCGAGGAGGCATCACCGTTTCATAACTCACCGCGCCGATTTCGTGCGTGGGCTTTTTGGGAGGCGAACCCACGGCATTGAAGGCGATACTGTGGCTACCAACATTCCGTCCTGCCCATTCGCCGCGTGCCGCTGCCGTCGGACCAAAGGGCTCGAGAAAACCCGCGGACCTCAGAACCGGAGGTTCGCGCTACCAGTTGATCATTCTTGAGGCCTGACGCGATGCGCCACCGCCGACGTAGGGGCGGGCCTTGTGCCCGCCCGCGGGCACCCACAAGGGGTGCCCCTACCACCCAATGCCGGTCGCGCATGAATATTCCTGCGGGAATTTGCTTGACAAAGGTATGGCTACTGTGCTAGCCTAACTGGTGTTGTTTTTGGCCGGGCGGAATGTGGGCTAGTTGAGATGCGATGGAAAAACATTCGCAGTCCAGCAAGACTGGTATTATCGGAGCAACTGATTGAAAACAATGGACGGCGTTTTTTGGCAATAAAATTGTGAGACAAAAAGAATTCTTTTTGCAAAACGAACCGGAGAAGTTACTGAAAACAAACGGCCGGTATGAAAAACGAACCGAAAAAACGGCCAAACGAACCTAAAACGAAGCTACCGATCTTGTTGAAAACAAATACCTGTGGAAAAAACGAACCGAAAACGAACCGGAACGAACCGGAGAAGCAGCACGCCTCCAGACTAGCCTATTTTGGGTCTTCGCTCCACCTGCATTCCAGACGGCCCAATCTGTTCCTGGGTGCGAACGGCCGGTTACGACCCGCCCACGCGGCATCTGGCAGGAGTGAGCTCGCGAGAACCAGCGGCCGCGGCCATCCCGCGTGACAGATCTGGAAAATGGTGTTGCTATTGAGCTGTAGCGGGTTTTGCGGGATAATGTATTTGAAGAGCAAAAAGGCTTTGTTGTCCTCTTGACAGAAGGATGAATATCCGGTAAGCTATGAAATTGCTCTGACAGTAGAATGTGCTTCAGAGTGGACGGTGGCATGAGTCACTGTGACACCCAAGAATGGGTGGCCGGTCTCATAACCGGTCAAAAAGCTCTTTGACAATTGAGTTGAGCAAGCCACGTCAAAGCACAAGGCCCTTCGGGGTCATGTGCAAGCCGAGCGATGCATTCCGTTTCCGATGAAGGAACGGAATGTTTTCTCCCTCTGTAACCCGGAGGGGGAAGCTCCAAAACTTCAGCGTGCGGAGGACCATCCGGTCTTCCAAACGCGAGCCGATTTCAAACGAGAGTTTGATCCTGGCTCAGAATCAACGCTGGCGGCGTGCCTAACACATGCAAGTCGAACGAGAAAGCGGGGGCAACTCCGTGAGTAAAGTGGCGAACGGGTGAGTAACACGTAGCTAACCTACCCTCGAGCGGGGAATAACCCGGGGAAACCTGAGCTAATACCGCGTAACATTCCGGTGACATAAGCCATCGGGATCAAAGGCCCGCAAGGGTCACTTGAGGAGGGGGCTGCGGCCGATTAGCTAGTTGGTGGGGTAACGGCCCACCAAGGCGATGATCGGTAGCCGGCCTGAGAGGGCGCACGGCCACACTGGCACTGAAATACGGGCCAGACTCCTACGGGAGGCAGCAGTGGGGAATTTTGCACAATGCCCGAAAGGGTGATGCAGCAACGCCGCGTGAGGGATGAAGGCCCTCGGGTCGTAAACCTCTTTCGACCGGGAAAAATGGC
>JAKAWN010000381.1 GCA_021827245.1 Acidobacteriota bacterium | reverse complement strand
GGTTGTCAAGAAGAGGCGGTTCAGGCCACGCTCCGACTAGGACACTACCGCGGAAAGCAGCAGGTCATTTCCTGCCCAACACCGTGCTAGAATCTAACTCGGTCGTTCGCATCATTCCGCCGATTCATGGAGGCATGGGCTATGGTTCGGTCGAGTCTAGGGGTTATGATTGGCAATCGCGGATTCTTCCCGGACGCGCTGGCGAGGGATGGCCGCAAAGAAATCCTTCGGGTCTTGCAGGAAGAGGGTTACAACGCTGTTTGCCTGGAGCCGGAAGAGACGAAGTTCGGGGCCGTGGAAACGCTTGCAGACGCCAGGCGCTGCGCTGACTTGTTTCGCCGCCATCGTGACACGATTGACGGTATCCTGGTGAGCCTTCCCAATTTTGGCGACGAGCGGGCCGTCGCAAACACGCTGCGCATGGCCGGCCTCGACGTCCCCGTCCTAGTTCAAGCCTTCCCAGACGAACCGCCCAAGATGATGATGGGCGCGCGGCGCGACAGTTTCTGTGGCAAGATCTCCGTGTGCAATAACCTTTGGCAGTACGGAATCCATTACACACTGACCAAAGAACACACCGCCGCTCCCGCCTCGCCTTCCTTTCGATCCGATTTGAAAGCGTTTGCGGCCACTTGCCGGATTGTGAAAGGCCTGAAGAATGTGCGGGTCGGTGTGCTCGGCGCGCGCCCCGCAGCCTTCAACACGGTCCGCTTCAGCGAAAAACTGATGGAACGAGCCGGGATTACGGTCGAAACCCTCGATCTTTCCGAGGTGTTTGGCCGCATCGAGCGGCTTCAAGACGAGGATCCGAAAGTCAAATCGAAGATTGAGAGTGTCAGGGCTTACGTCCCAACCGAAGGCATTCCCTCGGCCTCCTTGATCAAGATGGCCAAGTTCGGAGTTGTCGTGGACCGCTGGATGGGCGAGAACGAGTTGGCCGGCTCCTCGGTTCAGTGCTGGACCGCTATGGAGGAATTTTTCGGCGTCGTTCCCTGCACGCTGATGAGCATGATGTCCAACAATCTTCTGCCGAGCGCCTGTGAGACGGACATGATCGGCATGATTGGCATGTACGTGCTCCAGCTCGCGTCAGGTTATCCGAGCGCGATCGTTGACTGGAACAACAATTTCGGAGACGATCCCGACAAAGCTGTGATCTTCCACTGTTCGAACCTGCCGAAGCATTTCTTTGAGGAGGTCAGGATGGATTTCCAGGAGATCATTGCAGGCTCGGTGGGCAAAGAAAATACATACGGCACGGTCGTAGGGACGCTGAAAAGCGGGCCGTTAACGTTCTGCCGCGTTTCGACCGATGATTACCACGGACGCATGCGCGCTTACGTGGGCGAAGGCGAAATTACTCGGGACAAGTTGAAAAGCTTTGGAGGCTACGGCGTGGTTCGGATTCCGGCCCTCCAAGAGCTCCTCCACTACATCTGCCAGAACGGGTATGAGCACCACGTCGCCGTTAACCTCAGTCACGACGCGCGCTCAGTTAAAGAAGCCCTCGGCAACTACAAGGGATGGGACGTTTACGAACATGCGGGCGGCGGGTGCTGAGGCATTGCTTCCTTACTCGCTTTCACTTTCTCCGATAGGGTCATTCCAGCCGGAGAAGACCCAGCGACCCCGCGCGAGTGGCGCGCCTTGTCAAGGCCACCGAGGCGTGGTAGGCTTCGCTGTCTGCTGCAAATTATAGCAGCAGCGGTTGAAAGACGCAGAGCGGGCGGCGCGGGCTCGGGGCTTCCAGGCCGCGGCGAGGCGGGGGCGAGCCCGCTCGGGAATGTTGGGGTTGATGCAGTTCAGGTTTCCGGAGGAAAATCGCTTCCCGTCTTGGAAAATCAGCTTTCTCCAATACTCGATGGCGGCTGTTTTCGCCGTCTTGCTGATCGGCTACGGGCGCTTGCAGATTGCTGAGCATTACGAGTATGTGGAGGCAGCCGAGCGGAATCGCATTCGAGCCCTTCCGATCATCGCGCCCCGTGGCCGTATTCTCGACCGGCGCGGGCGCGTCCTAGCGGATAATTTCCCCGCTTTCAAAATCCTTCTTCGGCGCGAGAATCCAGCCATGCTCACGCCGTCGGCCGTTCAGGGCATTGCCCGAGGGCTGGGGCTTGACCCTTCAGCGCTTGCCTTGAAGATCAAAAAAGCTAGCGGGCTACCCCGCTTCCAGCCGATTGTGATCAAGCCATCGGCCACCCTGGCGGACGTGGCGTTCGTCGAATCTCACCGCCTTGAATATCCTGAGCTCGATAGTATCCAAGCATCACAGCGACTTTATCCCGAACACGAACTCGCCGCTCAAGTGCTGGGTTACGTAGGCGAGGTTTCGGAAAACGAAATTGCCGCGCCCGGCTCGCATTATCGCCCCGGTGACGTCGTCGGCAAGTCCGGTATTGAGGAAGAATATAACGCGCTCCTGATGGGCCAGGACGGAATGCAGCGTTTGATCGTCAACAGTCGCGGTCAAGAAGTGGGAAGGCTCAAATCCATCCAGGCCATCCCTGGGCACGACATCCGCCTAACTCTTGATCTCAATCTTCAAATGGCTGCCGAGAACGCCCTGGGTGACCGGGCTGGGGCTATCGTGGCCCTAAATCCCCAAAGCGGCCAGGTTCTTGCCATGGTCAGCCATCCAGCTTTTGACCCTAATGACTTTGCGCGTCACATTACCGCCGCCCAATGGAGAGAACTCATCAACGATCCCGAGAAGCCAATGATGAACAAGGCGATCCAGGCACAGCTCGCCCCAGGATCGGTTTTTAAGATTGTAACGGGCGCGGCGGCTCTGGAAACCGGGACGATTAAACCCAGCTTCCGAGTGGACTGCCAGGGGGAAGTCACCTTTTACGGCCACACGTATCACGACTGGAAAAGTCACGGCTGGACAAATTTTCATCGGGCTGTAGTTGAATCCTGCGACGTGTATTTTTACACCCTGGGCAAAATGCTGGGGATCGGAAAAATCGACTACTATGCGCGCCATTTGGGACTCGGTCAACGCACCGGAATTGATCTTCCAGCCGAAGAGCCCGGCTTGATTCCTTCGCCAGGCTGGGTCGAGCGAGTGTTTAAGCACCCGTGGTGGCGGGGAGAAACCATGTCCGTTGCCATCGGCCAAGGCGCCATTGAGGTGACGCCCCTCCAGTTGGCTTATATGATCGGAGGCGTTGCTTCCGGTGGAGAATTCGCTCGTCCGCACTTGGCTTTCCGCTCTGAACTCGACGCCCTGCGGAGCGATCCACCTTCGAAGATAATTTCCAGCTTCCGGTTGAAATCTGAAACCGTTCACGCGCTGCGAAGGGGTATGTGGGGCGTGGTGAACGAGGGTGGGACGGGCGCCGGTGCGCAATGCCCGGGCCTTGATATTGCGGGCAAGACCGGCACGGCACAGGTGGTCAGCGAGGGCCTTCGGAGGGAAGCTGACAAGCGGGGATTCATTGACAATGCCTGGTTCGTAGGATTTTCGCCACCCAAAGACCCCGATATCGTCGTGTCCGTGCTCGTCATGCATGGCGGAGAATCCAGTGTGGCGGCGCCCGTTGCAGGCCAGATCATCAAGGCGTACTACTCGGAAAGACGGGAAAACCAGCCGATGAGGGGACAGAAGGAAGCTCGGATGACGCCGCATATGCAATCCGGGCAGGCTTCCGACTTGTGGGACCTGGTAGCGACACGTTAAGAGCAAGAGGCGGTATATGCGCAAGTCATTTTATTTCCACGACTTAGACTGGACACTGCTGGCGATTGCTCTCGGTATTTCTTTTATCGGCATCCTGGAAATCTATAGCACGACAGCCCAGACGCACCTTACTCATCAATGGGTACATCAGGTTTTTTGGGTGGGGATGGGATGTTGCTTTGCCATCGTCTTGAGCTCGATTGACTACCACTTAATCCTCGACCAGACGCCGTGGCTTTACAGCCTCACAATTTTGGGCCTGACCGCGCTGCTCCTGGATGGGTCGCGAAGGGGGGGAGCGAGGCGGTGGATTCACGTTGCCGGGTTCACTTTGCAGGTGTCGGAGTTCGCCAAGTTGGTTATAATAGTATTGGTAGCGGCCGAGCTATCCCGTACCCGAACCAAGTCTGTCACATGGTGGCAGTTGGGGAAAGTCGGGATGTTAACCGCGGTACCGATGCTGTTGGTTGCCCTGGAGCCTGATCTGGGAACGGCACTGACGTTTCTCCCGATTGTCGTGGCGGGAGTCTTTGTAGTGGGGATTCGACGGCGCCAGGTTGGTCTGATTGCCGTGGTGGGTTTGTTGGCCTTGCCGGTTGGGTGGCATTTTTTGCGGCCATACCAACGCCAACGGCTGGAAACCTTCTTCCATCCGGGTCAGAACAAGCAAGGCGCCAGTTATCAGCTAACTGAGACGAAGATCGCGATCGGCTCAGGTGGGGTTTGGGGGAAAGGACTGGGAAATGGCACGCAGAGTCAACTGGGGTTCATCCCAGTTTCTCATGCGGATGCCATTTTTGCTGCCTACGCTGAAGAAGAGGGGTTTGTCGGTACGCTTCTCGCTCTCGCGCTCTACTTGGCGCTGCTTTTTCGGCTTCTCGACGGTGCACAACAAGCGGCTGACCGCGCGGGGGCGCTCTTACTGGTGACATTCTCGGCGATCTTGTTTTTTCAGATTGCCGTAAATGTCGGAATGATGATCGGGCTGTTTCCAATTACTGGCATCCCGTTGCCCTTGATGAGCCAAGGAGGGTCGGCCGCGCTCTCCGTCTTTCTGGGGCTGGGCCTAGCCATGAGCGTCAAGAAGCAGAGGTTTGTTAATTGAGGGAGGGTGAAAGGCACGTGATTTTAGCTTCCCGCAGGCTTTTTGAGGCGACCTGGCGCAAGAGACAGGATGCCAGCCACGATCGAAGCGGGCTGGGGAGCGGGCAGAGCAAAGCTGAAACATGCGTTCCCTGGGCCCGCGCAACTTTGAACCGTCCGGAGGAGAGCAAGGCCGCTAATCCATTAGGGCAGGCCGGACCCTTTCGGACCGGGAGTTCGGGCAAGAGTTGATCTCCGCTCAGGCTGATAGATCCTCGGCTCGCTCCCCGAAAAAGGAGTTTTCATGTCCAAGGAGATGTTTATTTCATCGTCTCCGCACGAGACGAGGGTGGCTGTGTGCGAAGACGACCTTCTGGCAGAGCTTTATATTGAACGTGATACCGACGTCGGACTAGTCGGAGGAATTTACAAAGGGCGCGTGAATAGGGTGCTGCCGGGCATGCAGTCGGCGTTCGTGGACATCGGCCTGGAGCGCGACGCTTTCCTCTACGTCTCTGATTTTTCTTTACATGGGGAAGAATTCGAGGGCGTGCTGGAAGAACTGGAAGGCCGGGAGGCGGCGGCAGTATCGCTGCCCGCTGTGGAGGAGCATGGTCCGGTTGCTGCCGAAAGCGCTTCTGGAACGCCTGTGGCTCCTCCGCCATCCGCGCCGGAGGGTGCTTTGCCGGGCGAACCCGGGGTTGTAGCCCGGCCGTCGGCTGCAGAGACGGTCGAGAGTCCGCCGCCGACGCCTGCGGAGGCACCCGTGTCCAAACCGGCAGAACCATCTCCAACCACTCCTGCGGTGAAATCGGGTTCAAGCGAGAGAGTTGACTTTCGAAGGCCGCATGAACATCGCGGCCAACGGCGACGGCGTGGTCGCCGCGGCTTTGGGGAGCAGCGCTTCCCACAGCGATCCGAGGGTTGGAAGGAATCCCAACCTAGAACTCCATCGGTTCCTTCTTCTCACTACACTTTTGAGGTTCTTCCCGGAGAGTCGTTGGCCAAATACAGCCATTCGAGAGGTTTGACCAACGGTGAAGTCGGCCCGCCCTCCGCCGCCGAACCGGGTCGGGCTGGCGTTGATGTTGCATCGGGATTGCCTCAGCCTGAAACGGCGGAAGCGTTGCCGCAAGCCTCCGACTCTCGTGTCGCGCAGTCTGAAAAACCGCAAGCGCCGAAGACGGAGAATGTTTCGTCCGAGCCTTCGCAATCATCCGCTGCTAGTTCCTCAGAAGGATTGCCCGCAATTTCCGGTCAGGAAGTCAGTGAATCGCGGGAGGAAACTCCAAAACAGCGAGCAGACGGAGTATCTGAGCCGAGCAGATCCTGGATAGAACCAGAGTTTGGCGGTGTGGAGGGGGAAAGGGACGCCTTGGAGGGCCCTGCCGCCGAGGCGGCCGAACCGGATGCTCCAGAAAGCGCGGCGGCTGAAAGCAAACCGACTGAAAGCGGGCCAAGCTCTGAGGCCGGGACCAGCGGTGAGCGGCAGTACACGCTGCGGGAGCCGCACCACCGGCCTCGCGTTGCGCCTCGTCGGCACCGTGGCCGAAGAGGAATCCGCAACGAGCGCGGCTTTGACGCGCGTCGCACTCCTCCCCGCAGCAGCAATAACCAGCCCGTCAAAATTTCCGAGCTGCTGAAAGAGGGGCAAGAAATCCTTGTCCAGATCGCCAAAGAACCGCTGGGAACGAAGGGAGCGCGCATCACCTCGCACATTGCGCTGCCCGGACGCTACTTGGTGTATATGCCGACGATCACTCACATCGGCGTTTCTCGAAAAATCACGTCTGAGCAAGAGCG
>JAKAWN010000380.1 GCA_021827245.1 Acidobacteriota bacterium | reverse complement strand
AAGTGTTGGGGCGACGGAACCTCGGCCACCCGGCGCACGGGTGAGAAGCCGGGCGGGGAGCCTTGGACTCCGTGCGGCAACGGTTGTCCTGAGCTTGCATCAGGGGTCTGCAAGCCGAGCGGCGATCTGCGGTTTGTGCTGGCGGACTTCCCGCGCCTGGGGAGCGTGTGCCGCATTCACACCAGCTCTTACCGCTCTATTCGCCAAATTCACTCCGCCTTGCAGGAGATCCAAACCTTCACCGGCGGCCGCTTGGCCGGGATTACCGGCAAGCTGGTCGTTCGGCCGGAAGAGATCACCTACTTCGACCGCAAGGAGAAAAGGAAGAAGACCACTTCAGTGTGGGTGCTGAGTCTTGAGGTCGAAGGCGACGACATGCGGAAGCTCATCGCCAACCTGACCGAGAACGCTCGGCTATTTGCCGAGACTCGCAAGCTGCTTGGGCCGGCCGGCAAGGTGTTCGAAGTTGGCGAAGAGGAACAGGAGCAGGCGCCCGAAATCAACGGCGAGTTCTATCCGCCAGCGAATGGCTCTCCGGCAGCCGATGGGAACGGGAATGGTTCAACGGCGGCCAGTGCCCCAGAGCGTGTGGCTGGCAACGGGAGCGGGAGCGTCCCGCAAGCGACCGGAGCAGACGGACCAGCCAGCGGCAAAGCTGGAACGAATGGAGCAGACAAGCCCGAAACCGGCCAACCGGCGCCGCCCCTTGCCCCGAAGAATGGCAATGACGCATCGGGAGGCAACGGCTTGAATCAACTGCGGAACGAGTTCCTGATGATGGCCCGCCGGATTGCCACCGCCACAAAGTGTCCCATCGGCGACGTGATCGAGCAGGCCACCGGCGGCGCGCTCAAGTACGGGGACATCGGCCGTCTGACCGAAGCCGATGTACGTAAGCTCAGAGCCGCCATCAGCCAATTGGCGGCACCCACCAGCCCGACCGCTCAATAGCGATTCAGTTTCTTCCCTGAACGATTCTCTAAACCTGCCAGTTAACCCCGCCTCGAATCCTGCCACCCAAGCTGGAGCGTTGGTTTCCCTTGTGTGCCTTCGACAAACGTACCACAGCCGACGCTCCAGCCCTCACACCCCGGCGGGAACCCTTGCTCCTGGTTGTTCGATCTGCCCGTTCCTTGGTCGGCGAGTATCAAGTCGATTGATCCCCCACCGAGCAGGAAGAGGAATCGTTTGGCGACCAAGAGTGGCTACCCGCCTTGGAGTGAAAGTCAAGCGGGGGAAATCAAATTACAAGCCTTTTCATCCTTGTCGATGACGACTTCACCAAATTTTGAGCTTATCAACTAAAGATTGCGAATAACCGCCTGCACGGTCGAGGCATCGAACCCTTTCATACTTGATTCGCGGGTCGTTACAAGCACCCCGTTCGGTCCGGAACCCTCTTCTCGCGGCATTATGCCGTTCCTTCTGTACCAAGCAAGTTTCCTTTCCCAGGAACGACGATAATCCTCTCGCTCGAGTAGCCCGAGATGTTCCCAGTAGGTTGTCCGGCCAGAAATTTCATCCTCAACTGTAAAGTCGGGATAGCGTGTCGTGCCACCTAGCGTTAGCGGCTTCTCATACGCAAATTCCTTGCCGGCATTTATCAGGGCCTCAGCAATGATGAGTTCTGATTTCGACCGAACAGCTAGACCCTTGCTTGTGCGGTGGACAAGTCCCGCCTGGAGGAAAATGCTGCCCTTCAATTGTGGGAACTCCAGCATATGGCACGCTTTCATCAGGTTGGTCATGCGGCGAGCAGTCCCCGAGCGATGAGGAGCGGCGAAGTCTTTCAAGACAGTCCGTGGGCCTTGGTGCATCACCACTACACGATCCTGATGACGCGTAAGAGCAGTATAGATGAGTTCGCGTGACAGAATCGGGTGCCCTTCGGGTAAAACAAGGATCACTAACTTAAACTGGCTTCCCTGTGACTTATGAACTGTGAGAGCATACGCAAGTTCGAGCGCAGGATCGCCCTCTTCTCTGAAATCGCCTTTATAGAAATCGTACCTAAATCCCTGCTGGGAGGAGAATTCGACTTTCAGAATCTTAGGGTTCTTTCGAGTCAGCCAGAGACCCACCGCGATTCCGATTTCTCCGTTCGCGAGATAACCTAGAGCTCCTTCCTGAGGATAGACCTTCTTTCCGTCACGTCGGTGATTGTTTAGGTTGATGACCTTGTCCCCGTACACTATGCGTTCGGCACCCATTGGCGTAGGTATTGAGCGCCAGGTGCTGGTGGCCAGCTTGAGGAACCCGCTGCGAAAGCGTTCATGGATCTGCCTGTTGATGTTGCCAACACCGAAAGGCATTCCGCGCAAAGGACTCAAGATTTGCCAATCTTCCACTGCTGCGACCGCGCCCCTCTTGCCGTTGTATGTTGCGTTAAAATAATCGTAGTCCCCGCTGATTGTTGCCCCCAGCTTCTTATTAAATCCCCTAAGATCGCCAATCCCGCTCAATCCTAGCTCCTCTACTAGGACCTCAATGAGTTTGTCGTGGAAGTCGTCCGGCTTCTGCCACTCGACAAAACGAAGGGCCGGGTGGTCCTTTTCACCACAAGTGAACACATCGTCCTCGCCAGCCGATGGTGGATTTGCACTGAACCACCGCGCAAGACGCAGGTCAGGCCGATCGCAGCCGACTTGTCGGCGTTCAATTGTCAGCTCCGCATAGCTGGTTGCAACACGCGGAAAGCGCGACTCGTAATCGGCTGGCCGCAACTCGGCCACGATGTCCACGAATGGGCGTCCAGCTCCAATCGGCGGCAACTGGGCTGGGTCTCCAACAAGAATGTAGCGCTTTACGCCCTGTAAAGCTTCGAACAATGCCCCGATCATGTCCTCGGTCAGCATAGAAGATTCATCTACGACGACCGTGCCAAATCCCGTGGCCTTGGGGCGGTCGCTCAGAATGTAGCGCGCCGCTTCAGTGTCATATCGCCCGTACTGATTGAGGAATTGCGCGAGCGTGAACGCTCTAGCTCCGGCTCCACCCGCAAGCTCTTGCATGCGGACCCGGGCCTTTCCAGTTGGTGCCAGCAAAAGGAGTCCATCCTTGCGGATTTCCGCCTGAGCACACAGAATTCCGAGGAGACTTGTCTTTCCCGTTCCGGCCGGCCCTGCTAGCACGCTCAGGCGCGCCTCCGCTAATTCTTTAAGTGCCGCCGCCTTCTCTGCACGAGCCTTTTTTTCCTCGGCTTCTGTTGCAGGCCCAAATTTCTCTGCCAGCAACGCAAGCCAGTCATGATTTGCCGTATGACGCTGCCCCGCGCTCCTCCCTTTTATCTGCTTGCGCACGATGTCGCCGATCGTTTTATACCGGTCGAGCTGGAGAGCTAGGTCACCTTCCATTTCTATCGACATCACGTGAGGCACCATATCTACAGCTCGTGTTGATATGATATCGCCCGTCACGGAGCAAGCCGGGCTCGCAGGTCGGCTCAATATCGCCTCGACAAGGTTGGATCTCGGGAGAATGGTGTGTCCGTTGAGTGCCGCGTCCTCTAATGCAGCAATTGTGAAGGCCCGCACACGTCGTAAATCAATAGCTGAGTCAAGACGGGAGGGGAGTTCCATCTTATGCTTGACTCGTACGACGTCTTCCGGGAAAACGCCACGGTCCACTGTGAGCAGTTCTATCCCTTCGGGATGATACCTGCTGATTTCATAAATCACGTATGGGTTCTGCAAAATCTCTCGGTCCGTCGCAGACCAGTCCCTTGCTTGCCTTGATTCATGCTCATAGAGGGCAACTGCTTGATCTCTATTTAACTCGAACCGGCTCAACAGGCGCAAAAAAGCTTTGCGCTCTCTTGTAAGCTTATACCAAGTCGGTGATAGTTCCTTCAGGTCCTTGTGCAGACTCTTTGGCAAGACCGAACCCGGAGCGTTGAACGCGGTGTCAATCAAGGGCCAAGGATCTTCATTTTCTCCAGCCCTTTGTTGGAGGGCGTGAGCCACAAATACTCCCCTTGAGAGTCCGAATGCAGTAAGGACCGCTCCCAAGCCGGGAAATGCTCCGCGCACCTTCCAAAGTCGGACAAGGTAATCGTGGACCCACTGCTTTTGCCAGGTACTTGTAATTCCAAGTTCAGACTCCATGCGGTTGAGAGTTTTGTCCACAGAAAGCAACGCAGCGATCGCTCCATCGTGAGTGACAAGTTCGCTCCCGTAGGAGAATTCATCCCAATGTTCGTCGGGAGCTTTCGCCGCATACTTGTCCACCTCTAACGAAGGATCATCTTGTGATCTGCGGATGACCTCGTAATAGGGTAAGAGAAAACCGTCGTGCGCCTTCGGTCGAATCGAGTGTTGTACCGGTCGTTCCCACAGCATGCCCGACATACCTTCGGCTTTCTTCTTGTACTCCGTCAATGATCCGATCTTCCTGATTTTTCCCACTCCTATCAGAATTCTGCCTGTCCCTTCGACGAAAGGAACATGCTTGGCGTAGAAAAAGCACAGCGAATCTTCTTCTCGTAGATGCGCCGCAAAGCCGTTAAGCAGTGCTGTCTGATTTCCGATTTCGTGAACCCAATCCTGTTTGTAGCCGAGGTCAGGCTCACGCTCTTCATCCACATCCAGATCGTAGAGTTCGCCATAAATTCGCATGTTCTCAATCATCATCCAACGGAAGGGTACTATCCCCGCTGAGTAGGCTGGGTAGCGTTGGGGTGTGGGCTGGAAATGACCGTATATTTTGGGATTGCGCTCCGCCAACGCGTGACGCTTAACTTGTTCCATTTCGAATGGTGCCATGAAGGTTGCGCGTTCTTCCACGCAGCAGGGCCATTGCTCATTCGGCAACTCCTCCAAGGAGCGGCCAGCGTTTGGTTTTTCCTGCTCCTCGTTTTTGTGCTCCGAGATTCGTTTCAACTTCGCGCAGGCGCCATTCAGTTGAGGCGCAATACAGACCGAGCCAGCCCACCCTGCGTCATGCCAAGGGACCCTAACAGAAAGATGTCGCAGCGGAAAATCGAGCTTGTCAGTCTGCATCACAACCTCCTCTTCTTTGATGGGCTGCTCGGACGAAATCCCATACCGTTGACCGACGCATCCCCTTGTAAGGACAAACGGCCTTCCCACCACCGGAAGCTCTCGCTTTTCCAAGAAGAGGGACGCTCGTACAACGATGATTGACTTCTTTGAAAACGTCGCTTGGAGCCCGCCGCAGCGTTGTGGGCGTGGCCCATCAATCCTTCTGTCCTTCTATACAGCCTGAGATCATCTCGCCGTTAGTGGTTGTGCGCAAGCCCCCCGAAACCTCTTAAATCACAATTTCAAGACCTACCATCCAGGAGGAGACTTTGATGTTCGGCCAAATGCAGCTTGAAGAAGTGCAGAGTCTGGATCGAAAACATACGCTCGACGAGGCGGCGGCAAAGCTCTTGAAGTTTGCCGAATTCCCCAAAATCCACCGCTGGATTCAATTTCCAACGGCCGTCGTGGTCTTTCTTGCACACGCCGATGCGCTCGATTGCGGTGCCATCTACGTTTACGACCGCAAGCGGTGCGTATGGCTTTGGGTTGATTTCAACGACCGGAATTACGGCGGGTACAGCCCGGCGGAATTCGATGTCCTGGTCAATCAATGTCATTTTCTCAGGCTGGTCGAGTCACCAAGGTTGCTTTGCCCAGCCATGCAATGGTTCGTCACCCCCGGCCAGCGGCCGCAAAGCCCAACAAGTCGGCCCGTCTGAACACATGTCTCTTGCCCGCTTCCAGGGGCGTGCTCTAACCCGTTCAAAACAGGTGGATAGCAGGAAGGTTGGGGGTTGCTTGAAGTCAACTGGCGCTCTCCAGCTTGTCGCCTGTGGAGAAAGCCAGTTGTTAAAAAGTTTGGCTCACCAAAAAAATTTGGCCCAGATCGTGCCGGTGCCGTAGCCGTTATGAGAGTTGAAATGCCTGGTTCCGCGGCACTCTTGGCCACCAACGCCTAACCTCATGATTCTACGAGAGAACCCCATCTCTTCACTGCTGTCACCCCAAAATCAACTTGCCCAAGCATAGCCCTGACACTCCGGCTGGAGCGAAGCAATAGGGCTCCCAGAGGCAAGAATTTCACAGAAACGCAGGCGAAAAGGCGTCGCAGACCAGCTTCAGAACTTGGCGGCTGTTTGACGAGAAATATTTTTCGTTTTACCACTGCAAGCATGGAGCTGTGGCGACCACCCGACGTGCGAGAGGAAATGATGCGGAGGCACCGTCTCAAAGCGCCCGTGGGCGTTGTGGCGGACTACTTCCGCCTCTTCGTCAACCGGCGGGCCTACACCTTGCAGTCAGACCGGCCGCACCCGGAGAGCGGCCGGCATTACTATTTCCGGCCCACCGACAAGAAAACGGGCCAGGGGCTAAGCCTGACGCTCGACACCATCCGTCGCCACATCGAGGGCGAAATCACGATTGCCCTCTATGCGATCAATCCCGAAAACCAGCGGTGCAAGTGGGTGGCGATTGACGCCGACTACAAGAACGCGCTGCCGGACCTGATCAAGCTGGGCTATTACCTGAAGCAGGACGGTGTCGAGTCGGCGCTGGAAAAGAGCCATCGCGGCGGGCACCTCTGGGTTCTGATGGCAGAGCCCTTGCCG
>JAKAWN010000379.1 GCA_021827245.1 Acidobacteriota bacterium | reverse complement strand
AGGTTCGTTTTTCGGTTCGTTCCGGTTCGTTTTTTATGCACTCTAATGTTTTCAACAACTTCTCCGCTTCGTTTTCAGGTTCGTTCCGGTTCGTTTTTGGACCACGATCCTTTGTTTTCAATTATTTCTCCGGTTCGTTCTGCAAAAACAGACATTTTTTGTCCCATTTGTCTCACTTTTCGGGGCTCATAGGCGGAAGATTGCCGGTTGCCAGCAATGGCACAGGCAGTTTCCGAATGCAACTTTCGGCCATTCTTTCCATTGTGCAACCGTTGCCTTCCGGCAGCCTTGGGCCGCCGCGTATGACACCACTGAGACTACCACACTAGGCCACAGTTGTCAAGACAATTCTGCCGGGCAATTCCGCGCATGACCTTCCTCGTTTCTCTACCCGCGCCAAGAGAGGAAGAGTGGTAGCCGCGACACTGGTTTCTGTGTCGCGGGTTCTTCGACAATGCAAAAGCCCGCGACGGACAAACCACCGTCGCGGCTACCCCCGCATCGAGGCTGGCGCAGATCGCTGGTGTCTGCAGTCTGCGATCTCGCGAAGCGAGGGGGTTCTGCAGAGGGCCCGCCTTGAGCCGGCGAAAATTCCCTTCAGGAAACGCAGACCCCCAAGAAATCGGGGTCTTGGCTGCCCCGAGCTGTGACGTGGCATGGGCATCCTGCCAATGGCCATCACGGGCGGGACGCCCGTTCCACGCTGTTTCTGCTTGTTTAATTCCTGGTTTGAAAAACGGCAAAAGGCCGCAGAGTTTCAAAATTCAGAAACGCTGTGCTACCTTGCTAGCGCAGATACATGCGCCTCACGATGCTGCGTCCGATGGCCTTGTTGGCGTAGTGGCGGGCGATGCGGCGCGGGTTGCCGCTCGAAAGCACCCGAACGTCATTGGCAATGCGGGCGATTTTGAAGAGGCTGCTAACGAGTCCCGGCATGGTCCCTCCGGTACTTCTCCCAGGACTCATTCAGGCATTCGAGAAGCGACTGGAATTCCCGCTTATGAAAGCTGAGGTGGACAAACTCATGCTGGACGACAAAGTTTTCTCCGTCGTCATCGAACCAGACCGCCGTCACCGTGCCGTGCGGCGTCTCTTTCTTTGCCAGATCGTGTATCGCCATGCTTGTATTCTCCTTATGGGACGGCCATTCCATCGGCCATTGATCTTTTCTCCATGTTGCGAACAAAAACCGCAGATTCTGAAAGTCGTAGTCTATGCGCCACCCGGCTTCTCTTCCATCAAAAAGCCCACAGACAGAAAAGGGCTGACGGTGGCTACCAGCTTTTCATCAGATTCGAGCACTACGCGCTGTCTCGCATTGAAACGGGCCTCTGTGTGATAGGATAGAGGAGTGAAATCCTTTCCTTATCCGATCACCGTGAAACGCGAGGGGCGTAATTACTACGCTTATAGTGAGGACTTCCCGGGCGTGTACGGAATCGGGAAAACCATCGAAGAAGCTAAAACCAGCATTCTTGAAGCCACGCGGATTTACATCCGTGAGTGCCAGACACGACACAAACCCGTGCCCTAACCACAATCCCGAAAACCGCACACATCGCAAGAAACGCGATGCGCCGCCCGCGGCTTTTTCGTTGCCAAATGAAAGCCGCAGACCTCGGCGGTCTGTGCTACCTTGCTTGCGCCAGCCGCGCCAAAAAGCTGAGGAGGCTCCGCCTGATCTCGCCAGCGCGTTCGCCGTGGTGAGCTTCGCGATGATGGTTTGGACAAATGGCGACAATGTTTGTTGCGGAATCTTTGCCGCCCTCAGACAGGGGAACAACGTGGTGCGTTTCGAGATAAATTCTGCCATCCGGCAAACGGAAACCCTGCCCCCCGCAGAGCTCGCAAGCCCCCCCAGCCCGATCTAGCGCTCGACGGCGTAGCGCAGGATTTCGATCATAAACCTGCGCCGTGGCAGTGTGTTGTCTGAGACCTTCCTCCGGCACTACGTTGGCTGAAAACTGGTCTACGAAGCGCTCCGTTTGAGTGCCTCGCGTGAGAATACAACCTCCGGTCTTCCAGTCGTATTCCGTTACCGACCATCCCGTCGGGTCTAGTAAGCGGCCGCTGATGCTGGATGGGGGAGAATTCGGGTCGTCATCATCTCTATGCTTTCCAACAAGAGTTGCAACTCGAACTGTTAGGTGGTTTTTGACCGCCTCCTGGATCGCCCGGTCGAACTTCTTGCACCGAGCTACCAGCTTTCCCTTGCCACGTAAATGGTCTGCCCGCTCGCGAAGATTTAACCTCGCGGTCACAACCCCGTCGCGTTCGTCAATGCTGTCGTGCCAGATGTTCAGCAGAACTAGGCGGCCTGGGTCTAAGAATGACCATTCGTAACAGTATTTCGGGTTCGTCGCCGCCCTATTCTTGCCGCCCTCGAAGTTCGACCAGTCACTTACATCTATTCCAGCCTCACGAACGAGGTCAATGACGCGCCGCTTCTCCTTAGGCCTGAGCTCGTCCCGCACTGACAGGGGTCTACCTCCTGGGGTGGGTATCCTCTCCCCACACCCTTATCGGCGGAATTGTCGCCACAGCAACGTAGCAGGGGAGCGCATCAAAGTCCGTCAATTTCAGGCCCCTCGGTTCTTGGTTTGAAAAGGGGAAAAGGCGGCAGAGTTTCAAAAATCAGGACCTCTGCGCTGCCCTGCTACCGGCCACCAACCGAGTCCGGCGGTTCGGAAGGATCCCCGACCCTACCTTGTGGTGACCCCGGCTCAATGCTCCCCTCTTGTTCACGGGGCCGCCCGCCAAGGGAGGCGAGCGGGACTCGCTGGCTCCCCCAAACTTCCCGTTGAAGGAGTAACAAGAAACTCCTCATTACAGGCTCGAACTCGTCCATCCATTCCAGCTTCTTTCGCCTGTTCGCCTCGGCCCGGCTGGTTTCTAGGATTTCTGCCACCATATCCTCGACCGTTCGCTTTGGGGCCGAGCCCTCTCCTGTCGGAGGCAGATTTCCGAGCTTGCTCTCCAGTGTGGGCCACATGGCATCGAATACCCCGTCCAGCGCCTGCTCGCCTATCGGCTCGTCGCTGATCGCCTTATTGATCGTCCGGACGAGTCTGCGCGTATCCTCTTTGTCGGCCCTTGTGTGTTGAAACATCCCGAGAGGGAGTTTGATATCTTCGGGCTTGAGGTTGTACAGGTAGGTGCAGAGGTGCGTCCTCTCGTCGACAGTCTTGGACAGTGCGCCGGCTTCATAATGGAGCCATCTTGAGTTTAGATTATCTGGCGTCAGACAACTGATGCCAACTTTGATCCCCTCGAGCGTCTTTGCTATCTCGGCCACTCCGCGAGCCCCCTTCTCAATGTCACTTTTGGACATGAATGGCTTCGCCGCTTGAACGACCATTGGCAGCCACTCTCGGAGAGCCTCTGCTACAGCGAGGCTTGTCTCGCCTGAAAAACTTATGAAAACGTTGTAGCGTATCGGTGCCATACGAGCATCTCCCATTTGTCAGAACAGTTCTTCCTGTCGTTCCCGCGATTTCCTTTCGGCCTTCGCAAAGGTTTCGTCCCGCCCGACGGGGCCGCTCGGGTATTCGATTTTCTTGCCCTCCAGCAGATCAGCGATGGTCAGGATTTGCAGGCGGGGGTAGCGTTTGGCGGTTCCGCGCTGCATCTGGATGATCTTCTCTGACGGGTCGGAGGTTTGGTAGAAACCGGCGGAAGCGGCTTCGATCTGCATGTGCTTGGTGGGTTCGCGCATGGTGATGAGAGCGCCGATGGCGGCTTTCTCGCGTTCCAGGACGCCCTTCAGATCGCGAACGTGGTTGACGCCCGTGTAGCCGCTTTTAACCTGCACAATCACCTTCTTGGCCTGGCCGCTCTTATCGTCAAAAAAGTTGATAAAGCCGTCAATGCCGCTGTCCGCACCCTTCTTGTGGTCTTTGGCCGGGCGGGCATTCACCAAATCCACGGCCCACCACTCGAACTGGTGCGGGCTGATTTCCTTCAGCTTTTCGGCGCTGGCAAGGTCTGCCGGAGCGCCGACAATTTCGTAAGGGCTGAGGTCGTCGGGATGGTGGTCGCGCAAACGCCGCTGCACAAGGTTGATGGCAAGATAAGTAATGTCGATGCCTATCCAGCGCCGCCGCAGCCTTTCGGCTACAGCAACCGCCGTGCCGCAGCCGCAAAACGGATCGAGAACAATGTCGCCCTCGTTGCTGCTGGATTTGATAATGCGTTCGAGCAGCGCCTCAGGCTTTTGGGTTTCGTAGCCAAGACGCTCAACAGACAGGTTGTGGATTGTTCTAATGTCCGCCCAGATGTCCTGAATCGGAACGCCCGGCAGGTCTTCCGGGTACAACTTCAGGCGGGGCATGCCACCCTTCTTCTTCGGCCAATGGATCCGGCCCTCGGCTTCAAGCTTGTCCATGTTCTCCTTCTTCATTGCCCAGCACCGAGACGGCGGCGGCGTGATCCCCTTCCAAGTGTAAAGCTGGCCGCTCGAGGCGTGTGACATGGCCGCAGTTAGGTCGCGGCGAAAGTAACGCCTGCCGGAGTCGTCGACTTGGTCGAAGAAGGTCTCGATATACTCCTTTTCATACGGGGAGTACTGCTGGTTCCACACGGTCTTCTCGGCGCGCGAGTAAAAGAACAGGATGTCGTGGATCGAGCCGTACCTTTGGCTCACGTTGGCGTGGGCAGACGTCCTCTGCCACACGATCTCGTTTCTGAAGTTCTGCCCACCGAAAATGGCGTCCAGCAACAGCTTAATGTAGTGGCTTGCCGTTGGGTCACAGTGGAGATAAATGCTTCCTGTTTGCTTCAGTACGCGGTGAAGTTCCACCAAGCGGATGGCCATCATCACGAGGTAGGCCATCATGTCGTTGCGGCCAAGGAAGGCAAGCAGAGCTTGCATCAAATCGGCCAGTTTGCGTGGGCCGCTGGTGACGATTTCCTTATAGGTGGCTTCGGATTCCAGGCCCCAGCCCCATGTGTCTTCAAAGGCCGTGATCTGGGCGGCGGATTCTTCGCCGCTCTTTTCCTTGAAGAGCACGTTGTAGCTGGCGTTGGAATTGAAGGGCGGGTCGAGGTAGATCAGATCCACGCTTTCCGTGGCCACGTGCTCGCGGAGGATTCCGAGGTTGTCGCCGAAGTAGAGCTTGTTTTTCCAATCCATTTGCGCAGAAGCATAGCACAAAGCTTGAGAGGAAGGGATAGTGGTTGGGATATTTTGAATGCAGGCTGACCCTCACCCGGCCGCTGGCGCGCCCACCCTCTCCCAGAGGGCGAGGGCTGGGAAACATTTGAAAGTGGCGCGCCCACCCTCTCCCGGAGGGCGAGGGTTAGGAACCATTTGGAAGAAATTCCCGCGACGGACACAACACCGTCGCGGCTATCCCGCTTCGAGGCTGCCGCAGAGAGCCTGCCTTGAGCAGGTAGAAATTTCCTTCGGGAAACGCAGACCCCCAAGATCGGGGTCTGCGCCAGTTCCCTCCGGGGTATATGCCAGCCAAAAGACGCGGACCGCACACGCGGCGGTCCTCGCTACCCGGTCTCTTGGAACGCACAGATCGCAAAAGCCGCGACGTGTGCGCCAACGATGACGGAAGGCGAGACGTTCCACCGGAACGTCTCTACAAAGCAAAGAAAACTTCCCGTTGACTGTTCGCCTTTTATTCGCCTATGATAGCAGAGCGCAAGGAGGGACAATTCTTGACAGGAGGATTCGATGACGATCAGTGATGCACTCATATCCGAGCTTGAGCAGGAAATAGCAAGGACGCGCAAGACGCTGGAGCGGGTACCAGTTGATAAGGCTGAGTACGCACCGCATGCGAAGTCGATGCCGATGGGCAAGCTGGCAGCGCATGTGGCCCAGTTGACCGGCTTCGGCCTGACGGTGCTGACCACGCCTGAGTTGGACTTTTCATCGGGCAGCTACAAGCCGCTGCCTTTTGAATCTGGCGGGCAGCTTGTGAAAGCTCTGGAGGAAGGCGCTGCGAAAGTCCGCGCGGCGCTTGCCAGCACAACCGATGAAGCCTGGCAGCAGAACTGGAGGCTGGCTTTCGAGGGCAAGACGATCTTTGAAGCGCCGCGGTTTCTTGCCTACCGGGCGCTCTTCCTGAACCACATGGTCCACCATCGCGCTCAACTCGGCGTCTATCTGCGGCTGAACGACATTCCCGTGCCAGCCACCTATGGGCCGTCGGCCGATGAACCGTTTGCGGGATGAAAATGTCCTGAACGGAACCCGCACCGTCACGGGAATAGAAGCTCATTGCGGGCCGCGGGGGATTGTCCTGTCGTCGTCCTTTTGGAGTCGTGCAGATTATAGGGCACGGCAAAAAGCCCTCACCCGACGGCTAGCGCCGTCACCCTCTCCCGGAGGGCGAGGGCTATCAAATCAAATACGCCGAGGCTGGCGCAGAGGGTCGGCCTTGAGCCGGCGAAAATTCCCTTCGGGAAACGCAGACCCCAGAAAATCGGGGTCTGATGTGCCAGCCCCGGTGCCGCGATGAGCCGGTTTGAATCCTCAATTCATTGAGCTGCCCGCAACCCATCGCGGGAAAATCGTCATCCAAGCTAACCTGACTTCCGCGCTCGGAAGCGAGATTTTGATTTTTTTAGCCAGCAAACG
>JAKAWN010000378.1:4504-6593 GCA_021827245.1 Acidobacteriota bacterium | reverse complement strand
CGGCTTGCCACAGTTTTGCCAGGAGGACATGAACCTGCGTAGGCTCCATATATCCTGGCTGGTTCGCCATGGAACGCGGTGGCGCCTGCAGGTATTCAGGAACCTTGATTCTTTCGGTTTGAATCTGCTCCGAGGCTGGAACCCCGGGCTCGGCCTTTTTCGTCTGCAGCCCGGCAGCGTGGGCCGCCGGCACGCACGGAGCCAATATCCCTAAGGAAATCAGTAATGCAAAGAACCTCATGGTAACTCCCAGGTATAGACTTCTGATCCTCAAAAAACAGCATGGCAGGCCGGAGCGGGATTCGTCCAGATGTTTTTCCCAAAGGCCCTTGACCCTCTTGCGAGACGGCGACATAATCGTCAATCATGAAAACCAAATTAGTTCTCGCGGGGACCGTTGCTGCGGCTTGCCTGGCTGCCGCGTCGGTTTTGTTAAACGGAACGCCTGAGGCAGATCCCAGCGTGAGCCGTCCTCCTATTCTAGGGATTGCCAATATTGCTCTCAGGGTCAGTAACGCGGCTGAAGCCCATCATTTCTTCGGCCAAATTCTGGGTTTTGATGAGCTGCCTTTGAATGAAACGGCCATGGACAAAATGAAATATGCATACTACAAGGTGAACGACGATCAGTTCATCAAAGTTTCGCCCACGCAGATGTCGTCGGCTGAGGACGGCCTGATCCATATTGCCTTTCGGACCACAAATGCCCGCGCCTTGCGCAGTTATATGGCTGCCCGCGGCGTCGCTGTGCCAGCGTCGGTCGAGAAGGACCCCCAGGGCGATCTGAGCTTCAACATCACTGATCCCGCCGGCCACCAGGTCCAGTTCATTCAGTATCTTTCCGGTTCTGTTGAAAGCCGCAATAGGGGGAAATACCTCGCAACAGGGTGCGTTTCCCACGAGATCATTCATGCGGGCGAGACTGTGTCAGACCGCGCCACCATGAACCACCTTTATGGCGACATTCTGGGTTTTCGCGAAATGTGGTATGGCGGTATGACGAATAAGCAGACGGACTGGGTGGATATGGTTGTGCCTAACGGGCAGAATTGGCTGGAATACATGCTGCACGT
This sequence comes from Acidobacteriota bacterium, assembly GCA_021827245.1. The sequence goes on along the minus strand of JAKAWN010000378.1, from coordinate 5,520 downwards.
GCACAATCCTTCGCCGCGGCAGCTCGGCGTGATGGACCACTTCTCGCTGGGAGTTAAAGATCCGAGGGAGGTCTACGCCACCGTTAAAGCTCGCGGGCTTGAGAACGTTTCAAGGCCTCAAATTGGCCGGGACGGGAAATGGCAGCTTAATCTTTACGACCAAGCCCTCACGCGCGTTGAAGTGATGGCCTTCAAGCCGGTGCGCAAGCCCTGCTGTTCGCCCATGCGGTCATTTCGCTGAACCGACCCTGTGTCGCCGGCGTCGGCACCCCAGTGAATCATCGGGGTCGTGATATTCCTTCAGTTTCTCTCCTACCTCGGGGGCATTTCCCCCTTTGGGCTACCGTCACGGCGACGGGGGCAAAACCGGCGGCCACTGGCGCACAAAAACCCTACCGTCCCGCGTTTGTTCCATGACGGGCCCATAAAGACCCAGGAGTTTTCGGTTCCACCAGAGCCCCGTCTTGCGCCTGGTGCTGAGATCGGTGAACCAATATTGCCAGAGCACCGTTCGAACCTCCAGAGGAGGCTTGCCGGAAAACGGATTCGACCGGAACAGAGAAAGCACGCTCGGGTCGTTTTGAAGCAACAATTGTTCCGTCTGCACTACCCAAGGGTACTCTGTAAAGTTCCCGTATGAGGCGAACCACAGATTCCAGTCGAAGCGCGGCTGGTAGGGCGCGTAAATTCCCGGCGGCCGCTTTGGGTCTTGTGGCTTGTAACGGAAAGGGTAGGCTGTCCAATGCTTGCCGTCACGCGAGCCCTGGAACTCAATCTCGTACCGCGCCCTGGTCATGACGGCGAAAAGACCATATCGATTGGCGATACGAAACGGCTGCAGTATCTCGATGGGCTCCAGCGGCAACGGCAGCGAGGGGATAAACATCAAGAGCAAAAGAACAGTGGTAGCATAGAAGATCCAGGTCAGGAAAATACCTGAAACCCACAGACCTATAACTGAAATTCGAGGCGATAGGGCATCCATGGCGGGTTCCTTCCTCGGGAGGAATTTCACA
>JAKAWN010000378.1:2779-4494 GCA_021827245.1 Acidobacteriota bacterium | reverse complement strand
ACTGCTGAGTCTTGCCGGCAGGCAAGATTTCAGCCGGTGGAACCAGCCTCTGATGTAGCGGTCGTCCAGCAGCAGGAAGCCGAGCGAGAGAACAAGGTAGTTCAGAAACGCATAATTCGCCGTAAGAATAATTCCGATCTGGAAAGGCGTCAGGATCAAAAAACAAATCAGCCGCGTGCGAGGGGAAAAGAGGAACAGCCAGCAGATGCCGAGTTCGGCAACCAGCGTAAACAGCGTCAGCATTGCCTGTATAGGGTGGGGCATTTGCTGCGCATACCAGCCGATCCAGGTGGGCAGAGGGCTGTTCTGACAATACTGATTCATGGCCGTCAGGTGGCGCCATTCGGGATCATGGCTGGCCAGCTTGACAACTCCTGATTCAAAGTAGATTCGGAACCATTCCCACTGGAGCAGGAAAAGGCTTGCGGGTGAGGGTGGCCTGGATTCGCCCAGGCCGGGATGAATTCCTGCCGGCGCAAAGAAGAGCGTAAGAAAGCCAGCAGCCAGCAACATGCCGTCAGACTGGAAGTCTGCGAAATCACGGGCGACAGCAACAAAAGAGAGATACGCGACTAGGGCGATGGCCGTTGTTCCCCGTGGCCAGATATTAAGGAAGAGTGCCACTGAGACGATCAGGCCAATCCAAACCAAGAGATGGAGCGCGAGCGTGCTGCTTCCGAGCCAGAGCAGGGTGGGCACAAGCCAATAGCGCTCGATCCCTAAATGGTTTGCGACATTTACAAGGTAATCCTGGGCAGGAAGAATCCCGCGTGGGCCTACCAGTCCCTCGATTTGAAATGCCAGTGAGTAAAAGGCTGAGAAAAAGATCAAGCCGAGGGCCCGCAGGAATAGCCAGCGCGGCCAGAGATGGCCCCTCGAATCCGGTTGCTCGGGACCGAATATCCGGCGGAGAGAAGCTTTGATGTCCAGATCCATGCGACCGATTATTGTACAAGCAACCTGCTATATCGACTCCGGGTTTCTCTGCCGGAATTCAGCCGGACCGCCATGCCTGGTGACCACGGCCTGTAATCTCCTCATTGCTTTATTCGTGTTCGAGCGCATAAACTCATTTGCGTGAGCTGGCAGGCGCACGCTCGTGAGCGCCGGGCAAATGCCCATGAGATAAGCGTAATGTTCTGGACGGGAGGAAGAACCTTGCTTCGAGAGAAAAGCTGTGCGGCGCTGTGCTTGCTTATGCTGATTGCAACGACTGTTGGCATTGCCTCAACCACTTCAGATTCTTCGGGCGTGCCAACGCCCACCATCTCGCTGGACGGTAAGTGGGATTTCGTCACGGACCCAACCGGCTTTCTTAAGATTCAGGATCTTGCCTCCCAAAAGGACGAGAGAATCATTCAAGTCCCCGGATCGTGGCAGGCGCAATTTTCAGACCTCCGGGATTATGCCGGTATTGCCTGGTATTGGCGCTCAGTCCAGGTTGGGCAGCTTCAGCCGGGTCAGGTTGCCCTTTTGAAGTTTGGTGCGGTTGATTACCGTGCTGTGGTCTACGTCAACGATCAGCAAGTGGGATCACACGATGGCGGTTACCTCCCGTTTGAGTTCAACATAACTTCTTATCTCAAAACAGGCGAAAACCAGATTGCCGTGAAGGTTGCAGACCCCGGAGCGAATCCCAGCGATGTGGAAGGAATCAAGTATGCCGAGATACCTCACGGCAAACAGGACTGGTATGTCCAGACGAGTGGGCTGTG
>JAKAWN010000378.1:0-2769 GCA_021827245.1 Acidobacteriota bacterium | reverse complement strand
TGGCAGAGTGTCGAAATCGAAATACGCCCGCAGGTTCACCTGGGATTGGTCCACGTGACCGCTGGCGCCGATGGGAAATTTGCTATCAGTGCGCATGTAGTGGGCACGCCTTCATCAGGGACCCCGGCGACGACGGTAGGAGCGGAAATCATAGATCCCAACGGCACGATCGTTTGGAAAGCGCCGGAAGGCGAGGAAACAGGACAGGGTGTCTATATTTTCTCAGGCAGCCTGTCAAATCCGGACCTTTGGAGCCCATCCCATCCTTATCTTTACACACTCCGCGTGCACACCAGCTCCGGCGATCAACAGTTGTATCGCTTTGGCTTTCGAACGTTCGAGACGCGCGACGGAAAGTTCTACTTGAACGGCCAGGTTGTCTACTTGCGCGGTGCGCTCGACCAGGCTTTTTATCCAGAAACAGTCTACACGCCTCCCTCATTGAACTTCCTGAAGAATGAGATGCTGGAAGCCAAAGCGATGGGCCTGAACCTGCTGCGCTGCCATATGAAAATACCGGATCCACGCTACCTCGAAGCCGCCGACGAAACGGGCATGCTTGTCTGGTATGAGATCCCCAACTGGGACAAGCTCACACCGGCCTCCGGAGAACGCGCGCTTGAAACCCTGCATGGGATGGTTGAGCGCGACTGGAATCATCCTTCAATCATCATCGTCAGTATCGTGAATGAGAGCTGGGGCTTGAATCTTAGCCTGGCCGCTGACCGCTCATGGCTGAAGGACGCTTACCATGAGGCAAAGCGGATTGTTCCGGGATGGCTGGTCGATGACAACAGCGCGTGCTGTCACAATTTTCATATCGCAACTGATCTGGCCGATTTTCACCAGTACGATTCCATTCCTGACCATGCTGCTGACTTCGACCGTTTTGTCGACGACTTTGCGACCCGCCCCAGCTGGCTTTTCAGTCCGTATGGCGATGCAGAGCCTAAGGGAAATGAACCTCTGGTTCTATCGGAATTCGGCAATTGGGGTTTGCCCTTTGTACCAGAAAAGAGGCCTTGGTGGTTTTCGCGGGGTTTCGGGGACAGGAGGATCACCGTTCCAGCAGGCCTCGAAAAGCGGTTTGAAGATTACCAGTACAACACTCTTTTTCCAGACCTTCACGCACTGGAAGCGGCAACGCAGACGCATGAGTTCAACTCGCTTAAATACGAAATCGCAAGTATACGCATCCATCCCTCCATCCAGGGTTACGTCATCACGGAATTAACGAACGTGATGTGGGAATCAAACGGTCTGATGGACATGTGGCGCCATCCCAAGAATTTTTCAACCGATCTCGCGACCATCCAGCAGAATGATGCCGTTCTGATTCGCCCACCAAAGCACAACTACTTTGACGGCTCTAGGGTCACTGCCGAGGTGTACTTTTCTAATTACGGACAGGAGGAAATGAGCGGGGCAAGGGTCAATTGGAACGTGGAAGGAACAACGCTTCAGGGAAGTTTTCCGGTCGTTGGGGTTCCGGTGGGCTCCGTCGCGAAAGTGGGTACGATCACTTTTCATGTCCCGTCCTCAAAAGCTCCTTCTCGTAACTTGCTGGCCGTTCAGGTTGTCGCGGGAGCAACCGTCCTGGCCAAAAATTCTGTCGTCCTCTATTTTTATCCCCATGAGACGCCCACGCTGCCGCCCCCGATTAATTTCTACGATCCCCGAGGCAGTTTGAGCCAACTTGCGAGTGAAATGCAGGATCGAGACTACTTCGAGACGGCCAGCGCCAAGGCTCACCCGGTGCTGATTGCGTCGACGTTTGATGACACCGTGAAGAAAGCGCTTGAAGGCGGGAGCACCGTGATCCTGTTGGCAGGCGGACCGGAGTCTATTGCCCCAAGTCTTAAGGTAGTGCCGCGCTCCGAAGACGACCTCAGTGGGAACTGGATTTCCAACTTTGCCTGGATCCGCAAAGGCCAGCCTCCTTTCAGCAAGTTCGGTTTTGAAACTCTTACTGGTTTTGAGACAGAGCTTTCGACTCCTGAAGCGGTTGTCGTTGGTGTCCCGCCGCAGGATTTCAAGGACGTGCTGGCAGGAGAATTCTACGGATGGCTTCACTCCAATGTTGGGACTCTGGTGCAGGCGCGTTATGGGAAGGGCAAGCTGCTAATCTGCACCTTTGCGCTTGATACCACATACGGTACGGACCCTTATGCTACCTACCTTTTGGATGCGCTTGTCAATTATGCCGCATCGAGTTTTTCGCCCAAGTTGGACATCACCCCGCACGCTCCCTGAATTGTGGCAAAAATATCGGATCCTGCGCGACATGTGAGTTGACGAATCTCAATCACGCTTCGCAGCTTCTTGTTGTGATAGCTGGCCCAGAATGCAAACGGACAGGGAGAAAACTGGATTTACCTTCCAGTCCGGCGAACGTCAAGGAGCTTCGCTGATGAACACGATGGCGAAACACCTGTCATGCCGGTTGCTGGTTCTGAATCTAGTGTAGTGTCCAATAAATAGCTGGACAAGTGACGGGATTCGGCTTATGCTTGGGCATGTTCCGAAAACTTCCCGTATTGGTTATGACTCCGACCCAAGAGCAGCAAATTCGCCAGTGGCTGAGCGCCCATGGAACGCCCCAACAGGTGGCGCTGCGCTGTCGCATCGTCTTGGCCGCGGCCGAGGGTCACGCGGAGAGCGCCATCGCCCGGCAACTGGGAACCAACCGCAAGACCGTGACCCTGTGGCGCACGCGTTTTGCCCAGCACGGCGCGGAGAGCCTTTGGCAGATTGCTCCGGGACGCGGAC
>JAKAWN010000377.1 GCA_021827245.1 Acidobacteriota bacterium | reverse complement strand
CATGAAATCTAACTGAACGACACCGGGCGAGTCGAGATGGCTCTTCCAGCCGGGCAGGAACCTCCAAATATACTTATTGCCGTAAAGCTGGCCGGTCGCCCCGGAGAGCATGCTCCAATATTCCTGCATGCGCAGGACGTGCGGCGAGCCGCCGTCTTCGTCGTGGTTCCTCTCATATTCGTAGTTGGCTTCACCCATAAATACCGGCATAATGGGCGATTGATTGTAGCCATGAACCACCTCGGCGTAGGTGGCGTAATAAGTGTAGGCCAGATTCAGGTTAACGATGCGCGCCCAGTTCGGGTCGTCCAGAGAACAGCTCGCCTGATAATTCAATTCCACAGTTTGAAGGTGATTCGGGTCTTCATCCTTGATACCCCGTGCTATCGCGGTCATGACTGCGTCATCGGCGGGAACCCTCCATGTCTGAAAGTCGTTGCCGCTCAACCAAATGATGTTGGGAAAGTGCTTGTAACGCTTCCCCAGATAGCGCCCATAGGCCCGGCACCGGGCCGGCCCGTTGGCCAGCGCCGTCTGCAGCAACCCTCCAGGGTCAAGAGGGTCCAGCATAACCACAATTCCATCCCCCGCCGCCATTCGGACAATCTGGTCCGCATGAGCAAAATAAGCTTCATTCGGCGTGGTCAGGTCGTAATAGTGTGTGCCCGGAATGGTCTTGGTAAAGGGCTTGGTTCCGTCCAAGAGACTCCCGTCGGGTCGCCCGCCAGTGTATTTAACGCAGAGCATTTCAACCCACAGACTATTGAACCCTTGCGCCGCCCGGTCAGCCAGATAAGTAGCCGCATCAGCCGACGAAAGATTGACAATCAATGAATGAGGTGAATCTCCCACCATCAAGAATGGAACGTTGTTCTGGTCAACCAGAATGCGCGGATTTGTGCTGCTGACCTTGACCGGGTATCGATAACTCGCTGCGTAGAGCGCCCCGCAAGAAGACAAGGCGAGAATAAAGAAAATAAATAAACGGCGAGCAGTATTCATAAATTGTCCCCCGAGGCGTGTACTGTACGAAGCCTACGATTATACTTCACGGACTCCTATGAACCGATGAACTCACCATCCGCGGCAGGTGTCAGATCCCAATCAGCGTCGGTTTCCCACCGGATTCCGGCCGCGCCCGAACTAATATCTAAGCTGCTGATCGCTTCGCTGCCGATAGGTGCAGGAACTGCAGCATCGGTCGTCTGCGCATCATCAAGTAGCTCAAGTACAAAATGGGCTCGGCCATTCGGTGGAAGATGAAGTGGAAAGGAAATCTGGCACCACCGGAGGAGTCCATCGAGCGTTTGCCTACCATATCAAGCGCCAAGCGGAATCAACTGGCCGGTCACCTCGTTCTTCAGGCGAAGAGCCCTTGCAGAACATTGGGCTGGGAATGTTACTCCGACAGTAATTCGCACTCCCTTCCACCACACGCCTGCCCGTTCCGTTATCCGCAAAGGTATGCGCCAGCGGCCGATGCTAACTGCCTCAGCCGCATCGCCGCCCCTGACACCGCTCAACTCCGCCAGGCCAGCGATTCCCATGAGTTCCAGGAACTCGCGTTTGGAGTGGCATTCAAAGGGCGTACTTCCGCTGCGCAGGGCTCCTTCGTCCGGACAACTCTGAACATGGGATGGAATTGTTTGGGAGATGTCTTCCTGATCTCGATTGTCATCGGTACATCTGAACGGATAACCCACGATTTCCCTCCCAAGGGTTGATTCTGGCTAGACTGCCAATTCAACAATAATGCTGCTCGCACTTCCGAATGTTTACCCTCTCTGAAACCGAAGATGCAGCGATTCTTCGCGGCCCCACCCGGCGTAGTGTCGGGTACTTCTGCACTGTCCAATTGCTTGGCGGCAAGCTCTTTTTCCACCTGTGATGGATGAGTCCAACGCCACTATTGGCCGGGAGCTCCCCTTACCCCTATGAGCGGTCAGCGCTGGTGCGATGGCTAATACGAAATAAAAATCCAACCGCAGTTCGAACATAAGACGGCGGTTGTTCCCGTAAGCCGGATCGTACGGTTTCGACGACGAGGCCAGCCATTTCGATTAATTGAAAAGAGGTGAACTCAGGTTGCCAATGGAAACGCCCGGACTGGTGGTGTTGAGAATGTTGCGCGCCATGACAGACAGGGTCAAGTTGTAACTGTGGTCCGTTGAGTGAGGGTGCACTTGATGACCGTCCCCGGTGGACGGCCTAAATCCAAACGTCCGGCTGAACCGCATGTTGAGGCTCACATGTCCGGGTCCCTTCCTGACCGCGCGCGGCGAGTGGCGGATCGTTGCGGCCTTGATACCGGCGGCCTGATTCCACTCCGCGTCGCCGTGGCGCACAAGGAAGAGTTTCCGAATGGTTGATTTCATCTCGAGGCCGACCTAATAGACCTTCCGGTGAAAACGGGGCCTCCGGTTGAAATGCAGGGTGAATCCGAACACGAGCCTGCTGCCGGCGTAAATGCCCTGGCCCGCGACATCCCTCTGGTAGGCGATCATCGGTCGGAAAGGCTTCCAACCAGCGAACTCGATTCCGCCCCCTGCCCGCAGCAGATCGTAGAATTCGGAAGCGTTTGGGACCCCTGGCTGCCCAGGCGCCGCTCGCCCACCCAGAGTTCGTGCGAGGAAGAAAGTGCCGAAAACGTTCACCTTCCGAAAGAATCTGCCGCCTAATTCCCCGCTAGTCTGCAACTGTGTCAGGCCGCTATTGGTAAACACCCGCGGCCCGATCGAAAAGTCGCCGTAGACAAACCGCTTGCCCATATGCCGTGTAAAGCCCAATTGGTAATCGGGTTCGATGGCGAAGTGGCCGGTACCTAGCTGAGGAACACTCGTCGTGGAGCCTGTCGGCAACACGAATTTGAGGTCAATAGCATCCGAAAACCCCTCCCCCTGTCGGAAGCCCCGCTCGATTCCAATTGTCTGATCTTGCATGCCAAACGCGGTAAAGGCCGCTCTCTTTTTTGTCTTGTCCAAGTAGGCGAATCGCAGGTGATAGAGCAAAGCCCATTTCCCTCCCAGCCCGTAATTGCCAACGATCTTGGTCAGACTTCCGGTAACTATTTTCTTGCTCGGCAGCCTGCCGGTGCCGAAGCTCGTCACCGGGAAAACAGCATCTGCGCGATAGAAGCGCGTCTCGACCTTGACCTTTCCTTTGCCGGCGTCGGGTATCTGCTGTCCCGCCAATGAAGGCGAGAAGTCAAGTCCGCCGACGCAGCCGAGCAGGATCAAGACACCGAGTTTTACATTCGTTCGCATCGTAACCTCATGATTCGTGAGGGCAGGTCCAGGAATGCCGGAATCCGGCGCATTTGATCAAGGCTGAGAGTCACCGCAGCCGCGTAATTACTGGAGTTGACAGGACTCGGGTGATTTTGGGATAACATAACTTTTGCTGAAGTTATCCCGAAGTGCGTCATTCACCTCGCAAGTTGCGCATCGCCTGCGGTTGTCAGAGCCTGACGCACTCCGGTGGGATTTACTTCTTCCGAAAATTCTTGCGAGTGTTGCAGTTCCGCAACTTCCTTGCTCAGCATCTCACCTGCCCTCGGCGCAACCACGCCCCAACCAACGCACAAGAAGTTTTAGGCGTCTGCCAGACATGCTGCTTTCTCCACGTTCGAATAGTACTCGCGATACCACTCGACGAATTTGCCCAGGCCCACGTCGATGGGAGTTGAGGGACGGAAACCTGTATCGCGCCAAAGGTCATCCGTCTGTGCGTAAGTGCACGGAACGTCACCCGGCTGCATGGGAAGAAAAACCTTAGTGGCCCTTTTCCCCATCGCCTGCTCGAGAATCTCGACAAAGGTCAATAGATCAACGGGCTCGTGATTTCCGAGGTTATAGATCTTGTACCGGGCGTCGCTCAAAATGTCTCCACTGCCTTCTTCCGCCACGCTGCGCGCCGGAGGGCGTGCCAGCACGCGCACGATGCCTTCAACAACATCGTCAATGTAAGTGAAGTCCCGCTGCATGCGGCCGTGGTTGTAAATCTCGATTGGCTTGCCCTGATCGATCGCATGGGCGAACTTGAAACACGCCATGTCAGGTCGTCCCCAGGGCCCGTATACAGTAAAGAATCGAAGGCCGGTCACCGGCAGGCCGTACAAGTGGCTGTAGGAGTGAGCAATCAGTTCATTCGACTTTTTGGTTGCCGCGTAGAGCGAGATGGGATGGTCGACGCGGTCATCCACGGAAAACGGAACCCTGACGTTCGCTCCATATACAGAACTCGACGACGCAAAGAGAAGATGGTGAAGTTTCGTGTCGTGCACACAAGCCTCAAGCAGATTCACAAATCCCACCAGATTGCTGTTGACATAGGCGAGAGGGTTCTCGATTGAGTAGCGCACCCCGGCCTGCGCGGCCAGGTTCACCACATGGTCAGGCTGGTGGCTGGTCACAAAACGTGCCAGGCTTTCACCGTCCGCAAGATCGAGCGCTTCAAACGTGAATTTCGACTCGGCCCAAAGCAGGTCGAGGCGCGATTTCTTCAGTTCGACATCGTAGTAGCTGTTCAGGTTGTCAATGCCATACACTTGGCAGCCCTCGCGAAGAAGGCGATGTGCAAGGTGGAAGCCGATAAAACCGGCTGCTCCTGTAACCAGGACTTTCATGCTTGTCCTCCTGTCAAATGGTTCTATCTTCCAAAAAGATTTGTGCCTTGCAGAACGGGCGGGACGCCGTTTCCAGGCCAATGGATCGCGTTAATGCCAACCCTCTTGAGGTCGAAAAATCTCCCTGCGCCGCGTGGCAGGCCCAAACAGCATTCGAGCAAGCGCCGCACGACATTCGTCCGAGCCGCCACTACAACTTGCGATAGAGCCTGCCCCTCCATTGCCGCCTCCAGGATGCTCTGCAGGTTCCGCTCCAGCAATGATTCCGAAACCCGCTCAGCAGCGGAGTGGCCACCGAAAACAGACATAGCGGCAGAAGGTGCAGAGTTCAGGATCAACATCCGGTCAATCGCAACTCGTTTCAGGATGCAGGATAATTCAAGGTAATCTTCAGCTTCATCACTGTCGGCCGTAATCAGCAGAAAGCGCACTCCGGTTCGTCCCTCTTTCAACTTGGGAAGAGTCGCGGCAAGGTGTGCAGTGTCATTCAGCAATTCAAGCCTCGCCCGGCCCCCAGAACGCCGAACGGTCAAACAACTGATCCCGCAATTCGACTGTTGAATCCGCTGGAAATGGTCGATCCCAAGCCCCATGGCGGAAGTGACCATCGCCCGCGCCGTTCCACCGTGCGTCACCAGCAGAACAGACTTGCCGGCATAAGCGACAACGAGGTCTTTCCAGAATGACTCGGTACGGCTGTAGAGATTCCGGACCGGGAACATGTCTTGACCTGAAGACAACAGGACCCGAAGTTCGAAAGGATTCAGGCGCCATGCCGACAACTGCGCCGGAAATTCTTGCTTTACCCTGTCGTAAGGCAAGCCTTCCCATGCCGAGAGATCAACCTCACGCAGCCTGGAGTCTGTAACAAGAGGAACGCCACCCCCGCTCCGTCCAAATACGGCTCGAACCTCGCTTGCCGTCTCGGCTGCACGCTGCAGCGGGCTGGAAATGATGACTGCGATGCCTTCCGACTTCAACCGTTCGCCACTCAGCCGGGCAGCGGTTCGTCCTTCCTGCGTCAATAAAGACTTGTCGGAGCATCCCTGATAACGGCCTTCCACGTTGAACGTGCTGGCGCCGTGGCGGAGAAGGATTACGCGGGTTGTGCCTTTAGACGTTGACTGCAAAGGCCGTTTCCTTTCGGGCAACCTCCGGTGAGTGGCGAAACAGCGCTGCGTACTCACCGTCCAAAGCCATCAGGCTTTTGTGCGTGCCTTGCTCGGCAATGCGGCCTTCGGACAGGTAAAGAATCAGGTCGGCATCCCTGGCCGCTTCCGGAGTGTGCGTGATCAGCAGCGTTGTGCAATTCGCCGTGAGCTTCTTGAGCGCCAGCTCTACGTCAAGCTCGTTTCTGCGATCAAGTCCCGAGGTCGGCTCGTCGAGAATCACGATGGGAGCGTTGCGCACGGCGGCCCGGGCAATGGCAATGCGTTGACGCTGGCCGCCCGATAATGACGCGCCTCGCTCGTTGAGGAAAGTGTCGTACTGCTGCGGCATCCGCATAATGAAGTCGTGTGCGTTAGCAATGTTAGCCGCCCCGATGATCTCTTCACTCGTGGCGCCTGCCGCTCCGTAAAGGATGTTTTCCCGAACGGTGGAAGCAAAGAGCAGGCTTTCCTGTAGCACCGTGCTGATCTGGGAGCGCAGCGATTCAAGCTTGTAGTCGCGGATATCTCTGCCGTCGATCAGAACCCTGCCCTCCACCGGATCGTGAAAGCGCAGCAGCAGGCTCGCCAGCGTGGACTTGCCGCTTCCCGACGGCCCCAGCACAGCCACTCTTTGTCCTGCTTTCGCTTCAAAACTGATGTCGCGCAGGACCCACTTTCCGGGTTCATAAGCGAACGATACATTTTCAAACCGGAGTTGGCCCGCAAAGGGAGGCGCCTGCCGGGCGTCCGGCCGGTCCTGAATCTCCGGCACGGTGTGGAGAAGGTCCAGAATCCGTTCGCCCGAAACCAGCGCCTTGG
>JAKAWN010000376.1 GCA_021827245.1 Acidobacteriota bacterium | reverse complement strand
GCCAGTTCCCTTCCTGCGACCCCACGCGCGCACAGCTATCCTCGCGAAATTCCTTTCGCGAGGATAGATGAAAGTACGAGAAGAAATAAATAGCGGCACCATGAATAAGGCTTTTTGAAGTTATGTCTAGCATTACAACGTTAAGTATTACGGACTACGTGAATGGCCCACTGCTGCCCCGCAGTAAGCGCAGTAGCCTGTCCAGGTGAAGAGCAAGTATTGGATTTCACGCCGGGTCCCTGGCAGGGTCTACCCAGAAGTTTTTTTGCGGCGCAAAGTTTCCAGGGTCAGCGTGGTCAAGGATAATAGGGCCAATAGTCGATTTGCGGAGGTGCCTCTCCAGCCTCAACCATGCGTTGAATGAGGCGCTGGCGCAGATGCGCGGTAATCTCCGGCACGGTACGTTCTCCGATGTAATGCAACAGCCTCTTACTTGGCACCCTCATGTTAACGCGACCGGCCAAATTGACAAGTTGAGCGCGATCTGCGCGGTTGTTGTAAAGCTGATAGTCGCGGTAATGCAGGCTGCCGGGGTTTCGATGAACATCAACACCGGGCGCCAGCGCCACATAGGTCCATTCCGGAGTTCGCAGAGCCCGCGCTACGGCACTGCCACTGATCTGAACAAAGACTTCGTTGTGCCATTCTTTTCGGGCCATCTCGTCGTGCGTGAGCGGAATAAAGCTCCGTCCTTGTATCGTCGATGGAATCGGCAAGTCCAGATAATCCAGAAGTGATGGGACCACGTCAATCATGCTGACTAGCTCTGGGATCTTCTGGCAGTTGTCGAAGCCTGGCCCCTGGATAATCAACGGAACATGGATTGAACTTTCATGCCCACTGCACTTGTACTCGTCATTACGTGTCCGAAAGTGACACCCATGATCACTCGTGAAAATAATAATGGTATTCTCATCGAGGTTCTCCTCTTTGAGTGTCTTTAAAATTCGTCCAAGCGAATCATCAATGGCTTTAATGTCACCATAGTATTTATCCAATTCGTACGGCCAATCTCCTGGTAAAGCGCTTAGATCGCCAGGTACATAGGGGCTACGGAATCTTTCAGCGTAACCTCTCGGGGGGACGAAACCGTAGACATCGTCATCGCCGCAGGGACCATTCTGCTGGTGCGGCTCCAGTTGCGAGATGACAAGAAGAAACGGCCTGTCATGCTGCCTCCGTAAAAAAGACTGCGCCACGTCTGTGAGGAAATCCACGCGATAGACATCCTCTCCGTAATGTATCGGTTTACCCTCCCTATCCCAGAACTGGCTATTGTATGGTTGGGTACTCTCTTCCGGTGCATCCGCTGCAACCCAAAAATCTGTAAAGCCTCCACGATATTCCATTGGAACAGCGCCCACCCCTACAATGTTTAAGGGTGCTAGATGCCACTTCCCAATATAGTTGGCACTGTAGCCTGCCTTCTTAAGCTCAGTTGCCAACGTGATGGCATCGGTATGCAGCCCGGGCCCGTTCTTCCAGACTCCCGTAGTCGTTGCATACTGTCCCGTCATTAAGCATGATCGCGACGGCGAACACAACGGCTGATTAGTAATAAAGTTTTCGAACACCGTACCGCGGTTGTACATGGAGTCGAGATTAGGCGTGAAATCCATCGGATTATGCCCAGCAGCACAGACAAAATCCCATCGAAACTGGTCCGAATGATACAGAATGATATTAGGTCGTTTGACTGGCTTGTCAGAAGTCGCCGAAGAATCCAGTCCATTGAGCGGCGAGGCGCCCAATGCCGTGGCAACTGCCATAAAGGCTGGCTGCTTCAAAAATGTCCTTCGAGTCACGCCCGCAGAAGAAACTCCCTTTTGGGCGGATGGTACCCTCATCGTACCGGATTGCTTTGACTTATCCATACAGCTCAACCTCACATTTTTGCCGAGTACTTGTAGATGGGGGATGACCCACATCATGCGTTCAGAAACCTAGTCACAAGGAACTTAGACGGCGCCGCAAGGCAGTTCGCAGAACGACGGGACCAATCAGCCCGGATTCAACCAGTGGTGAGTGCCTATCATAGTGCTTCCAGGTGGCGAAGGTGATCCGCCCGCCCAGCGGCTTCGGCTTTCCTTCGAGATACCACTGCGGCAGGCTCTTGATCGCTCCACCGAAAAAGGGGAGCATCTCCTTCTTCGAATATTCATATTCGGCAGGCAAATGTTCATCGCCAATCAGGCGGTTCGTCCAGAGATTGGTAACTAGAACCTCCAGAATGTTTTCTCCAGGATGAATCACCTCGGTGACATCCACCCGGAATGGTGGCTTCCACAAGACACCGAGATTTTGGCCGTTCAGACGAACTTCCGCTAAGACTGCAACACGCCCTAAGTCAAGGTATAAGTGGCGGCCGCCCGCGACCGCCGTTGCCGCAACATCGAAGTTCTTCGTGTAGGTTGCTGTGCCCGAGAAATAGCGAACCCCCTCTTTTTGGTGCTCATGCAGCGAGATCAACTCCTGCAAGGTTACTTCCGGCGGAGCTCCCAGGTTCGCGGGAAAGCTCACCCGCCACGGCCCTCGGATTTCCCTCGGCCGTTCGATCTCGGAAATCTGCAAGGTGGAAGTCCGACCCGCACGGCTGTGCAGGATGTAGCGGCCATTCTGCCAAATAAGCAGCTCCGATGTTCCGTTGCCAGCTAGTTCGAGGATGGGAGGCCCATCCGGATTGGGTACCCCAGCCTTCGCCAGTTGTCCGATGCGTTCCTGATCCAGCACTTCCTTATACAACCTGGGCTTACTCATGCTTCCGTAGAAATAAGAAGCTCCGTCCCGCTGAAACGCTTCTCCAAGACCGGGGTGAACGACATTTCTTGATTTCTCGCCTTGCTCAGCGAGTTTCCCGTTCACATACAGGGATGGTTCTCCTGCCTTGTACACGATCGCGATATGCGTCCATCCTGCGAGCGCCACATGGGCTACCAGCACAGGCGAAGGATCGCCCTGCGACCTTTCGTATACCACGACACCGTCGCGGGCCGCAGCGAGTCCACAGGCCGCCTGCCCCTGCCCATAAACTTGATTGCCAGCAGGGGGATAGATCACATAGCTGTAAGCGTAAAGGTTCGGACCCAGCAACCTACTGGAATTTGGTGGAAGCAAGCCCATGCCTACATCTGGCTTCACCCAGACGCTGATGGTGAAATTATCCGACACATGACGATATCGCCCGGGACGAAGCTCCGGAAAAGGTTCCACTTCCATGATGGTCTCACCGTTGTGGGTGATGGCCTGCAAACGCCGCGTCCGGGCCGGCATGCGAAACACCACGAAAACCGATCCGGCTGGCCCCAGTCTCAGGGGTAATCGCACCCCGCCGTCAACCAGATCGTAAACATCGATCGGAGTGATGTCGCCAGTCTCAGGATTCCAGAGTTCGGGGCGTTTGTTCTCTACCCGGAACGTGCAAACCAGATCTTCCGATTGCCGTCGGCGGTTAGCGACGAAGTAGATGTCAGCATCTTCAGTCCGGCGGTGAATATAGTTGATTGGCGCATCGCCTGAGCGGGACGTAAACTCGAAGTCCCGTTTGATATTCAGTTTGTCCAGAACTGTGGTAATCGGTTGTCCCCAGAACAGACGGCCTTCGCCAAAAGTCCTCTCCGTCACAGCCATTCCATCCAGGTCACCCCAGATCTCGTCCGCCAAGCGCCGCAACTCCGTATCACTCTCCGGATATCCAGCGAGACCCGGAGCGTGGTCGGGCTTTGGGCCCACCACGTTAGCGCCCTCGTACACCAGATCGCGAATCTTGCGCAACACTTCTAATGTGATCGTCCTGTGTTCCGGAAGAATTAGCACCTTGTACCTCATTCCGTCGGGGAGAACAATCTGACCGTTCTGGGACTGCATGCGATTCAGGATTCCCTCAGCGTTCGTAACATCGTAGTAGTACCCGAGCGGGGGCGTGGGACTCAGTTGATCCGGCCAGACCGGTGTGTTTATGGGTACTTCAACGCCCGCGAAGTAAACCAAGTCCGCCACCACGAGCCCTTGCCGGAGTATATGTTGGCAGCGCCTCAAGTATTCGAGCCAACCCGACTCCCGGCTGAACCACGTGTTGGTTCGTGAGTGCATCCAGCCCCATGGTCCCATGGTCATTCCCGGCTGGGCAGTAGGGTGCGGCTGCATCGCATAAGCATGGAAAATAAACTCATTCAGGCCTTGGGTATACATCCAGTCCCCTTGTGCCTTCATGGCATAGGGATATTCCAGCCATTTGGAAAAAACTGGATTCCCGGTATAAGACTCGGCGCTAACGATCTTTTTTCCGAAGACATGTCCGATAGAACTCGCCAGCTTGATGCTATAGTTATTGCCTCTCCCAACCCAGAACTCACCCATCGGAACATCCAGCTTGGAGCCCGCATCCATCTCATCGAAAGGACCGCCGCTATAGGGCTCCGCATACGCCTTCATACCGTGCTGGTGACACAGTTCAACAAAGCGACCGTAATAGTAATTGTCCATCAAGTCAGCATCGGTTCTCCGGATATCCCACAGAAAGCGATCGGAAATTTCACCGCTGCCAACCACCCGCCCCGTCATCGACGGCATGTATTTGCGAAGATCGTATCCACGGCGTCGCTGGAACTCCTCTGGATAGTCTTTCGTCCATGTCTGCATTCCTACTTCATAACTGTCAATAACTGCTGTCACCGCCACCTCAGAGGTAAGGGAACGTAGCGTGGGAAGTAAATCTCCAAAGAAGCAGTTGAAATGGTAATCGTATGCAGTTTTGCTGTACTTATCGCATTCCAGCCCTAGACCGCCATCCGGTGCTGGGACGTTCTCAGCACCGGTCGTCGTTTGGCCGATCCGAAGAATTGTCCAATTGCCGGCGGGCGCCTGCCATTTCAGCAGTCCGTAGCTGTCCATTTGCTGAGTGATATCTATGACCGAATCCGGATCAATGATGGCCCCCTTCGGAATCTTCCCTGTTGCACTAAAAGGCTTATCGCCTTGCCTGTGAACAAAGTTCGCCTTCAAGGGCCATTCGGCGATCCGCTGAGCTGCCGACATGCGCATCTCAGCGATACGGAAGCTATGCATGGATTCCAGGCGAAAATATTTTGCTCGCGTCAATGGGAAATTGGCGATGGCCGGAACTTCGATCTGCCCCTGCGGCAGTATCTCCAAGTCACATACTTTTTGAAACCGAATACCGTCATCGGAGGCTTCAAGGGCCAAGGCATTGGCGGTACCATAAATCTCGACCGACCGCGCCGCATAGGGCGCATGAAACTCGAATTGAAGATAAGCAGGCTTGCCCACCGCATCCGCGCTGACTTCCACACTTTTCGAAAGATCGCCATCACTCAACATGCTTGCATCGACGGCACCATCGCTAGAGGTAACTCGGCGAAGCAGGTCCCTCAAAGGGTGTTCCTCGCCTTCAAGTGAAGGGAAAGCTAACACTATGGCATCCTGGTAGTAGCCAAGCTTTTTATAAGGCTCCGGTAACTGAATACTTAACTCTTTTCCTCCAGCAACGAAGCTTTCGCTCCAGGTCAGTTGTTGCATCGAAAGCTCGGGGGTTATCCAAGGTCCGCCACTCGATGAAAATCCCGGACCGTTCATCATGCCAAATTCCAAACCCAGCCGCTCTGCTTCTTTCGCTGCGTATTTAAGAAGTTCTAAATTTTCTGAGCTAGCATATGCTATCGGGCCTTTCGGAATGCCCTCACCCACTTGAAAAACCTGAACACCGCCCACGCCCTCCCGGTGCATCGCCTCAAGGTCGAGCGTAATTCCTTCTCGACTGATATTCCCGTTCATCCAATGCCACCAGGTTTTGGCGCGAGCCGAGGCCGGCGAATGAATGAAGGCTTCCTCCAGACTACTTTCGTTCAGACTACTTTCCATTGCACACAGCGCGACCTTGGACCAATCATGGACCAGCATGAGCCCACCAGCAGCAACTTGCAAAAACGTTCGGCGTTTCAACTTCATCCTCCAATCATGCACAGCCCCGTGCCACTTGCCAATGTGACTCTGATCCGCTTTTCTTGAGACGTTAAGGTTTTGTGTATCTGATCGTCGATAACTCCCGAGGTTAAAAATGCCGCGCTTCAATCGCTACGAGGCCATGACACGTACCGCAAATCCACTGATTCTATATTTCTCCCGTTTCTTTTCCTGGCTCATAGATCCGGCTGAGTCGCCGCTTTGTCAGATCGGCATTCATCCCTCCTGATGCAATGGCTGACTCCCAATCCGCTTCGGCCGCTCCAGGCCTGGTCTTTCGGGCCCACCGGGGAATTGTGTCTCTCCAGTCCTCTAATGGCAGCATTGCCCTGCAAAATTGGAAGGCCTCTTGTTTGGGGCCGATTGTTTTTCTCTTTACGTCCGCTGCAATGCCAGAAATCCTCCGTGGCAACCAAGACATGTTCTGCTTGCGCATCCGCTTGGCCTGGCATATCTGCTTCTCTCTGCCACATGCGCCAATTCAATGCCCATTGCGTTGTCGCTACCTCGCAGTTCAGTCCAATCGATTTTTAGCCTACCGGTCGCGGAACGAAAATTCTCCATCTCTTCAAGAGCACTGGCTGCGACCGCTGGCCTAAAAATCCTCTGCCTTATGGCAAGATTTCCGTAATCGAAAGAACTCACTCTTTGTGGGTAATGCACGAG
>JAKAWN010000375.1 GCA_021827245.1 Acidobacteriota bacterium | reverse complement strand
GAATCGCTCTTGCATCCTGCATAACGACATCATAACAGTAAACCAAAATATAGTCACTTTATTTTGACGCGAATCCTCAGGCTCATGTTCTGACGTGCGGTGTAATAATCGCTCCATTTACACATCCCATACACACGTGGTGACTGGACCGAACGATGGCCGTTGCGCCACGGCAACGGTTCATCGGGCACTGGGCACAAGCTGTTTTCCGCTCCCTCACGGTCGCGGCTCTGGCCCCATTCGGCGAGAATTGCTTTGAGCCGCTGCTGCGCCTTCCAGACGGCATGGTAATCTCGCTCGGTCGGTAGGCGGTAATGGCGGCCCGGTTCACCGGGGCGCAGCGTCACGACGACCAGCATCCGTGCGCCGCCAACTCGGTTACACCGCAGAGGCGCTGAGGACGCAGGGTTTCCGTCATTTTCATTTTCCCCCTTTTCATCCTCCGCGCCCTTTGCGTCTCCGCGGTGAAGTTCCTCGAATATCACATCCGCGCCGCCGCGCTGCGCGCTCAGTTGAGCCCGCACCCGCTCCGGCGGCAAAACCGCCCCGCAACAAAGGCATGTCGCCTTGGCGCGTGTCACGGTACCGACGGGAACATCTCTTTCCGAGTTCGGCTCGAAAATCTCGAATGGCACCGTACCGCAGGCATCTTGCCTGCTTTCGATCGACGAGGCAGGCGGGACGCCTGCGGTACAGACTCGCAACGCTCGCTTGCGATTGGCTTTTTTGCAAAGCCAGAATGACCGTATCAGCGGGATTTCCGCGCCGCAGTTCGGCGACTCGCATTTCACCGTGCGCGCCCAAAGGTAAGCAATCGGCGTCGCGCCGTCTGGGTCTTTGGGATAAAGCTCAGCCAGCTCTTTCTCCGCCTCGTCCCTTATCTGCTTCCCCACCCGTCGTAGCTCGTCTGCCAATGACTCGGCGTTCTCTGCAGCCGCTCTGCGTTGAGCTTCACGCGGAATGTCTTCCAGCATCACTTTGAGGATCAGGCACGCCACGGGATTTAGATCGCTGGCGAAGGCATCGCAGCCAATGCGCAGGGCTTCCAGCGGAATCGACCCTCCGCCGGCAAAAGGATCAACGACCAGCGGGGTTTCCTCCGGGTGGGCGGCCTTGACCAATTCGCGGGCCGTTTTCAGATACGCCGGATTGGCCGCATTGTCCCAATTAGCGAAATCGGCGATGAATTCATGCAACAGGATATGACGCAGTCGTTCGTCCGTTTTGACATCCTTTTCCCAGCGCGACGGTCGTTTGGGAAACGCCAGCAGAATTTTCCGGGCGGCGTCTTTAAACGCCTGTGGGCATTGCGGATCGCACGGGTCCGGCAGCAATAGCGCCATGAGCACCGCTCGGCACGCCGCCAGCGGCCGCCGCGCCCACCATAGGTGCAGTGTGGACGGATGCCCATGGCGGATGGATTTTTCCCGAGCCGAGTGCTTCGACACCGCGGCAATCGGAAAATCCACTTCGGCCAGACGCTTACAAGATGGTGGAATCATTTCGCCGTCCCCTTCGGCACAGGTTGCCAGCCCGTCGGCAAGACAATGACACCCGCGTCGTTTTCCTGCAAGGTTGTGAAAAGCGGCGGCGAAGTGTAGCGGAGCGCGTATATGGTTCGGGGGATCGACAATGTTTTTACCCGTTCACACAGCAGGTTATGTAGCTGCACCGACAGCCTGCATTCCGTTACCGTTTCACCCATGGTCACCGGCGCAATGGGTTCTATGGCCTGCTCTAGGAATGGGAACGATTGGGCAAGGTGCGCGACAAGTGTTGACGAGTTTATGCTCGACGATCCTGTGGGCGGCACAGTGCACATTACCAAATAGGCATCCTTTGGGAAACGAACCGCGTGTGCGAGGCAGGTCAGTTCATACCACAGGCTTGGCTCAGGCATTCTCAACTGAATCTCGTCCTCGATGGTTGTGGCGAGTTGGCTGGCACTCCAGTCGAGATACTCTGTATCCGAAAGCATTCGGGATAGCTCGGACTCCACAACTTTCCGACGATCAGGGTTAATCGAAGTAACGTGCTTCACGTAGTCGCCGGCCCTGAAGCGCACCAGCACGTCAACAAGCCGAGCGTGAAATAGAATATCCCGTCGTCGAACCGCAATGCGGCACCAAGAGCGAATGCCGCCAAGCCATTTACGGGGATCAATTTCGATTTTCAAATCAAACATGCCGTCGTCCGATAGGGGCCGTGCCATTACGCACACCGCGAAAGCCGGTAATCTCCAATTGTGCGATTCGCATTGAAGAATCTCGTTCTTAATCTAACGGCACTTGATGCTGTCATGATACCCATTTCAGTACCCAATTATAGGGATAGTACCCAATTCCCGGGTGTCATTTCGGGGTCTTACGCCAAACGGCGCCTCGCCCCAGCCCGGTACATTCCACCCGACCGGCCGCGCGTTGCCGTTTGAGGATTTTTCGGATCATGTCCAGACCGACACCAGGGCATTCCCGTTGCAGGTCCGCCACGCTGAACGGATCGCTGAGGCGGTCAATCGCCGAGAGCACCAACTCAGTCTTCGCCCCTTTCGGCTCGGCAATCTGGCCGACCCGTCGTTCAAATTCGGTGTAGGCAATTTTGAGGACATAGAGCAGGTAATTCACATAGGGCCAAGGATCGTGCTTGCCTTCATGCCACCCACGGGAGGATAGCTCCAGCGTTTCGTAGTAGCGTTCCTTGTTCTGTTCGATGAGCCGTTCCAAACTGATATACCGCCCGGCATCGAAGCCCAGGTGGTAGCATTGCAGCAGCAGAAGCAGCCGCGAGGCGCGACCGTTCCCATCGCGAAATGGGTGAATGCACAGAAAATCCAGATTAAACGCCGCCAACGCCAAGAGCGGATGAACCGGTCGCTCCACCAAGGTGGAATTCCAAAGTGACACGAGTTCTGCCATGGCGGCGGGGGTACGTTTGGCAGGCACCGTTTGGAATCGCACGCGCGAGCGGCCATCGGTATAGGTTTCGATGATGTCCACATCCTTGGCTTTGTATTGCCCGGCATCCCAAACCTCGCCGCGTGAAAGCTGGTGCAGCCGCAGCACTGTTTCTTCGGAGACCGCAAGGCGCGGCCCGAGCTCGTGAATCAGTTTCAACGCGTCGCGATACCCCGCAACTTCTTCTTCACTACGATCACGGAGGGCGGGCTTGCCGAAGATAACCGTGCGCACGCGTTTGGCGTCGATCTCGACGCCCTCGATCCGGTTGGAGGAGACGGCGCTTTCAATGATGGCGTGTTCACGAAGGCTTTTGAGTTTCTGGGGCGATTGCCGCGTGAATAACTCCTGTTTGCCTTTGGCTTCGCCCAAATCGGCCAAATACCAGGAGGTTGCGGTGGGGATGCTCTTGGGAGCCGACGAAAACTGCCGCAAGGTCATCATGCGCCACCCCCGCGCGGCGGCGAATCCGGCTTCGTAGTCATCGGCTTGATCATATTGTCCACTTCCATCCAATAATGCTGTACCTTTTTGACCTCATGCCAGGGAAAACGGGCGGGATCACGGATCGGCTCCTGAAGGGTTGGCTCGGCGGCGCAGTTGGTGACGATATAAAGCCAGTAGCAATCCCGCCGGTCTTCGGCCACGCGGCGTTCATTCGGCGTGATAAGGATCGTACCGGTGGCGGCCGCCAATCCCTTGACTTCAATTAGCCTCAATTCGCCCGAGTTAATATCCAGGCTGGTGATGTCGTAACCAAGGTCTTTTTCGTGAACATCATAAACTTGGCGGCCCAGCGATCTTTCATGTTCCATAACCACTCGCATGGATGTGGCTTCAGTTTCCAAACTGGGCTGAAGCCGCCGTATTTCCGGGGCCTGGCGGTCCGGGTGCGGCAGAACCAGCACGCTGGTAATGCGTTCAACGGCTTGGAGAGACAACGAGCGTTGGCGCTCCATTTCCTGCTGGCGGCGTTGGCGGCGGCGCATCAAGTCGGCATGACGGTTTTCCGCCTGCGCCAACCGCCCCTCGGCGCCGGGAAGCTTCTTGTCAACGTCGGTTGCCGCTTTGCCAATCTCTTCATCAACTTTCTGCAGAAGTTCGGTCAGCGACAATTCCACGTGTTCGGCAATGCGGTCGATTTCCGTCAGCCGGTCACGGCGGGTCTCATCCAGGAACGGCTGGAAGGCGGCAGCCTGGAGCCAGGAAGTTTGTTCCGGCAAATGAGCTGCGGACGGCATGTTCGCGGGGGGCTGAGCCGGCGTGAAGTTGCCCACTATCCCTGGCTCGCGAAGAACGGGCTGCTGGCTCTCGGTCAATTCCACGGCAAAAAAACGTTCGTGGATAACCACGCCCATGCCGTCCACTATGCGGGCGCGATAGAAGTCGATACGCGATGGGGCGTCGTGTTGGAGCGAATAGAAGCACGCCCCCTTACCGAGGGCCTCGCCCGCCAACGAATAGGTATGCCGCCTGAGAGCCTCGAAGAGCGGGTGGCCCGGTGTGACCCATTCCAATGAGTTTTTCTCGGCCACGGCGCGGTCGGTGGAAGACCGTGGGTATTTGGCGGCCAGCGCAGGTAGCCGCCAATCCGATGCCTGCTCGTAACTGCGGAGAACCGGCGGCGTACGGCCAGGTTCGAATGCGTGCGCGAGCGCGGGAATGTCTTTCAATTCCAGACGGGCATAATCGGCGGCATGACGGATGAAGCGTGCGATGGTTTCCGGTACCACACGACGTTCTTGCGCCATGGCCCGCCGCTGGACCAGCATCCCGAGGTTGAGTTTTTTAGATGCCAGTCCTTCAAGGGCATTCTGGCAAATGGCGCGGAACTGGCGTTCGTCCACATTTTTCAGAAGCCGATCTTCGAGGTCAGCATCACCCAGTTTGCCCGCATAATAATCGCGCAATACCCGTTCCATTTGCGCCGCCGGCAGCACCTCACCCACCACGTTGAAGACGGCATCATCATCAAGCGCATCGCGGATTTCCTGCAACTTCGCCAGGAGTCTTTGCAAGACGTGACCCTCAATGGTGTTGGTGGCCACGAAGTTGAATATAAGGCACGGTTTGTGCTGGCCATAACGGTGAATGCGCCCCATCCGCTGTTCCAGCCGATTGGGATTCCAGGGGATATCGTAGTTAAACAGGATGTTGCAAACCTGCAGATTGATGCCTTCGCCCGCCGCCTCGGTGGCGACAAGGATCTGGATCGCCCCGTCCCGGAACTGCTGCTCGGCGAACAGACGCGAGCCGGGCTCATCGCGGGAGCCGGGCTTCATGCCGCCGTGGATACAACCGACCCGAAAGCCCCAATCCTTGAGCTTGGCGACCAGGTAGTCGAGCGTATCTTTGAACTCTGTAAAGACCAGCAGGCGTTTGTCAGGTTGACCGAAGAAGCCTTCCGTCTGCATTAGATTTTTCAGGCGGGATAACTTTTCTTCAGTACCGCCTTCCTCGACCGCTTGGGCCTCGGCGGCAAGATGGCGAAGTTCCGCGACTTCATCGCGGACCTGCCCGGCATTGCCTGCCAAGGTGATTGCTTCGAGCATCGCCTCAAGATGCTCGCGCTGGGCCTCTTCCATCTCTTCAACTTCTTCGGCGGTGGGAATGTCCGGCGGCGCCTGACGGGCAAGTTCCTGTGCGTGCTTGAGTCCATCCTCCAGCCGGCGGACGCGGTTTTCCAGGCTGTGCCGCAAGGCATAAGTACTGGAAGCAAGCCGGCGCTGGTAAAGCGACATGAGAAAGCCGACGGCCCGTGCACGAGGGTCGTCGCCCTGGGCCGCTGCCCGTGCACTGTGTTGCTTGACGAAACGTGTCACCCGGTCATAAAGCTTGAATTCCGCACCATCTATCTGGAAGTCCACCGTGCGCGGGATGCGTTTGGTGAATATTTTCTCGGCAATCCAGTCGCCGTTGGGCTGGCGCTGGGGGAAATAGACCATCGCCTCTTTCGTGCGGCGCAGGTAAAACGGCGCCCGTCGGCGGTCCATCGCCTGCCGGATGGATTTAACATCCGCGTAGGCATCGGCGTCCAACAGTTGCAGGAACAAGCTGAAGTTATCGGGATCGCCCTTATGCGGCGTTGCAGTGAGCAGAAGCAGGTGGTCCGTGGTGTCGCGCAGAAGCTCTCCAAGTGCATAGCGTGCCGTCTTGGCGGCCGGCGGCGACCAGGACATACGATGGGCTTCGTCCACGATGACCAAATCCCAGTGGACCTGCCGCAGACCCGGCAGTACATCCTCCCGTTTGGCCAGGTCAAGCGAGGTGATGATGCGTTTCTTTTCCTGCCACTGGTTAAAACCGAACTGCTCGCGGATATCCGTTCCGCGCATGACCTCAAATTTGGTCTCGAATTTCTCTTTAAGTTCCCGTTGCCATTGAAACGCGAGATTGGCCGGACCGACGATCAGGATGCGTTCAGCAAGGCCCCGGAGTTCGAGTTCGCGGATCAGCAGGCCGGCCATGATCGTTTTGCCGGCACCCGCATCGTCAGCCAATAAGAATCGTACGCGGGCGAGTTTGAGCAGGTGATCGTAGACTGCCTCCAACTGGTGCGGCAGCGGATCGACGCGCGAAATAGAAAGGCCGAAGAAGGGATCAAACTCGTAGGCAATTCCCAGTGAATAGGCCTGCATTCCCAGCCGCAGAAGCTGACTGTCGCCAGTATAACTGAAGGCGGAGTCGAGAATGACAAGCTTGCCAATATCCTCAGCTTTCAGGGTGACTTTACG
>JAKAWN010000022.1 GCA_021827245.1 Acidobacteriota bacterium | reverse complement strand
GCGCGCAGGAGGAGTTGTCCTTGAATTGCCCGACTACTCCGATATACTTTGCCGAAAGGCAACCGCCGCCGTTCTGGACAAGCGCCGCCGTGGAATTATCCGAGTTGTCCAGGATGCCGCAATCGGCGCTGAAATCGGAATTCCCGCTCACCACAAAAGCGCTGGAGACGTTGGGGTTCAAGGCGAAGACGCAAGCCCCCGAGATCCCTTCATAGGCTACAGCGCGAGTACTGACCATCTCGGAATTGATGCCGAACAGCTTCATGAAGAACGTCGGCTGCTGCTGCGCAAGAAGCACTTCTACATAGTTTGGATTGCCCTGGTTTGGACCACTGAGCGGCGGGTTGTTAACCGTGATCGTCGTGCCATTCACGCCGTTTGTGAATCCATTCTTGGACGCATCGGCATCGGCGGCCGATGTGACGTCCCCATAGCCTAATTCAGACGCACCGGCAAGCGCCGCGCTGTCCGTCGCGGCCTGCATGTGCTCTCGCGTGTAGCGGAGGTATCCCATGTCAATGCCCATGCCGGCAAATCCACACAGGACTACCATCGAAAGTGCCATCAGAAGCAATGCCTGGCCTGCTTCGCTGTTATGTCGTCTCATTTCCCCCTCCTTTGTCGTTTGTCCTGTGTCCTTGAAGTTCCGCATCCGTCTTTGCAGATGTCTCTTAACTTCGGGACGGCTCAAATGTAAAGCAGGGGGGAAAGAAAGAAAATCGGCAGGATTATGCAGTTCTCGATGGAAGGTTGTTTAGGGGAAAAGGAAGAACCCTGTAGGTGGCGGGGGAAGGTGCTGTATATCGAGAAAACTAGTAATAAGATCGTTAACGCGCCGCAAACCCTGTGCCGGCGCGGGAAAAGAGGTTCAGGGCTCGATGATCTTGTTGCGGATGGCGTAACGGACAACGTCCGCAAGGGAATGCAAATCCAGCTTCCGCATCACGTTAGCTCGGTGGGTGTCTGCCGTCTTGATGCTGATGTCAAGCACCGTCGCGATCTCTTTGCTGGTCTTGCCTTCGGCCAGCAACTGGACGATTTGCCGTTCGCGCGAGGTTAGGCGGTCACTGATGGCAATCTCGGTATTGGCAGGAGCGCGCTGCTGCCGGAACCCTTCCAGCACCATGTCCGCCACTTTCGGGGTGAAAAAAGGACGGCGCTCGCTGAGGGAGCGGAGGGCGTCGACTAGGTCGCGTTTGGCGTCCGTCTTCAGAATGAATCCCCGCGCCCCGGCGGCCAGCACTTCCCGCACCAGTTCGTCGCTCTCGTGCATGGTCAGAATCAGGACCTGAGTTTCGGGAAGTTGCTTCAGGATCTCTTTCGCCGCCTCCAGACCGTTCAACCCAGGCATGCTGATATCCAGCAGGACAATGTCCGGCTTGACTTCCAAGGCTTGGCTGACGGCCTCCAACCCGTTCTCGGCTTCCGCCACCACACTCCACCCCGCCTGTGACTCCGCAATGGTCCGCACACCCTGACGGACCACCTCATGATCGTCGGCGATCAGGATTCGCAACGGTTTCGTCATCGTGCTTCCCTTGCGACCGGCAGGCTGGCCACCACCGTGGTTCCCTTGTCGCTGGAAGAGACCTCCAGCCGGCCTCCGAACTGCCGCAGCCGCTGCTTCATCCCGGCAATTCCCACGCCTAGCACCGCCCCCTCGCGCCTCACCTTTTTGAGGGTCTCGGCATCCATTCCTCGTCCGTAATCCGAAACAGTCAGAATCAACTCCTCAGGCGTGCGCCTCATGGAAATGGAAGCTTCGCGGCCACCCGAGTGACGCTGAATGTTGGTGAGAGCCTCCTGGACGATACGGAAGAGTGTGAGCTCGATTTCTTTCGGCATCCGACCCCACCCGTCGGGCAGATCAAGCGTCACACGAACGCCGGACCGTTTGCTGTAACCTTCGACGTACCACCGCAAGGCCGACTGAAGTCCCGTAACATCCAGCAATGGAGGGTGGAGCAGATAGGAGAAGGTTCGTATTTCACGAACGGCTTCTTCCGTTATCTTCAGCGTTTCTTCCACCGTCTTCCGGGCTTCCGGCAGAAGCTGCGCAGAATCTTTCATCATCGACAGGTTAATGACCGCTGCCGCCAATCCCTGGATGACGCTGTCATGGAGCTCGCGGGCCATATCGCGCCGCGCCTCATCCTGCACCTTCAGCAGGCGGCCACTAAGCTTTCTCAGTTCCATCTCAACCTGTTTTCGATCGCTGAGGTCGTGCGAGATCGCTGAAACGCCAATCAGATGGCCTGTCGCGTCCTTGACGGCTGAAACAGTAATCGAAACATCAATCAGCCTTCCGTCCTTTCGCCGCCTTAAAGTTTCAAAGGGCCGGATAATTTCGTCCCGTCTAAGCTTTTCAAGAACTTCCCCTGGCTCGTGTTTTCTGTCCTCAGGCACGATAATGGAGATATGCTGGCCTGCAATCTCCCCAGCCGAATAACCGTACATCCGTTCTGCGCCGCGGTTCCACGTCGTAATATAACCGCTCATCGTGGTCCCGTAGATTGCGTCCTGAGTGGACTCCACGATGGCTGCAAGCTTAGCCACCGAAGCCGTGGCCATCTTGTTCTCTGTAACATCCAGGGCGATGCCAATCACTCCGCTGATCTCCCCCTCGGCATTTCGAAGGGGCTGGACGGTTACTGAAAAGATCGTGCCATTGAAATTGTGTTCATAAGAACCCGTCCCTCCTTTGAGGGCGGCGCGATGGGCGGCGATTGGCGCCGATTTTCCATCCAGGTCGCCAAGGAAGTCCTGCAGGGTCATTCCGACAAGCTCTTCACGAGGACGGTTCGCAGCGGCCAGGCCCCTTCCCGTTCCGGAAACGATTCGCAGCTCCGTGTCCGTTGTCCAGAGTATTGCGGGAATTTGATTAAAAATGAGGCGCAGTTGCTGCTCGCTGGCGCGGACTTTCTCTTCGGCGCGCTTGCGCTCGGTAATGTCCGTGGCAATGACACAAAGGCTCTCAGTCCCTCCTGGCTTCATTGACCTGATTGAAAGGTATACCGGCACCAGGGAGCCATCTGCGGCCTTGAGCGTGCATTCCTGCCTGTAACCTGCGGTTTCTTTGGCTTCTTGGAGCTCATGATCAGCCGGCCAGCCCGGCTGGGGAATAAACTGCTGAATCGAACAACCAATGACCCTCTCCAACGGGGCCTTGACCATATCGGCAAAACGCCGGTTGCTGTATACGATGGTGCCGTCTGCAGTCACCATCGCCGCTCCCTCGTTCATTGTTTCGACGAAAACCCGATATGGTTCCTGCTCGCTGTGAAGAGTGTAGATCTGTTCGCCTTCTTTCCCCGAGACTACCAGGGCATCCGTTTGGCCATTTTGGGTGGCACGCAGGGTCTCTTGGACAGCCTCAAGCTGTGCTTTCAGACGGGCGATTTCCTGGAGCAACTCGCAGTTACTTGGAGCTTCCGGCTCGGTCCTATCTGCGCTCAACTTTCATCCTCTTTCGCGTGCCAGCCTGGAGACAAAAGATTGACGTCGCCGTGAACGGCCAACAGTCTAAAGGTCCAGGCGAACGAGACGCGCAGGCGAACGGGCGCGCCTGTCGCCAGCCTGACAAGTCCCGCATGAAGACTCTGCTGATATGGACCGATAAACCCCTAGCAGGTTGCTGAAAAACCCGGTTCCTGAGCCGTAGCGGCGACTTTAGGTCGCCATAACTTCAGCCTTTTCAATCGGCGTGTGGCGGCATAAAGCCGCCGCTACACGTTTTTCAGCAACCTGCTAAATCTGCCTTCCGTTGAATGGATTCTCCAAATCACCCTTGGCGCTCGCACGGCTACGGGCCTCTTCGCCGGTCTTTCGTCCAAGTGAAGTTTGAAGAAATCATCATTCTCCATGCTCCGTACGGGACCACGTTGTCAATGTTAACTCTTTCTTACCTTTACGATCTACCAAATCATTGGCTAAGCGGCGCTACTCCTTTGGAGGCTGCGGCAAGTATCTACAAGGCATTTTCCCGTATCCGAGACGGTGTGGTAGACTGACCCCGCAGTCAATCTGCGTGGTTGTGTCTATGGCTGAAACTCCTGAATCCAAACAGAAGCTTAGAGAAATATGCCGTATTGCTGCACGTGTCTTTTACGAAAAGGGCTACGACGGGGCCTCCATGCAGGACATCGCGGAAGCGGTTAACCTTACCAAGGCGGGACTCTATCACCATGTTGGAAGCAAGGACCGTCTCCTGTTCGAAATCATGAACTATGGCATGGATATACTCGATGAAACGGTGCTAGAAAAGGTCAAATCCATTCAGGACCCAACCGAAAAGCTCCGGCAAACCATCATCGGCCACATCGATCTGGTCGTTAGGGCTCGCGACTTGGAAATCACGGTCATTCTCCACGAGAATCGTTCACTGAAGGGCGCTCTGCGCAAGAAGATCAACGCGCGCAAGAAGGCTTACATCCATTATCTGGAAAACCTGATTTCCCAGGTCCAGGGTCAATCCGACCGTGAACCTCTGATCTCGCCCGCACTCGCTACCTTCAACCTTCTGGGAATCATCAATTGGCTCTATCAATGGTACCGCCCTGACGGACCCATCACGCAGGACGAACTGACCCAAGGCTGTGTTGACTTCTTTTTCAGGGGCTTATTGGGCGCCGCGCAGCCTCCTCCAACTCGGCCGGAAGACCGGAACCCATTTGTGTAACGCTGATTCCTGCAAATGCGTGCAGGCGCCGGGCAAGGCTGAGGACGTTGTTCCCTCCCGTGCACCGTGATAGCATCACTAGCCTTGGGAGATGATGTGAGGAGAAACGCTACCTTTATGAAAAAGGAGATGATCGCGTTCCAGGGCGAGCGGGGAGCCTTCAGCGAGGAAGCTGCCTACAAATTACTGGGTCGCAACATAGAGGTGCTGCCGTGCGAGAATTTTGAAGCTGTCTTCGCCAGCGTAGCAAAAGGCCATGCGGACCGTTGCCTCGCGCCGATCGAAAACACTCTGGCGGGATCAGTCTATGAAAACTACGATCTGCTGGTGAAGAACGACTTGCACATCGTGGGCGAGGTCAACCTGCGGATCGTTCACAATCTGATTGCGTTTCCCGGAACTACGCTGCGAAACTTGCGGCGGGTCTATTCGCATCCGGTGGCCTTGGCTCAATGCAGCAGATTCTTGTCTGAACATCCGAAGGTTGAAAGAATTCCCTTCTATGACACGGCCGGAAGCGTCAAGATGCTGGCCTCCGAGCGTCCTGCCGGCTCTGCTGCCATTGCCAGCAGAGTGGCTGCCTCGGTCTACAAGGCGCGAATTCTGAAAACTCACCTCGAAGATCATCGAGAAAACTTCACGCGGTTCCTCTTGCTCTCTCTCAAAGCAGTCGTTCCTCCACGCGCCAACAAGGTCTCGATTGTTTTTTCCACGCGCAACGTTCCAGGCGCACTCTACAAATGCCTCAGCGTTTTTGCGCTGCGAGATATCGACCTCACCAAGATGGAATCCCGTCCTTTGCGTGGCCGCCCCTGGGAGTATCTGTTTTATCTGGATTTCGTCGGCAACACAAAAGAAGAACGATGTCGCAAGGCTTTGGAGCACCTGGCAGAAGTCACAAATTTCCTTCGCGTGCTCGGTTGTTATGAGAGCGGAAAGCGATAGCAGCCAGGAAGTTCATCTGCGGTTCAAGACGGTCCGGCCAGGAATCCAAGCTTCGAAATGACGCGAGATTTTCCCCATGTTGGAATGCCGCCATCCAGCATGAAGCACCTGAGGACTTATCGCAAGAAGGCCGTCTGAGTGGCAAACTGCTGCTGGCAACTTGCCCGACGCGCGATCGAGGAATAAACTGGTTTTTTGGAAATGGCGCAACACGCATCAGGAAGGTTGGGGCTCCGACAATGAATCAGAGACATCGTGAAAGCCGGCTGCGGGATTGTAAGTTGGCACCCGGTTTCTGGCTGACGATTGCTTTAGCAATTGCCATCATTGCCACTTTTGCCACATGGAGCACGCTGCAGGCCCAGACGCCGGGCAGCGCTATTCCGGACATTACGGGCAATTACGACTTTCTGAAGCCCTACAACACGCTGGCCATCCTGCAGGAAGACCAGATGCTGAAAGGCTACATCAACGTGCTTCAGGGCGAATCGGCGTCCGACTCCGTCTTCAGCTATAACATCACTGTCGGGGAACGGAAAGGCAACCACATCGAATTCCGGACGAGCGTAATTCACGAAAAGTACTACCGTTTTTCAGGAACTGTTCAGCGCGGAAAGGGAGAGACAAAAGGCGATCCCGACTACATTGAGCTGGCAGGAGAACTGCAAACCATCGAGTACAACTCGGTGACCAACCAGCAAAACGTTAAACGGCAGCAGGTGGTCTTCAAATCCAAGGGAGACGTCGAAAGAGAACCTTAAAGCGCTCCCGGCCGGGAGTGGCCCGTTCAGGGTCGATTGTTGACTGATCCCGTTTCCGCCCCACATATGTCATCTAACAACGTTAACTTCGAGGGCCGGGTTGCCATCGTGACTGGTTCCGGTATCGGCAAATCGATTGCCCTTTATTTTCTCAATCGGGCGCCCAGGTTGTCGGTGTGGGACGCTGTGCCGCGACAGCCCAATCCCTGCGCGACTTCCGCGGGTACGGGAATCGATTCCTTTGGATTCGTTTGAACATCGAGATGGCCCTGAAAAATGGGGCCACGCGCGGCGAGATCCTGGAAACGATTCTTCACATGGCATTCTATGCAGGATTTCCGGCATGCTGGGATGCACTTGTTATTGCCGATGAGGTCTTCAATCAGAACCAGGCAAGCCGCCCTTAGCGCGCTAACCGAGCCTGGCCTGCAGCAGCCGTATTGGCTTGCTGTGACTTTCTCAGAAGACGTTTCCGCCGGTGTGAGATTCGTTTCAGAAGAAAACGAGGGCCGAAGTTTTCCTCGAGGTGTTGAGAAGCCGCCTCCGCAAACTCCAGCGCCTTGGCTACATCACGGACTCGATGTTCGTAATGGATTGCAAGCTCTTCATAAGCCTCGACGGTGAACCGCGAACTGATGCCAACGATTCTCATCCACAGGCCAACGGCCTCGTCATATCGGTGTTCGCGCTTGTGCTGGGCGGCAAGTTGCCATAATGCGTGGGGCTCAACCGACTCCGGCAAGCCGCGTGCTATCGCCCGAAGGCAGGTTGACCGGGCCAGTTCTGAAGCGCCGGCCCGGCTCAGAACGCGGCTCAAGCTGAACAGGTCGCGGCTGTCACCATCGGTGCCGTCACCTGCCCCAGCGATGGCCCGCCCCGCTTCAACGGCGAGCCCGGCAAGCGTCACAATATCGAGCGCGTTATGAAAGAAGACCGGCTGCAGTCCCTTCGCGCTCCTGGTTCGAAGATAGTCGAAGTAAATTTGCGGAATTTCAGAGCCGGGGATGTCGCCGTCGCGCGCAATACCCAGAAGCTCCCGCTCCAGGTTTTTGAGCTGGCAGCTTTCAAGCCTCAGTTTCCATAAGCTTCGAGCCGGATGCAGCAGATCAAGGTGAACAAGCCGCGCCAAAGGTGAACGCATGCGGGCAAGCGTATAGCGGGATTCGAGCAGCGGCACATCGAAAGTCTTGCCGTTAAACGTGACTAAAAGCTGATAAGGCTCCAGCGCCTCTGCCAGCGCGACCAGGACAGCCTTTTCTTCAGTAAGATCACGGAGGAAGAACTGCCGCACGCGAAAACCAGATCCCTCGGCAGCACCGATTCCGATCAGAAAAGCGCAAGTTCCTGTCCCGCCGGCTAGCCCCGTGGTTTCTGTATCCAGGTAAACGACCGAGGAAGGCTCGGGGATATCTGCTCCCTTCAGAAATAATTCGAGCGGCGTCAAGTCCGCGTGGGCAACGTCACCGATGCAGAATTTGCCGTATGGCCTGCCAAAAGGCAGGCTTTGGCTAGCGAGAAAATACTCGCCACGGTCGTTGCTGCAAACGCCGCCATCAACGTAATGCTCGACTCCCTGGGGAGCACGCTGGGCGGAAACCCTCTTCGGCCGCTGCTCCAGTTTCCGCAAGTATTCAAGCTGGCGCTCAAGCGCGTCCTCATGCACAGTCTTGCTCGCCGCCTGCTTAAGTTCCCGAAGTTTTTCTTCCAGGTTCATGGTTTTCGACAAGGCCCCTTGTCGACGCTCTTGAAATCGTCATGTCAGGATATTGCTCAAAATTGCAAGGGCTACTTCTTTGCCCTTTTCGCCGACTTCGCCAACCGGACCCACACAGGATGGACATCCCGATTCGCAAGCGCAATTTGAAATCAGCCGCTGTGTATTTTCAAGCAGACCGGAACTGAGGCGGAAAAGCGGCTCGCTGAATCCAATGCCTCCGGGATATTTATCATAGAGGTAGATGTTGGGTTCGAAAATTTTCGTATACGCGCTCCGGGAGCCTGATGCAGAAGGCAAAGTATCAACATCTTCAGCGATTTCCAGATTCTCGCCAACAGCCACTCCCAGGTCGCGCGCGTCGCACATCATGAGCAGAGTGCCAATCGCCTGCAACGCATGGGCAAGCCCCTGGACGCCGTTTAGCCGGTCCTCCCGTGAATAGGGCATCGCATCCAGCAGTCCCTGCGGAAGAGTCAACCAGTACGCCGTGGTGTGCATTTCCTGCTCGGGGAGCATCAGGTCGCCGGAGCCGATGTTCTGATTGGTGTGGAATTTGATCTTCTTGAATCCCACCACCTGCGTATTCACCTGAACCTCACCGTGGTTTTTGAAGGCGGGTCCGGCCTGTGTTGAATCAAAATTCTCCAGGATTTTGATCTTGGTGTAGGAAATCGCGTCGGTGTAATATTCTGAATCACACTCACGCACGTAGGCTTTCCGCTCTTCGTAATCCAGCCGCTCCACGTGATACTGCTGGCCGTCCTGCAGGTAGATAGCCTTTTCGTGCACGGTGGTCAGGGCGCTTGAAAAATCCACCTCGCCGATGATGCGCGGCTCGCCGGTGATATCGACAATCACAAAATTGTCGGAAGAAACAGACCGCAGGCTGATGGCATCTGCCGGGTAGCTTTCAGAAATCCAGTGCCAACCCTCACTGGTTTTGTGAAGGAAGCCAAGTTCTTCAAGGTGCCTGCAAAGTGTTTTCAGATCCAGATCGCCGAATTTCTCGTCTTCTTTCAGCGGAAGTTCGAAGGCCGCGCACTTCAGATGATTGAGTAAGATCTGGAGATTGTCTGGATTCACATAACCGTGCTCGGGGGAGTGATCGAAAAAGTAATCCGGGTTCTGCACGATGAACTGGTCCAGCGGCGCACTAGACGCCACCAGAACCGCGGCAGAACTTCCTTCTCGACGCCCGGCCCTGCCCGCCCGTTGCCACGTGGAAGCAATCGTTCCCGGATAGCCGGCCATCATGGCAACATCGAGGCTGCCGATGTCGATGCCCAATTCGAGCGCGTTGGTGGCGATGACGCCCAGCAAACGCCCTTCGCGCAGATCCCGTTCGATTTCTCGCCGTTCGAGGGGCAGATATCCTCCCCTGTAGCCGCGAACCACATCAGGCCCAGCCGGCCCCCGGGCGAAATCTTCTTTTAGGTACGTCACCAGGATTTCTGTTGCCAGGCGCGAATTGGCGAAGACGATGGTTTCAAGACCGCGCGTCATAAAGACCTTCGCCAGGCGGCGGGTCTCATTCAGGTAAGACCGGCGAATGCCAAGCTGCGGGTTGACCACCGGGGGATTGTATAGCACGAAGAATTTTTCGGCTGAGGGCGCCCCACTCTCATCCACAAGAGTAATGTCTTGCTCGATGATGCGCGTGGCCAGCTCAGCCGGATTGGCGATGGTTGCGGAAGTGCACACAAACTGCGGGCTGCTGCCATAAAACTCCGCAATCCGCTTGAGCCGCCGGATGACGTTTGCCAGGTGACTGCCAAAAACGCCGCGGTAGTAATGCAACTCATCGATGACGACATAGCGAAGATTTTCAAAGAGCCGCTCCCATTTGGTATGGTGCGGCAGAATGCCCGCATGAAGCATGTCTGGATTGGTGATCACAAGGTTCGCCCGCGCCCGGATGGCTTTGCGGGCGTCCTGGGGAGTGTCGCCGTCGTAAGTAAAGGTTCGCAGATCGTCTCCCAGCTTTTCCGTCCAGCGGTTCAACTCCATCAGTTGATCCTGCGCCAGGGCTTTGGTCGGAAAAAGATAGAGCGCCCGAGCTTCCGGGTTTTCGACCAGCGAGCTGAGGATCGGCAGGTTGTAGCAGAGCGTTTTGCCCGACGCTGTGGGCGTGACCACCACGACGTTTTTCCCTTGATGCGCCAGGCGCGCGGCAACAGCCTGATGCGAATAGAGGTTCTCGACACCCCGGGATTTGAGGATCTCCACCAGGCGACCCGGAAGATATTCAGGGAATGGCACCACGCGAGCTTCCTGCGCCGGGTAATGCCGCAGGGCAGTCACACCGCCTTCCCTCCGCGAACCTCTGAAGCTTCTCTGGATTTCCTCGACAACGCTCTCGATGGAAGCAGTGTCTTGGAATCGACCTAATAGCGTGTTGGCCTGCGGAATCAATTTTGTATTTGAAGAAACCTTCATGTCACCTCTCTTGACCCGTATCCCAGAGCGGACATCTTCGCCTTTTCTTCGCTAATCCTATCATACATCTGTTCGCATACCCAAAAGGAAAGTCCTACCGGCGAGATACCCACCTGATGACATCTCTACTCCGATTGCAAGGGGCACAAAGCGAGCTCCCTCATCTCAACGGATTCATGCCGCAGGGTTCCCGTCATTGACTTTGCCATCATGAATTCTAATAATAACTGGCGGGATTGAGGCCGCAAAAAGATGTAATCTAGAAAAAGAGATTTTTCTCCCGAGGACCAGAATGGCGACTGTTACATCGGTCTACAAGTCTCCTAAACTGTCGAAAGACGCGCTTGTCCATGCCTATCGCGTCATGTATCTGTCGAGAAGGATCGATGACAAGGAAATCCAACTGAAGCGGCAGAACCACGTCTACTTCCAGATCAGCGGCGTCGGCCATGAGGCCGTCCAGGTAGCGACTGCCATGCATTTGAAGCCAGGAGTCGACTGGTTCTACCCCTATTACCGCGACCGGGCCTTCTGCCTGCAATTGGGCCTTACGACGCTCGACATGTTGCTGGGATCCGTTGGCGCAAAGGAAGACCCGAACTCAGGTGGGCGTCAGATGCCTTCGCACTGGAGTTCGAAGCCCCTGCACATCGTTTCGAGTTCCAGTCCGACGGGCACGCAGATCCTGCAGGCGGTGGGGTGTGCGGAAGCAAGCCGGTATTTCTCTCGCGTAGCGGAGGCTGCTGAACTTGCCCCCTCGTTTCACTCTGACGAGATCGCAGTTACTTCTCTGGGCGACGGGGCGTCAAGCGAAGGCGAGTTCTGGGAATCCTTGAATTACGCATGCCTCCGTCAGTTGCCTGTGCTTTACCTTGTGGAAGACAACGGATACGCGATCTCTGTGCCCGTTGACGATCAAACCGCCGGCGGCAGCATTTCCAGGCTGATAAAGGACTTTCCCGGTCTCCTGGCCGTGGAATGCGACGGGACAGATTTCCTGGAGAGCTATGAGACCGCCGGAAAGGCTGTTTCCTACGTGCGCAAGCAAAGAAAGCCTGCCCTCATTCACGCTCACGTTATCCGTCCTTATTCCCATTCCATGTCTGACGATGAAAGGATGTACAAGCCGGAGGATGTCCGGCAGGCGGAAGCCAAGCGCGACCCGGTACAGAGGATGGCCCATCACCTGTTAAGGGAAGGGATCGCCACGGAAGAGGAGCTAAAGGAACTGGAAGCCGAGGTCGATCGGGAGATTCGGGAAGCAGTTGACAAGGCTCTCGCTGCAGCGCCACCCGAACCCGGAAGCCTGATGGATTTTGTCTACTCCCCCACGGTCGATCCCACGTCTGAGAGATTTGACCACCCCGCAAAGCCGCATGGGGAACCCAAGACGATGGTGGATCTTCTAAACGCCTGCCTGCGGGACGAGATGGCGCGCGACCCGCGTGTGGTTGTGTACGGAGAGGACGTTGCCGACTGCAGCCATGAGGAGGATCTGGCCAGGCTCAAAGGGAAAGGGGGCGTCTTTAAGGTCACGCACGGCCTGCAGAGACAGTTCAGCTCTGCCCGATGCTATAACGCTCCCATTGCGGAGGCCAGCATCACCGGCAGGGCCATGGGCATGGCCACGAGAGGACTCAAACCCGTTGTCGAAGTGCAATTCTTCGACTATATCTGGCCGGCGGTCATGCAAATGCGGGACGAAGTTTCAACCCTGCGATGGAGATCGAACAACGTGTTCTCCTGTCCGTTAGTGCTCCGCGCTCCGATCGGAGGATATCTGGCAGGCGGTTCGATTTACCACAGCCAGTCGGGCGAATCATTTTTCACCCACATGCCGGGCTGGCGCGTGGTGATGCCCTCTAATGCCCTTGACGCCAACGGACTGCTCCGCACAGCCATCCGTTCGGACGACCCGGTCCTCTTTCTCGAGCCCAAGCATCTCTACCGGCAAACGTATAATCGCGCCCCCTATCCGGGTCCGGATTACATGATTCCTTTTGGCAAGGCAAAGCTGGTGCGCGAAGGCGGCGACCTGACCATTGTCACTTACGGTTCCCTCGTGCACCGCTCGGTTTTGGCATCCAGGGAGCTTGAGAAGGAAGGAATCAGCGCCGAGATTCTTGACCTCCGCTCCCTGCAACCCTATGACTGGGAATTCATCAGCGCCTCGGTGAAAAAGACAAACCGCGTTCTGGTTGTTCACGAAGATTGCGTCTCCTGGGGCTATGGCGCTGAAATGGCCGCCCGTATTGCCGACGAGCTTTTCGAATTCCTGGATGCCCCGGTCCGGCGCGTGGCCGCGAAAGACGTCTTTGTACCCTACCACCCCATTCTTGAGGCTGCCGCATTGCCTCAGCCCGCCGATGTGGCCAGGGCGGCCAAGGAATTAGTGGCGTTTTGAAAGATAAGCAAGAGAGCCAGCTGTTGTGGCGGGAAAAGAACATCAAACCGTCAAGCGGTTGTGTTCAGAAGCCGGACGAAAGCTGGAATTATGGTAGGACAACGGGTTTCCGTTCAACCAATCCCCATTTCGTCAATTTTCTCGAGCGGAGTTCCGCAACGGCGGCAAATCAAAGCAGCGCAATCGCCGCAGATCAGAGGGTCATCAACTTCAACCCCGCACGTGGGACAATAAAAAGCTTCGGATTCAGAGTCTTCAAAATCTTCCATCGGTTCACTCCGAAAGCTGCTATGCGAAGGGCCGGGGCCTGACAGCCTTATTGTAATTGATTCACAACATCCTGGAGAAATTCCTGAGTCTCCAACTGTAGTTCTTGCAATTTCCCAGTCAGGAAGTGGTCGGCGCCCTCCACGAACCGCAATCGTTTCGGCTCGTTCAGGGTCGAAAACAGCTTCTCCAACCTCTCCCGCGACCCGAATTGATCCTCCGCACCCTGAATCAGTAATTTGGGTTTTCGCACTTCCTGAAGAAAACTGAAATCTGTGGAGTTCACCGGAAGGCCTATTCCGACCACGCAGTTGACTCGCGCATCCACCGCCCCGACAGCGAGGGCAACAACGGATCCAAAAGAGAATCCCATCATCGAGACGGGAATTTGGGGAAATCGCTGGGAGAAATAATCCAGCGCCGCGCGCGCGTCACCACGTTCTCCGACGCCGCCCGCATATTCCCCGCCGCTGTGGCCCACACCACGGAAATTAAAGCGCAGGGCTGGAACTTCCAGATGAGTTGCCGCTTTGGCGGCTCGAAAGACAACCTTGTTGTGCATGGTGCCGCCATAAAGAGGATGCGGATGGCATACTATGGCGAGCTGGCGTGGTTTCCATTCGGGATTCCACTCAAGCAGCGCTTCAAGATTTCCTGCCTGTCCGGGAATGGTAAGACGCTCGATCTTCGTAGCAGCCTCCACCGCAACAGCACGTTCAAACGGTCCTAACTCAAAGTCTGCCACAATATGGCTTTGTCCACCCCGCTGTCAACAACGGGTCACAGCCAGCCGGGCATCTGATTTCAGGCAGCCTCCGGTGCATGCTCTTCGACGGCCAAGCGGGCGCGGGGTTTTCATACTTGGTCAATAAATTTCGAAATTCCGTCGGTTTTGCTGGCTTCAAAAACGCGTCCATTCGACCCTCGGGAGTTGTAAACTACTGGAAGAGATTGCGATTGTGGCAAGGAGTCGGGCTGGCGTTGAGCATCGATCTAAGGCATCAGATTGTGATGGTGGGTTGAGCGCGAGTTCGATTCCTGAGCCGGGAGGGGAACATTAAGAACAGGTATATTGTTGCCGTTTCTATCGTCATTCTGGCTGCGGTCATTGGTGTTTATTATCATTTTGCCCACAATTCCAGGCCCGAGACCCCTCTCCCGGCAGAGTACGTCGTCTCGCCTTCGCTCGATCTTCTGGATAGTCCAGCGGTGGTTCACGTCACGCTCGCCGTACTCAAGCAAGGTGATCGCGTTGAGATTTTGAGAAAGGAAGGAGACTGGGCGAAGGTTCGAGTGAGTGGCGGCGGCGAGGGATGGGTGGATACAAAGGAACTGGTCCCTGCAAAGATTTACGAAGGTGGGCAGGAGCTCCTCCATCAACTGTCTGCCTGGCAAATTCAGGCGGTTGGGCACGCCGCGGTGGCAGTAAACCTTCATCTTGAGCCCGGCCGCGACGCTCCGGAACTGGGCTTGCTTTCTATGGGACAATCTCTGGACGTGTATGATCGCCGCATGGTCACAAGAGAGACAGTCGGCAACGAAGGGGGACAAGGCGCCTCCGCCGCTCCGATCCGCGATGCCTGGTATCTGGTGCGATCCGGTTCG
Organism: Acidobacteriota bacterium; assembly: GCA_021827245.1. The sequence continues at coordinate 20,775 of JAKAWN010000022.1, read as the reverse complement.
CGCGCCGGCTGGATACTGGGCCGCATGGTCACGCTCGATATCCCTCAGGGGATTTCGCAGTATGCGGCAAATTACAATACCGTCGCATGGTTTGTTCTGGATACGGTGCGGGACGGAGACACCAGCGTGCCGCAGTATCTGGTGGCCGACCGCGAAGGAACGGTCGATTTCGATTTCACGCATATTCGCGTCTTTACCTGGTCTCTAAGAGCGCATCACTACGTCACATCGTATGTGCAAAGCGGCCTGAGGGGGGTTTTCCCAATCCGCGTCGAGCAAATCAGCAACATTCCTTATTTTCGGCTGCGGCTTGTGGATGCTAAAGGAAACAAGTTTCAGGCCGTTTACGGGCTGTTCAGCACCATCGTACGGCCGATTGGCTCGGTGGAAGGATGGGAAAGCAATGCGATGCCTGAGCGGCGCCGCCCCAGGCGAGGCTGATTTCCTATCATCTCCCCAGGCGATTCATTGAGCGGGAAGATCTTGAATCCTCAGAATCCGCGCTTTATTCAGCCGCATGACAAGCCAGGCGCTTACCGTCTGACGCGGGCAATCCTGCGGCTTGGGGTCTGGCTGTTTTTCCCCGGGCTTCGGCTGCTCAACCGGGAAAAGCTCGAACGGCCTGGCCCGGCCATCCTCATCGTCACTCACCCAAGGAGCCTGCGAGTCGCGCTTCTTCTCATCACCTCGCTCGACCGTCCGGTGCGCTGTCTGGTTCCCGCTGGGCAGATGAAGAGCACCTTTGAGAGGCTGGCAGGCTGGGCGCTGGGAATGCAGGTTTTCGAATCCCTCTCTGGCGCACAGGAATCTCTGCTCAATTCTTGCTTGAGCGTGCTATCAAATCGGGGGATTATCGCGCTCTTTGATGCTCCGTTCCAGCAGGATGGTGGCCCGCGCGCCCCTGTCGCCGACTTTGCCGCCCGGCTTGCTTTGGAAGCCGTTCTGCCCGGACCAGGGCAGGTCGAGCCAGGGCTATACCCGGTTCATTGGTATCTCAGCGCGGAACGCCGGAGACCAGAACGGCTGGTGTATATTGAAGGCCCGATTCAGGCAAGTCATTTTATTCCTAAGGTCGGTGAGGATGCGGCCGAAGCCTCTTTGCACCTGGCAGAAGCAATCCAAAAAGCCATTGGCGCAAACATCTTTGGCCTTGCGGAGGTTGAACTGGAACATTTCAGGCGCGAGTTGGAAGACTTTTCGCGGGAACATCTTCAAGTGCAATGGTCCCGCCGCCCGAACTGGAAACAGCAGCCTGAGGAATTGCACCTCAGCAGCATTGCCACAAGGTGGCTCGCCGAGCAGAATTGCACCGATCCGGCGCGTCTGGCTGAACTCCGCGCTTCGCTCGACGCATACCGCGAGGAGCGGCGGCGATTCTCAATGCGCCAATTCATCGTTGAGTTCTCAGGTGGATGGCAGACCTCGATCCGCCGCGTGGCAGCGGCATGGATTGAAACCGTTCTCGGATTCCCAGTCACTGTCTACGGACTGCTCAATCATCTTCCAGCGGCAATCATCCTGTCCACCACCGGCTTTCTCAAGAGCTCCCCCAAAAGGGATCCCAAAGCCGAGTGGCTGGTACGGATTCTGGTTGTCTTAAGTTTTTACACGATCCAGATTCTTTTGGTTCACATCTGGTGGGGACGAGCGGGAGCGGGTTATTACGCCTTGACATTGCCGGTCTCGGGTGCGTATCTCTGGCGTTATCGATGGCTCTGGCGGCACAGAACACACGTTCTACTTTTCAAAGCGCAGCACTCAGCCGGGTCGGCTCGCCTTGCAAGGAGGCGGGAAAAGATACTTGATAGGTTCACCCGGGAACTCGAGCGTTCGCTGCAATCCCCCGGCGTATCCTACGGGCAATCTCCTGAGTCGGCTGAATGAAGGCCTCCGAAGATGCCGGATATTTCTTCTCCCATTGGTGGACCGCAGTCCGGACCCCGCAGCGGAGGCATTTTCTATCTTGAGGACCTCAGCTTCACTCAGCTCGAAGCTCTTGACCGTGAACGAGTGGTTGTCCTCTTTACCGTCAGCCCTCTCGAGGAGCACGGACCTCATCTTCCCGTTGGAACTGATCTTTTTACCGCAAATTCTATCTGCAGAATGCTGGGTGAGCGGATCCTCACTGCAAAGCCAGGCTGGACGGTCTTAATTGGCCCCAACCTTCCCATCGGCGCCTCCGCCTTCGACCGTGCAGGAACACTTCTGGCACGCCCACGTACGGTGCGAAACGCCACGGTGGATTACGGCGCTGCCTTGGCACGCCACGGCTTCCGTTATCTTCTGGTTCTGAATGGCCACGGAGGACCACGGCACATCGTCGCTCTTGAAGAGGCCGCGAGAGCGGTCTCAAGACGCTACAAGGTGCGAATGCTTTCAGTGAGCGGGCAGGTCCTGTGGGAGTTTATGCGCGGCGGGTACGCAAATCGCCTGGAAGCCGCCATGGGACGCCCGTTTACTCTGGCAGAGAGGGAAGCTCTCCCTGGCGACACTCATGCCGGGATGTGGGAAACCTCTTTGATCCTACTGCTGCGTCCGGACCTGGTGAGCCCCGTGTATGCGGAATTGCCGGCCGCAAGGTTCAGTTTGATCCAAGCCCTCCGCAGGAACTACCCTTTGCAACTCGGGAACCGGATGGGCTATATTGGAACACCTTCGGCCGCCTGCACAGAACTGGGCGAAGCTGCGCAGCGGATGTTCCTTGAGGCTGTTTGGGAACTGACCCTTCCATTCCTGGACGCTCAAAACAGGAATTGGCGGCGGACATCTTTTCTCTACAAGGTCCCTTTTTTGCACACGGCCTTTCCTTATGTCCTTGCCGTGACCGCAGGCGCACTGGGGGCGTGGGCAATAATCCGTTGGATTCGCTAAGACAACAGGGGGAGTGATGGCTCTTTTCTTATCCGAAGAAGACGTTCGAGAACTGTTTCCCATGCAACAAGCGCTCGAATGCATTGAGGCCAGCTTTATGGCCCAATATTCCGGCACGGCCGTCAATCGGTCGAGAGAGAGAATTTTCCAGCCTGGATTTTCTCTGCATTACATGGCGGCGGCTATGGCGGACGAGCATCTTGCAGGCATGAAGATCTACACCGTCGCCTCCGCCGGGGCTCGGTTCCTGGTACTGCTCTTTTCTTCAAGCACTGGTGACCTGCTGGCTGTGATCGAAGCAGACCACCTGGGGCGCATTCGAACCGGTGCGGCAAGCGGTGTCGCAACCAAATATCTGGCAAATCCCGGCGCCTCCAATGTGGGATTGATCGGGGCCGGGCGCCAGGCACGCACGCAACTGGAGGCTGTCGCCGCCGTCCGCAAAATCCGTGCAGCCCGCGTTTTCGCAAGAAACGAAGCGCATCGCGCGGAGTTTTGCAGAGAGATGGCCAGCCGGCTGAAATTTCCCGTTGAGCCCGCATCGAGTGCAGAGGAGGCAACTCGCTTTGGAGATATTGTGATCACCGCTACGACTTCTGTCGAGCCAGTCGTCAAGGGAGGGTGGGTCCGTCCGGGGACCCACATCAACGCTATCGGGGCCAACATGTCCACGCGCCGGGAACTGGACGATGCTGTGTTGCGTCAAGCCAAAATTATTGCAGTTGATTCCCGCGACCAGGCCAAAGGTGAGGCCGGTGATTTGATCCAGGGGCTGCCGGCAATCGGCCGGCATTGGGATGATGTGGTGGAATTGCACGATGTTATTAAAGGCGGCGGACCTCGACGCAATTCAGACGAGGGAATCACCATCTTTAAGTCCTGCGGAATCGCGATTTGGGATGTGGCAGCCGCCGGCTTTATTTGCCGCGAGGCGCTTCAAAGGAAAAAGGGGCGATCGGTCACCATCTGGGAAGACATGCCAAGATAAAGTACTCTATCTGTCATTTTCCTGGGCTCTTGGAGCCTGATTCGATGGTGATTGTCTTCGCGATCACGTCGCCCGCCTCGGTCAGAACTCCCTTTGCCAGAATCTTGATTCCGACACGAAGCTCCGATGCCTTGGCGGGACTTCCATCATGATGCTGAATCTGAGTCGTGGAATCATACTTCACCGTGAAAAGCATGTCCTGGCCGCTGTCCACGGTAAGTTTTCCGGGCGACCGTTCCGTAATCGTCCCGCTGACAGAAAAGGAGATGTCTTGAGATGGCGGGTTCTGGCCTTGAGCCCGCAGGAATGCCGGGGGCAGTTCGAATACTATGAGACTCAGCAACACTGCCATCCATAGTCCGCCCTGGCGGATGGGGTCTGCCTTTCTGGAAATTCCAGCCACGAAGGAAATTCTAATTCGAATTCGAGCGATATGCCAGCAAACGGGTGAAAAGCATTCCGGTCCCAACTTGCCGTAAGATTCTCACAACAACCTGGCAATCAGTCGGGAAAGATTACGCCGAAAAGGTTTGAACCGTTCACGGATTGGAGGCCCACTTCGCCGGAACTGATCATCTCCCCGCTTTAGAAGACCATTCCAGCACTTCAGCCCGCAATTTCTTATTCGCCAATCCTGATAAGAATCTTGACTCCCCATTCTCAAATAGCCATGCGTCGTGCTGCTTTTTCACATCCAGTGCTTCCGACGAAAATAAATAAGCACCATGATAGTTGACACCACCATGACAAGGCCGACGGGGATCAGGGCGTAGGGATTTTTCTCCAGCGGAAGTCTGATATTCATTCCGTAAAAGCTTGTGAGAACCAGCAGGGGCATGGCAATCGTACCCCACACAGTGAGAATCTTCATTACCTCGCTGGTGCGGTTGGCAACCGCGGAAAGATAGATATCCAACGAACCGGTAAGGAGGTCCCGGTAGGTCTCTATAAAATCGATCACTCGCACGACATGCTCATAGACGTCGCGATAATAGAGCCGCAGTTCACGGTCGATCGCTTGGCGCTCAGGCAAGGGGGCGACATCATAACGCCGAATCAGACCGTTGACCACTTCTCGCATGGAGGTCGCAACGCGGCGAAACTCCAGCAAGACGCGCTTCAGGCGGAAAATCTCACGCAGCGTTGGAGGCGCGGGGTTGCGGATGACTCGGTCTTCAAGCCGATTGATGAAGTCCCCCAGATGGTCAAGGGCCGGCAAGTAATGATCAACCGCGGCATCAACCAGCGCATGAGTGATGCGTTCAGGGTTTTGAAAGGCCTCCTCCGATCCAACTCGTGCGGCCACGGCTGGCACTAACTCCGTTTTCCCTCCGCTCACTGTGAAGACGTAATCGGGACCAAGGAAAATGTCAAAGTCCTCGAATTTCAGGCGTCCTGCACCGGAAGTGAATTGGTCCGGCGGCTCGGAACTGTTAAGGCCGCTGGACGCCGTTATATTTTCTGATGCCTGCTGGTCACCCGAGGAAGTTGAAGCGCTCTGGCCCGCACGCTTTTCTCCCGGAAGTGCAGCAAGCAGCTTGATGACAATGAAAAAGTATTTCTCGTGCTCTTCCACGCGGGCAGTCTGGCGGCGGTGCCGACAATCTTCAACTTGGAGAGGGTGGATACCAAAATGTGTCGCCAACCGGTCAAGAATCGAAGATGCAGGATCGGAAAGATGATACCAGCGCACACCTGGAATCACAGCCAACGAATCCAGCAAGGCTTCGATCGGTGCTGATGGGTGTGATGGCATGGCGACAAGCGAATCGAAGCCAATATACCACGGAAATTCTGAAACGACGCAGACCTTCCATCAATGGCCAACCTCTTTCATTCCTTGCGGCAGAACATGGAATCACTTGGCAGCCCAAGCGCCGCCCTCGCAGACGTAAAGTGTCGAACCAGATCCTCCGTCAGTCCTCAGATAGAGCGATGGCGTTACGCACGATCCGCCCGGAGCACCAGCGCCGAAGCTGATGGTGGCTGCGCTGTTGGGAAACCTGGTCATGATGCCCGATCCTGTCGTCGTAAAGACCGGGTGCACATTGGTTGCGCTTCCGCTGTAATGGACGTCTGCCTGATATAGCGACCAGCCGCCCGGTTGATAGGTCCCTATCGGTATGTCCGCGCAGTTGGTTTCGTTGCCACAGAAAAAGTAATCGGAGTCCAAAACTGCCACTCCGCTAGGATTTGCAGCCGTAGCATCATAATAGTAATTAGTAGACGGCGATGGATATTCGTCCACAATATCGAATCTGTCCCCGGTGATGTTGCTTGCGGCGTCGCCGAACTCGACGGCATGAGTAACCGGATCGGGTCCGGGCGCATCGTTGCCCATCAGGACGCTGTTGAACAAGCTCTCAGTGATATAGGCAAATCCGGGATAAAGCTCCTGCCGCCAGTTCACATACAGAGAAAGGTTGGCATTCACTATTTCAAGGGCGTACTGGTAGAGACTGGATGAATAAGCCGAACTTCCCGAATAGTTGAACGAATGTCCGGTCAGCGTCATATTCTGTGTGCCGTTGAAGTAAGCCGCAGGCCCAAGTCCTCCCGAATCCAGTTCCATGTCGTTGAAGTATGAACCCACGTTCGAGACTTTGCCGGTTGCTTCCGTGACGAAGGCGCTGTTAACGTTGAATGCGTTCACGGAAGTAACGACGAGAGGATAATCCGCGGTAATCCAGTCGTCAACGTCGTAGTCGATCTCGCTCCCGTAGAGATAAAGTCCAAAGGAATAGGTTGTCCCGCTGGTATGGACCGGCATATTGAAATTGCAGTAATCGACGTTGACACCCTGCGCCCCCGCTCCCGATGAATTGCGGGCTGCATATATGCCGACGAGACTCGGATTTGTAACCCCACTTTGAGCCGTGACCGAAAGATGGGTGAACGCTATCGCGTTGTTTCCGGTCACGTCGAACAGGATGCCGCCCGTATTCGCACAGATTTGTCCCTTCGCGCCGGAAGCAACACCCTGAGGTTCCCATGAGGTTCCCTCGATGATGACGTTCGCCGTCGGGGCGGAGCTGTCCGTCTTGGTCATGTTGATGGGCGTTGAAAGCAGATAGCATGAGCTTGGCGGAGGCACTAAAACTGTTCCGCCCCCCGCTGCGACTGCTGCATCGTAGGCAGCCTGAAATGCCGGACTATCATTCGTATTGTCATCACCCCTAGCTCCGTAAGCCTTCACGTTGAAGACCTGACCACCTTTGTCTTCCAGATTAGTAATCACAGCAGCTCCAGCCCCGCTCGGCGTGAGCGCAATATTCTGGTCGGTGCCCATGGCGGAACAGCCCAGGGCGCCGCTGGCGCTGGTTGCGCAGGGCTGGGGAGCGAACCATGTCCGGGCATCGCTCAGCGACGTGATGGAAGATGCCCCCGTCACCACCGTCGCGATCGGAATATCTCCCGCCGTAAAAGGTAAGGTGCTCGCTGCTGGCGCGCAGTTGTTCACGGGGTCAAGATAGACGTAGTTTGTCGCGCTGGCGGTAAGTGTCAAAGTGCCCCCGGGATAGTTCAGAGGAGCCGGCGGGTTACCGCAATAAGCCGTCCCCGCACTCAGATTCAATGTCAGCCCGCTCCCCGCCGTCGCCCAGTAGCCGGGGGCCATGCCATTGACGTATTTCGCGTTCACGGAATAGAGCGGCGTTCCCGCCGGAGCCTGCGGCTGTTGTGCAAGAAGCAATTTGGAATTATGGGTTATGGATAGGGCGACAACTATCGTAAGAACCACCCATGCAGATTTCGTCCAGTTCGTAATTTTGAATTCACAATTCATAATTCTCACCATATTTGCACCTTCGCGGTCACCGCCAGATCGGAGGCGACAAGATAGAGGTTCGTATTGTCATACATCGTTGGCGACTGAAACCACACGGCGCCACTCGAAGTCATTTGGATCAGTGCGCCAACGGGAGTCCGGCCCAGCAAGTGGGGCAACGTAAAATTCCCCGCCATTCCGGGCGCAACGGTCAGTTGCTCCCAGATCTTTGTGGCCTGCGTCACTGAAGTGATGGCGGTGGCGTTGGCCACGACAATCCCGATGAAGGCGTCTCCGGACGTTCCGGCCACACCGGTCAGGTTGTAGTAGAACCCGCCAATGGAATTGTAGAAAAGATAGCTGGTTGAACTTGCAGGCGCGGCAACAAGCGTTGGCGCTGAACTTGGGGCGTAACGAAGTCCTTGCGCATACAGCACTCCCGCAGAAAACCCCGGTACCAGCGTTGCCGAGGTCGCCAGCGTGAACCCGGAGACGACGCCTGAGGTACCGCGGTCAGACACCCAGGCGGCAACCGTCGGAGCCGCCTGGATGGCCGTCTGCACGTCATTGGCGTCCTGCAGCAGGCTGTCGATAATCTGCCAGTTGGTATCCAGATCGGCCTCGTAATTGGCACCGTGCTGGGGCTCAATGATTCCCTTGCGGGGAAGAACTGTTCGGACGACTGCCATAGTGACCTCACTCTATTGAAAGCTTGAATGATTGAAAGATTCATTCATAGAAAGAACGATTCATTGACTCAGGGCGCAGATCTTTCAAAACATCACTCCTTAAATCCGTCAAAGATAAAATCGGTTTTGTTTACTCCGAGAGCCGGACTGCAATGGTTCGTACCTTCACAAACCCGCCGTTCGTCGGAGTCTCCGTTCCGTTGCTCCAGTAGTGGACGTCGCAGTGGACCAAGCCGGGATTTGCCTCGTTTTTTTCTTCTACCCAGAAGTCCATCAAAAACAGGCTGCCGGGACCGTCGTTCACGTTGGCGCGTGCGGGCTTGGTGAGCGCTCCGTTCGTTGCGGCTCCGCTGGCCGGGGACCGCGAGCACCAAGCGGCAACCTCGTATTCCAATTCCTCCCGCGCGTAAACATACCCATCCACAGGGCTGACGGGGATGATCACTGTCTCGCCGTTCTTGTACCAGCCGTAAAATACTTCCGGCCGCACGGCCGCAAATTTCGCGTTGTTGTTGATCTTGGTCAGATCGTAATCGGTCAGCGGCTGGTCGGCCTGAAGAACCGTGTCCGGAAGGTCCACGAAGCCCGGAGTTGTTGCAAACGTCATTTGAGCCATAACCGTTTCTCCTTCTTGGGCGATCGTCCTATTTGTGATTTGTGATTAAAAGACAGTCCCGGTAGTGAGCGGCGGTTTCCATTAATCACTCATGACTTGCCACGAATCACTTTTTCAAATCACCAATCACAAATCACTCAATCTAAAACACCGTCTTTCCCGGCGTGCCGTCGGAATAAGCTTCGGTTGCTTCCTCCGACAGGAACATATATTGCTCGCGTTGGGCGTTGGAGGCCGCGCTCCACGCGGGCGTCCCTTGCGGAGCAATCACTGAAAGCGTCTTGGATCCCATCCAGCCGGTGTCGAGCAACTGATAGGCCATATTGCCCTGCGTGTAATTGGGTTGCTTGTCAATCACTTCCATAATGCGGTTGTAGATTCCGCGTGTTCCGGTCTCGAGATTGGGCAGCAACGGATGGGAAAAATATACAAAGTCGCCAACCTCGATCGTCAGGTTCATAAACTGGCTGGTGACGCTGATGGTGGGCGCTCCGCCCCGCGGCGAGCCGGTAACCGGATTCATGCCTCCATAGCGCTGGAAGATCCGGTTGGCAGTGATACTTGCCAGCGAAGCGCCGCCCCGCTCTAGTTTCATTCCCTTGGACTCGATGATGTCTTCCCCAGCCAAGCCAAACTGCTGCAGCGACGGAGACGAAAGAAACAGCAGTTCGGTCTGGAACTGGCTCCCGCCGTAGTCCATTCGGAACGCCACCTGGTTCGTAATCGGGTTGGGCTTGATACCGGGAAGCGCCGTGATGTTCCGGTCATTGAGCGAGGCCAGCCCGGCAAACGAATAGGGCGGAACAAAAAACCTCGGTGACATGCGTCCGTCCGCCAGGATGATTCCGTACCCCCCCAAAGGATGGAAAATTTCGTATTCAAGAAACTGTTTGGCCTCCACACCCTGGGTAAAAGTAAAGTCGAAAAGGTAGCCGGCGAAAATTCCGCTCCGGTAGAACAAGACCTTTTCCACATCAAGATAAGGATTGGGGTTAATCAGCGTCGGGTTTGTAGTGAAGGTGGAGTCCCACTGGGCCGGGTTATAAATCTTCCAGGCCGATGGCTCCAGCAGAGACGGTTGTCCCAAACCGAGCTCATTCTGGATAACCATCAGTATCACGTCCATCGGGTTGGCGAGCAGCGCCCTCGGATGCTGGTTCGAAACAGCCGATCCGTCATCGCCCACCGTGAAGATTTGCGATTTGGCGTAGCGGTTAAGATCCTGGCAATCGAACCGAAACCCGCCGCCCGATGCAAGCACCTCGACTCCCTCAATTTCCTGCGTAGCGACCGTCACAAAATCCGAGGAGTTCATGCCAGGATATCCCACGCTCAAAGTCAGCCTGCGGCCCACCAACTTGCCGCCGCTTGCCAGCGCGGTCATGAATCCGCTGTCGTCGATGGCGTCAATTTCGAGGGCTCCGATTGAGCTCTGTCCCTGCAGTTGCTGGATGCTCTGATTAACTCCCTGCGGAATCTTCAGGCAGGGATGCTTGCCGAGATCGAACGATACCGTTGTCAGCAGCACGTCGTTGCGAGCCGCCGTCAGCCAGAACCATGCCGTCGAAGACAGAGTTTTGCGCACCGCAATTTCCCACGGCAGCGATCGCGCCGCCAGCGAATAAGAGAGCAATCCGTTCGAGCAGGTTGTGCCTGCCACGATCTTCATGCTCTCTACCAGCCGCCCCAGGAAGGACGTCAGGCCGCCGGTATAATTCGTGCTGAAATAGGTTTGCAGGTCCGTGTTATCGCTCAGTCTCAACAGGCCGGCGATAATGCCAAATGTCCCTTCCATCGAAACTGAAGCGGGAGAACCTGAGTAGCCCCCCGTTGAATCCGCATAAGGCTTGAACCCGTCAAAAGGCGTCAGTTGCTGGTAAGCCTCATTGTAGGAATTCGCATTCGTGCTGGTGACGATCTGCTGGCTTGGAAGGAAGAAAGTCTCGTATGCAAATTCCAGGCAGGAGACGGCCTTGGCGTCGTCTCCAACTTCATGGCAAAACAGCGCCGACCAGGAACTTGCAGCATCCAGCGCCAGTGATGTGTCCAGGCTGGAGCTTGATGCTCCTTGTGCAAAATGCCCCTTCACGTTTCCCGACGCCGGAATCCAGAGCTGGTTCAGGATTGCCGTGCTGATCTCGGAAGCTTTGGCGGCAGCGGTGCCGGCGGTGGACCTGAGCTGTTCAGCCTGGTCCTGGGTGATCAACCCTTGCGTAAACAGGTTTTGAGCTGCGGTCGGCAGCACGCGCGCAGCTTTGTCAAAAGCAAAATAACAGTCGATGTTGTGCTCGGTGGAAATGTCGGCAATCGGTCCCGGCACGTATTGATAGCCGGGGTCCTGGTAAACTCCCCAGCCGACTGCAATCAGATTCTGGCGCGCATCAGCAGCCGTGGATTGCAGGGAAAAAAGAAAGTTAAGCATGCTCTGGAGCCCCAGAGCCGCACGCTCAAAGTCGCCCGTGCGCTCCATGTAGATCCCATAAGCGTAAGCCACCCAAGCGACAGCGCCGGACCGGATGTAAGCCTGATCAACCTGGCCATTGTAAACGTCGTAAGAAAAGCTGAGCGAGCCGGCGGGCTGCGGGGCGCCGACGGAAAGATCGTCCAGGTTCAGACTGCCGGCAGCCTCAAGCTCAACCGTGAAAGAGGTGATCGAAGCAACGGTTTCGCCGCTGAGGTACTGGGTGATCTCCGCGTTCAAATCTGCAAGGTAAGTCTGCCAGATGTTTTTTTGAAGCGAAATTACGACCGTCACCGTTTTCGATGCCGCATCATACCCCGCTGTTCCCGAGGGAGCATAAGTGAATGAATTCACCTGCCCCCTCGAACTGGTCAGCCCAACAGTGAACTTGAAATCCACGCCCGATTTAAACCGCCACTGCACAAGCGAATCGTTGCCGTCCGGCAGGCCTGATCCGATAAAGCTCCAGCTTGCCGGCACCGTGGCGGCGATGAATGAAATGACGTTCGATCCTCCCGACTGCGCGGGAGGTTCGGTTGAGTCCAAGATGTTGCTCACTGTGCCCGCGCCCGACTGGAGCGACCATCGGGACATTGACCCATCCTGGGCGTCTTCGAGAATCAGCGAGGGAAGATAGCCGGAGTTTTCGCGAAGCTCGTTGAGCCGCGTCACAATGCGCGCCGCAGCGTCCCACAAGCCTCCGACAGCGAAGCTGATGATGGCCAGCGCTGCGCTGAAAATCCAGCAGCGGTTCTGGATAGCCGCCACGTTGGAACTGGTCAGTTGAGAAGCATTGACATAGTCGGGATCGCCCGGAGGGACCTCGACTTCGCGCGGCAGATCAGAGTAGACTGCCAGGTTCTGCAGGGTTGAATAAAGATCGACAGGACCCAGCGTAGGATCGTTATAAAGCACATGGGCCACCGGCGTCCCCGATGTCACCGCGAGGCTTGTTCCGAAGCGCGCGTGTGTCGCGTCCTGAACGATGATCGGAATATTGTCTTCCTGCAGATACTCGATGTCCGTCTTCACGGTAACGCGCGCGAAATAATCCCGAAGCTTCGTCCCCACGCCCATATTGGAATGCGCAATCCAGCCACTCACCGCCGAAGCGGAAGAACCCGTCGCGGGCTGATTTGTGTCGGCGTCCATCAGGAAGGCGATCACGGTTCCCGGCTGGATTGAAGGCGCCGCCCACGTGCCGTCGGAAGCAATCTCTGCCGAGCCCTGGTAATAGAAAATGTCGGTCTTGGAATAGACATCCACACGATACGCGGAAGTGGGCTGGGTCAGATTAAGAACACGGCCGCTGATGTCACTGGCGGAATTCACCGTTATAAGATTGATCAGCAGGTTGCCCGACAGCAGCGGAGCCGAGGAATGATTGATGGGAAAGCCGTCCGGGCCAGCCTGGTCGTCAGCAGCGACGCCGGCGATGGGATCGAGAACGATGTTGGGCCAGGAATCCTGCGCCAGGCTGTCGAAAGAACCGGTGACCATATCCACGGCGCCTTCTATAAATGAAGCGCCGCCCCGGGTCGCAAGTGCAACGCCTGTGAACGGCGAGACATTGGCGTTCATCTGCCCCAGCATCCACGCCAGTTCCTGGCCCAATGTCCCTGCAAGATCTCCGGCATAAAAATCGCTGACTTCCGACATTCAATGCTCCTTGCGCCAGGACATGGCTTCAGCCATGCCGAAAAGACTTAGCCCCCTTTTTGCCCTAACGCTCTCCCTCTGGGAGAGGGGGAACCGCGAAGCGGTGGGTGAGGGCCTTATTGCCCTTGCAATCGCTCAATCTCCAATCAATATCCATACCCCGAGGTTCCATATCCGTTCACGCCGTAGCCGGTGTGCGTAACATTCATGTCCTCCGGCCGGAAGGTCGTCAAGGAATCGATGACCCCGTCAATCTGCACCACGTAAAGGGGCTGTTTCGCCAGCGCCGCGTTGTTCAGATCAAAGCTCGGATTAGTAATCACCGGCATAGTGTTGCTCCATCCCTAAAGCATTCGCTCAACCAGTCAATAAGCATATAAATGAATCTTCACTGGACCTGCTCGCGGAATTTCACCTTCACGCTGTACACTCCCGGAGCCATGTACGCCACGGTGGCGCTGGTGTCTTCCAGAAGGCAGTTAATGAATCCCGTCTGCGAAGCGTCGGGATAATAGGCAAACGGCGCACCCGTCAGGGCGTGGTCCAGGAACTCGGCCCAGTTGGCCAGGTCTGTTCCGGCTTTAATGTACTGAACGTTGAGTTCCAGGAATGTTTCAATGCGCTCCAGCACGGACTCTCGGATGCCCGCCGTCGAGATATTGTCGTGCCGGACAGCGTTCTTTAAATAGCCAGGCTGCTGCTGCGGGGATGACGTAAAGTTCAGAGTCTGTTCTGCGCCACCCGCGGGGGTGTAGACGATCTTAGGATATGCCATGTGCCGTCCTTATCCTTGAAACTGCTTCCTGTTGCTCTTCAGCCACCATGCCCAGTCGCCCCGTCACGCCCGTCGAGCCGGCTGCCGCACCACGGTGTAGGCGACCAGGTTCACATCCCGCTCGGTAACGGCCGTCGTAATGTGCCGAACCAGTTCATCGACACCGGCCTGCCCGCCATAAACGGGACCCTGAAAAATCACCTGAACCGTCTGCGGATTCTGTGAGGTGCTTGAGGAGCTTTTTGTCGCCTTCGCGGAAGATGATGTGCTGCTTGTCGATTTGCTGCTCGATGAAGTTGTGCTACTGGAGCTGCCGCTACCTCCGCTCAGCGCCTGCGTTGCCAAGCCTGCCGCCCCGCCCACCGCGCCAAACACCGCAGCCGCTTCAAACGCCTGGGCTGCGCCTGAGAAATCTCCAATCGCCAGCATGTAAAAGCCCAGTGCAGTCGAAAAAATCGCGCGCACAACAGCTTCCTTGGCGATGGCGGTGATCGACGTCAGCGCGGCCTTATCAAATGCATCGCCGATGCTCTTCTGCCACACCTTGGCATTACCTGAGTTCCTGACCAGGGCCGAATCAAACAATTGGAAGCTTCCCAGCAGGCTTGTTTCGAGCGCGCCGGAGGCGTCCAGCGCGGTGGTAAAGGCATCGCTGGTTTCGGATTTCCACTGCGAAATGGCCTGGCGATTCAGGGTTAATGACGAATTCAGGCTGGTCATGCCCAGCCCAAAATTGGTTGTCAGACCCTGCAGTGATTTTTGCACGTTCCCAAAACTTGACGTTCCCTGGCTCGACCACTGCGAGATGTCTGAATTCAAACCGTTCAAGCTGCTGCCGAAATTCGACTGAAATTCCTGGATGCTCGATTCCGCCTGCGAAGGATCGGCAGCAATGGTAATCAAAAGTTCTGCAGCACTACTCGTAGCCATAAGTCTCCCGTGTCTTCCCCACACTCACAACGCTCGCCCACCGAAAGAGGGGGAACCGCGAAGCGGCGGGTGAGGGCTTGCCGCCGAGTACAGACCGTTCCGCCGCGCCTCCTACCAGCGCACGTTGCGAGTCTGCTGGCTGGCAAGCGGCCGTTCCTCAAATCCTTCGGTCACGGCGTTTGCGGCCGCTCGCTCAGCTTCCAGCAATTTGGCCGCCGCCGCCAGATCGAAATCCAGCGCCAGCACCGGGTCACCGAGTCCCACCATGCGGCTGGGCCGGCAACCGAATTTTTCCGCGGCCATGGCCAGCAGCATGAAGTTTTCACTTCGCACGAAACCCCTCCAGCTTCGCGCTGGAGAGATCCTCCTTCGCCGAGCTGGCGGCTGCGTTTGTGGAACCTTCTGCTGTTGCCTTCGTGCCGTTTCCGCCGAGCGCACGGCAAGCCCATTCGAAAATGAACGCCCGATCCATCACCGGGATTTCATCCAGTGCAATCTCGTCCGGGCCGTCCCCGATGGGCGGATTGACGACGCTCGCCACAACCAGCCGCGCGGCGAACCTGGCCAGGTCGATGATCTCCTCGCGCGTCAGTTCCCGGTTGCCTTGCGCCAGCGGCGACTCCGGATCCTCCAGCGCCACCGCCAGCAATCCTTGCGGAATGCGCCCGGACATCACCCACTCGAGCGGTTCCGGCCGGGCGGCCAGAATGGTGGTTCCGCTCGGCAACACCAGCGGTTCCGCGCGAGTTTCGCGATCTGCTCTTGATGCTCGCCGCCAGGCCTCGCTGGTGGCGATGCCGTTGCTGTCACCTTTCCGCATGTGACCTCCAACGATTGGCTGATTGATTCATTTATTGATTTACCGATTGAGCCGCCGGCTTGCTCCCCCAATCAGTCAATGAGTCAATCCGTCAATCCTCAAATTTGCCGATAGATTTTCCCCACCTGGTCTCCAACGGCACGCGAGGGATCGGCGAGCCCTTCGAATTTGATCTTGTAGGTGGTTTCCTTGGCCCGCTGGAACGGCAGTTGGACTGCCTCGGCCTGGTAAGCCTGGTAGAGTTGTGCGACGACGAACTTGCCGGACGAGTCCCGGCGCGCAGAGATGACCGCGACGGAGGTTTTTGGAATCGCCATCAATCCGCCAAAGGAAATCTCCTCGTAGCTCTGCGAGCCGACCGGCAGCGCAGAGTCGGTTCCCGTCGAGAAGTTACCGTGCACGATGTAATTCTTCAGCCTGGCCAGGTCCGACTCTTTCAATGTCACTTCGATGGAAGCGGCTTCACCCGTCATCACCACGTCCACGGGGCCGCCCACCTGGTCCGCGTTGATCTCGGTCAGTTTGGGAGTCAACACCATCGTGGCCGCCCCATCGGTCGCTCCGGCAAACACCGGAGTGCCGGCCGTGGGTGTCCCGCTCGAATCGATAATCAGGCGATTGCCCGCCGCCGGAACTGCAACATCCAGCCATAATGTGCCCGGCCCTTGATGAATTTTGGTTGCATCAACATTTGCCATTAGTTCCTCCAGTCCATGATGCGCTCAATGGCGTATCAATCTTGTCTTGCGCGGTTGCGGCGTTACGTTCCGCCGGGGCGGTCTTTTCACCGAGCCTCAGGCCGCAGGGCTTAACAGCAAGCCTTGCGCTGCAAACGCGCCTCGGCTCGCAGCCACGCTCTAGTTGGGAACCTGAGTTCCACTGATAATTCCCCAGCTCACGACGGCCTTTTCAAGCTGATCCTGAAAGCCGGTAATAAAGCTTTGGACAGCCGCTTGCTGAGCCGAGCTCAGTTGCAGGTTCTGACGGCCGTCGCTCACTGAGACCTCGCCCGTTTGGGCATTGATCGTCACCGTCACCGAATGCGCCCTCGCACCCGCCACAAAGCCGCTCGTGCTGGTTCCAAACCCGATTCGGCTGGTGATGGTCTTTGCAACAAAGTTGGTGTCAGCCGAAACCGCCGAGGCGGTGTCGTCCGTTTCCACTGTTGTGCCTCCAAGCTGGTACTTCTGCACCTGAGTCGTGTCCAGAGTGATCGTAGCGAAGGCGATGCCCGAGACCAGCAGCAGCGTCGCGGTGATTCCGGCCGCTGTCATTCTGAACGAAGTGAAAAATCTGCTTTTCATAGAAAACCTCCGTAATTTTCCGATTAGTTCATTGGCTGATTGACTCAATGAGAAAATCATTCATTCGTTCAATCATCAATTCCTTACGGATGCGTCAGATTGACGGCTGCGGGTTCGCACGTCCAATCCGTGCCGTCGTAAGTGCAACTTTGGACGGAGCGCGTGCCCGCTGTTGTTCCAGGCGTCGTGAATCCCCACACATTGGTCGGCGCACCTGAGACTGCCCATCCGCCCGTCGAGTCTTGAATCCAGATAAACCTGGCCGTCTCGCCCACGGTCGGATTGGTGATGGCAAAACTTGTGATATTGCCGGTGAGAGTTGTCTCGAAGGTGTTGGCGGCTGAAGCGTCGTAGGTTTCAGGGGAGGTAAACGCCACGGATTGAAAACCGCTGCTAACCGACTTCTGGGCTTCCACCGGAACGTCCATCTGAATATACGGGCTGGCGTTATCGCGCATTTCAAGAAAGCTGGTCCGAACCCAACTTCCAGAGGGTTCATAGTAGCCTTGAATCAGGAATTCCGCCCCGGTAGGCGCATTGGCAAAACTGAGAATTGAATTGTTGCTGCCATTAAAGGGCTCGTAATAAGACATGCCACCCAGGGACGCGCTGCCAAAAGAATAACCGTTTCCCATCTGCACAGAGGCGTTAAATACGGGGTTGCCATTGTTGGTCAGCATGAAGGCGGGTGTATTAGAAGTACTCCGCATGAACATCAGATAGCCGTCATTGGCGGTCGGATAGCCTTCCGTGATCCGCCAGCCTCCTGTATTTTGGGTGGCTTCGGAATTAATGACTGTGATCCCTCCCGCGCCTGTGCCCCAAAACATACCTCCTGGCGAACTCACCGTGAGTGTAGATCCTACCGAGGTCGTGCCGATTCCTACGCCGCCCGTCCCGCTCGGCATGAGCGTGATGTTCTGGTTGGCGCCGCCAGCGGCAATATTGACCGCTCCGCTGCCCGCTCCAAGCTGCGTGGCCGGATCGAGTGTGCCGGAAAGGCCGCTAAAGCTCGAAGCGCCGCATGATGCGCCGGTAATGGTAAAACCGCTTCGGGTCAAGCATTGGCCGTCAGAGGGCGCTGTTCCCATTGCCAGGGCTGTCGAGCCAAAATGCAGCCCCACAACCGAGGCAGAGGATGATCCAGCGCTGGAATTCACGTCGCCCGTGAGCCCGGGCAACTGCGAGGCTGAAACCATCTGCGACGGGCTGCCCAGCGTGGCGCTGCGCACGGCAGCCAGATTCACCGGCGTGGCCGACGCGGGCACCACCCAGGTTTCATTCCGGTAAGGAACGCCGCTCAGCTCGTAGATGGCCGTGTAGCTCGTGCCCGAGGGCGTCGATCCCGCATTGGGTATCAGCGCCACGCTGAACGCCCCGTTCGTTACCGTCGCAGTCGCCACCGTGCCATGAAAGACCACAGAGCCATCCGCGGCGGTAAAGGTGGAACTTGCCGAGATCACGATCTTGCCGCTGGGCAGGCTGCCGTCAGGAGCATGAATCGTGTCCGCCACGGTGGTGGCCGACTGCGCGGCAACGGAAGGCGGAAAGCAGTAAGCCGAAAGCAGCAAGCAGCCAATCGCGAGCAAGGGCACAAGGCTTCTCAGCCTGCCGCCTGCTGCCTTCTGCCTTCCGCGTCTGAGTATCATCTTCTTCATTTCGCCTCCTTCACCTCGTGGCACAGGCGTCTCGCTGGGTGGCGCATACATCGCGTCCTTTGCGATGTGTGCGGACAATCCCATCGCACAAAACCTCTGCCGTGGCTACCACTACCACTGACCACAACAGTTAAAGTGCGCTGTGCCTGACCAAATCCCTTTCATACTTCAGAATTCATACTTCATAATTCACGTTCACTGCTCCTCCAAGTCGATGGCAAATTCGATCTGCGGGCCGCGCGCCAGCGCCCCGCCGCGCCGCTGCACCAGTGCGCCCAGGTCGTGGCGGGTGATCCGCAAGTCCTGGATCCTGGAGACGGCAGGATCAAGCGGCAAAGTCGTGCCGCTCGGGACGGTCGTATGGCTGATGGGAAGCGGCGTGTAGAAATCATCCAGCGCGACGGACGTCAGCACAATGTCCACAACCCGCAGCGTGTCCATCGCATCCTCGGCCAGCCACTCGGGATCGGTGCCCATAATTGCCATGGCGCAATAGAAGTTGGTTGTTTCGCTTCGCAAATCGATGTCGCTGACCAGGTCGAAGTTCACCTGCTGAGCCACCAGCACCAGCGCCGGCCAGTTTTGAATCGGCGTTGCTTCCTTCAGAAAGGCTGCGAACGGGCCAAGCGGGCGTCCTGCCGGCCGCGTGGCGTTGACAATCGCCAGCGCCGCCTGCTGGTCCCGCTGGAAAATGGCAATCAGTTGATCGACAATTGGTTTTGCAAATTGCGCCTGATATTTTTGAATCATCGTTTCTTCTCGTTAGTTACGAATTACCAATTACGCCAAGCCTTGCTTTGTCCGGGTTTTGTAATTTGCAATTCGCGATTTCTTTCCTTTCATCCTTCATCCTTCACACTTCAGAATTACGTTGGGTGGCGCATACATCGCGTTCTTCGCGATGTGTGCGATCCCGCCATCGCCCACCGTAGAGTTTTGTAATTCGTAACTTGTAATTCATCGAAATTCCCACGGCACAAGAACCAGTGCCGTGGCTACCACTTTCATAATTCATAATTCACAACTCATAATTGCCTGTGATTTGCTGTGCCACAAACCCCACCCATTTGTCTTCACGGTCGGCGGTGAGCACCAGCAGCGGCCGCATAGGAACGCCGTGGCCGTGCCGGGGAGCCGGCGGCAGCGACGTCTCGCCAAAACCCCAGCCGGCCCCTGACTGCTGAAACGTCGCGTAGGACAGGTCCGTGCCAATGGCAAGCGACTGGCCGTCGATCACTTCCACATGGTCCGGCGATTCCGGGTCAGTCAGCGAATCGAGCAGTGCTCCGCTGTTGACCAGGATCCCGCCCTCGCCGCGCTTGCGCTTCAGCGTGGATGGAGCGAGTTCCGCCCAGAGCGTGCCGCCCGACGCGCCGGCGCTCGAAAACTGCTCGGCAGCCATTTCCCGAACGTCATCGGCAATCATGGCCATCGAGGAAGAGAAATCGCTGAGCTGTGCTTGCAACAAGCTCAGGCTGTTTTCAACCGCCGCCGAATTGGTTGAGCCACCAAATGCAATCATTGTCTTGGCCTTGCAGGGACGGGTTTCAAAGCCGACCCATCCCGCCCACCTTCTGCTCTGTGTACACAGTGGCCGGGAAAGAACCAACACAGAGGACACCGAGAACATCCGTGCACTCTGTGTTAAAGCTTGGCCGACACGGAGAGCACAGAGGCTTTGCTTGGTCGTGGCTCAAATGCGCCAGAACACTCGACTTCAGCATTGGTAATTCATAATTCGTAATTCTGGAGCCCCCACGGCACAGAAACCGGTGCCGTGGCTACCCGTCTTCATCATTCATCCTTCAGAATTCATACTTCAGTACACGTCGTTCTTGCGAAACAGCAGGTTGCTGTCCGTCTCCGGGTCGTCCGGATCGGTCTCCTGGCCGGCGATGCCGCCGAAGGAGGGGTAAACGTCTCCTGTCCGCGCGGCCGAAACAAAGAGCTTGTCGTAAGTCCCCTGGCCGAGCTCGGCCATCATGTTTTCAAAAGTCTTCCGCAGCGTGTTCGGATTCGCCCAGCCTTGCGCCGAGGAACCGGGGCCGAGCAGCGAAAACAGCGCGTCCCCCAGGTCCGCTGCGGCCCCGGTCTCGTTGATCAGTCCCAGCAGCGACGCCGCCTGCGGATTGGCCGTCGTGAGGTTCGTGAGGTCGTAGCCCCGCGCGATGGCAACCGCCGTGATCCGCGCCGCCAGGTTGTCAATCCAGGTCTGGATCTGCGCGTCGCTCGGATTCT
>JAKAWN010000021.1 GCA_021827245.1 Acidobacteriota bacterium | reverse complement strand
CCGGCCCGGTCCAGGTGCAAGGATTTCACGCCTTGCAGACCGAGGCGGATCGACTTCGGATTGGCTCCCGGCGAGATCAGGAAATCGTTTTCCAGTTGTCCCTGGCGGCCGAAATAAACCAGGTCAATGCCGGGATAGATATGGTGGTAGCGAACCCGGGCGTAATTGGGAATATGCGTGTGCCAATCCCGAGGATTGTTCCCAAGAAAATAACTGGTATAGCCGCGAAGCAGATCCTCTCCGGAGATCTTCGGATCCTGGTTTGCACCGAGCAGTTCGAGGCGAACCACGTCGGCGACCCGAGAATGAGCGGAAGAACGGGGTGGACTGCTCAGCCCTTCAACCAACTGATTTGAGAAAGGGGTCGGGCCCTCCGGCCATAACCGGAGAGAATTGGTCCTCGGTAACGTGCCGACGGATCCCAAGGGTGAGGCGTTCACGCTGCGATCGACGGCCTTGGACTTAAAAAGCTCAAGCAAGGCGTCACTGCCTGTCAGAAAAAGCGTGAAACCCCTGCCCCGCGCCAAATACCGGGCCTGCGAGTTAACTTGGCCTTCATTTACTTCAAAGCTGAGGGGCAGGTGACTGTAGGAAATTGCAGTCCTGGTCCATTGATGGCCCCTTCGGAAAAGGATTTGAGCTTTCACTGTGCCCGAGCTTGATGACCAGGTCGCAAGCCCTAAGAAAATAGCCAGCAAAAGCCAAACATCCGTCTTCTTTTTCAACTGATTCTTTCCTTCCACTCACAGAAACTCATCATCTTCACTGACAATACCTCAGACGAAAGAAACCGTGCCCACACTCATGCACGCTTACTCGGTCGCCGTGAGAAATCGGATCAGTGAAGTGCCGTCAAATCTCAGTAGCACGAATGCCGTACCGAGTGCATAGTGAATGCTGTATGTATAGCCGACCTGCACCTTGAGGTTCTTGACGCGAGCAACCTGTACCCAACCGGAGTAGCCATTGTCACGCGCAATGGTGGAATTCCCCTTCGTTTCAAAGGCATTATTCCAGTAACGGAAGTGGTTTGCATCCCCGGAAACGCTGGAATCCGGAGCGACTAGCCTGCTGAACAATTTTTGCGGTCCGGCGGGAACAAGGGCGTATGCTGAGGCGCCAATCGAGTAATGTTTGAGGATTGTAAAACTCGTACCACCTTCAAAATCTGAAATAAAACCGAAGCTCTGGTAGGGTCTGGCAATATCGAAGGGTCGAGGGAGAACGTAACGATCTACCGTTTCGTTGGCTGCTCCAAAATTCAAGAACGGCGTAAATCCCAAAACATGCGTTTCGATGTGGTTGAACCAATCAACGCCGAAGCGACCAGTACTGAAGACTCGCTTGGATCCCGAAACCGGTATGGTTCCAGTGAGGATGGAGGTCATATCCATTCCGTAGCGCTTCGTTGTGTACCGAAGATCGATGAAGGGGTCTCCAACCAGAGTTGTCCAACGCCAGTCGTGGGTGGTAACAATGGAAAAAGGGCTCTGGACAGTGTAAAGCGTGAAGCCGATGTCCCCTCCAAAATGCTTTGTGATATTGTAGCCGACGCCGATACCCGCATTGTAGACGCTCCCGAGATTTGAGCGGGTGCCAGCGACCTGAGCAAACGCGGTCGGACCGGTCGTATTCGTCGTTGCCGAGGCCTTTGCTTTCTGCCCCTGAGATTTCTGTGCCTGAGAATCCTGTGCCGTACCGCGAACTGGTAGCCAGAAGATGACGACGGCGACGAGTAACAGCCTGTGAATTTTCCCCACTTGGTTTGTCCTCTAAAATAAAGTCCAAGGCCGCGGCGCCAAATGCCTGGTTTCTGTCCCGCGCGTCGGACAAGTCCCATCTCCTAATAAACTGATATCACACTACAATACAGTCTGTTGGCTTGTGATGCAAATTTACCGCAATGGGGTTTTATGGCCTTTGTTAAAACCCCGCAATGTCCTCGCCTGAGTCAGAACGGCTCAAGTATCCGGGCACAGCCTTGGAGCAAAAAGGTTCATTTTACATACATTTTGCATGGCAAACAAGCTCCTTGGAGCATTCTATAGGCATGGATCGCGTGATCTTTCAGGGTCACCGGATTGGGGGATTTTCCCGCTGGTCGACTCCAAATCCTCGCAAATCCATACGGCGGCTGAAATCTCTGGCAAGTGGATTCGTCGTGATTATTGCGATGCGGCGGGTCGGTTCATTGCAAAGGAGCAAACCGGTGGGTCGGGGAGCTTCAAGAGGGATGACACGCATCACAGGAAGATCCATTATTTGTTGATCCGGGGCTTGCGTGAAAAGGGTCTGAAAAGATGAGAGCGTACAAGTCTCCATGTTTTATCGGAATTCTAGCTTTGATAGTTGTGCCGATGCTCTTGATATGCCTGCCCGCCACTTCACAAGCGGCCTCGGGCAGCGTTGGCGGAGTCGTGATGGGGAAAGTGTTGGGGCCCGGCAAAGTGGCGGTGCCTGGAGCGAGGGTTGTTCTCTTCAACTTTCGAACGCATACGCGAAAGGAAACATGGACCGACGAAGGCGGCAACTATGTTTTCAGCAACGTTCCACCGGGTGAATACAGAGTGATCGTGATGATCGTGGGCTTCAGGCCTTCGATGCCGGGTCCTGTGGATGTCACGACTGGCAAGACTTCGGCGCTCGACGCCACGCTTGCGCTGGCAAGGCCAGGAGAACCGCCTGGGTTTGCGACCTTCCGGCACCCAGGTGAGGGCGGGTCCCGGGCAGTCGAACGAGCGGGGCAGGGACGCCGATTTGGCGAGTACGCACGAAAGGGTGGCGGCAACGCAGGGGGTCAATTTAACCTGCAAAGGGGGACGGGTCAGGAAGGTTCGGCGGCTCTGAATCAAATTCTGGCTGGGACTGAGGAAGGTGAGGCATCTGGCGGATTGCGTTTTTCGGGCGAGAGCGGCGGAGTTGGCCAGACGGTGCAAGGCGGGAGCGGCGTTGCGGGTGGTCTGGCGGGTGCCGCGGGCGCGAGCAACTCCTTCCTGCTGGCGGGCAACGTCGTGGACGCTACCGCTCCCCCGATGGAGCGCGGGCGCAGGGGGCAATTCTTCAGGTTCCGATTCGGCGGCGGACCGGGAGGGCCAGGAGGACCGGGTTTCGCCGGAGCGCCGTTTGGAGGTGGCGGAAACCGAGTCTTCTTCTTGGGTGGTTTTCGCCGGGCTGGGGTCAACCGGATTCGCGGAAACTTATTTGACTCCTATACGAACTCCGCTTTCGATGCCCGTCCTTACCCGTTGAATACTCCTTCACAACCGCAGGCGCCTTTTTACCGTGAGATGGCTGGTTTTTCATTGGGTGGCCCATTGAACATTCCCAAGATTTATGAAGGTGGCAACAAGACCAGTTTCTTTGTCCATTTCAATCTCATCCGTGGCACGAGTCCGCAAAACCTCCTTGACTCTGTTCCCACGGCGGCAGAGCGCCAGGGTGATTTCTCAGGGACAACGATTGCTTCCGGCCAGGGGGCTGGCACGATGCCCCTGATCTATCAGCCATCGGGAACTTTGGGACCCCGAACGCCTTTCACTGGGAATGTGATTCCGTCCTCGATGCTTAACCCGGCATCGTTGGGGCTACTGAAATATATCCCGTTGCCCAACTTGCCGGGAGAAGTGCAGAACTACCACGTGCAGCTATCGTTGCCGACA
The DNA here is from genome assembly GCA_021827245.1 of Acidobacteriota bacterium. The sequence goes on along the minus strand of JAKAWN010000021.1, from coordinate 32,038 downwards.
GCCACGCAGATATTCATGGGGCGAGTAGGTCATCAGATTTCGAGCAAAGATAACCTGGCCGTGATGTACTTCTACAACTCATCTCACACTGACGGTGTTACTGGTTTTCCGAACATTACCTCCACGACGACCACGAGGATGCAGAATGCCAACCTGATGGAAACGCACAACTTTGGGCCAAAGACGGTGAACAATTTCGCCGTGAACTTCAACCGGGCGCGGACTGACGTCACGAATCCGTTTTCTTTTAACCAGAACATCACGGGGGAGCTGGGAATTCTGGGCGTTTCCCAAAATCCCATGGACTGGGGCCTGCCTTCGATCGGATTTACCAATTTCAGCAGCCTGAGCGACGCCACTCCGTCGCTCACCCGCAACCAGACGCTTCGCTTCTCGGACTCCATCCTTTACAGTGTGGGCAAGCACAATTTCGAGTTTGGCGGCGACGTTTCGAAGATCCAGTTGAACTCCCTGACTAACCCCGATGCGGAGGGGAGTTATTCCTTCACTGGCTATGGCACAAGCGATTTTACGGCGCAGGGAACCCCCATTCCCGGTACCGGCTATGACTTGGCTGATTTCCTGCTCGGGCTTCCGCAGACAACATCAGAACGCTATGGCATTCCCGCCAATTATTTGCGCTCAGCCCGCTACGACCTTTACGGGCAGGATGACTGGAGAGTGTCGAACCATTTGACGCTCAATCTGGGCGGACGCTGGGAATATGCGGCGCCCTTCACCGAGAAATACGGCCACCTTTCGGACTTGGCGCTGGGGCCGGGTTTCTCGACGACCAACGTCGTAACTGGGCAGAATCCGGATGGTTTACCGCCCTCGTTGCTTCGAGGGCATCTCAATAATCTGGCGCCGCGCATCGGCATTGCCTACCGTCCCTGGATTTCACACAGTACTGTGTTTCGCGGGGGCTATGGCATTTTCTACGACGAGTCGATTTACCAGAACCTCGTTAATAATCTTGTTAACCAGGCTCCGTTTGCTACCACGAGCACTCTGGTGACTAACCCATCGCAAATTCTGACGTTGCAGAATGGCTTTCCAGCCATCAGCTCCGTTACTGCCCGCAACACGTTTGCAGTAGACCCGAATTTCCTTACGCCGTACGCCCAAACCTGGAATATGATGATCGAGCAAGACCTCAGCCAAACCTATATCCTGTCGGTCGCTTACATTGGGACGCGGGGGACGCACCTCAATCTCCTGTTGGTGCCGGGTGTCGGCGGTTCACTGGTCTCCAACACGCTGCCTTTCGAATATGATACGTCGGGTGCAGCATCCCTTTATAACGGAGTGCGCGTGAGCCTGCGCCATTTCTCGCGGCGCAACTTTTCCTTCTTCTTGAATTACACGTATTCGAAGGCCGAGGACGACGCCTCCAGTGTTGGGGGAACAGCCAGCACCCGATTTTTCATGTTCGGAGGCCCCGGAGGACTTGGGGGCGGGTCGGCCATCTCAGCGGCCGTAAGCCCGTTGGCTCCCGTTCAGAACCCCAACGACTTGAATGCGGAATGGGCCCTCTCGGGATTTAATCCGACTCATAGTCTGCGCGCTTTTGCGCGCTACCAGTTACCTTTCGGTGAGAGGGGGCGATTCCTGAGGAACGCTGGTGTCCTCTCGAAGGCCCTCAGCCGTTGGTCAGTCGTTGACATTACGTCATTTAGCTCAGGCCTGCCCTATACTGCCTTCGTTGCGGGAAATGCCAGTAACAACGTCAATGGCCTCGCGCCGTTTGGGGGGCTGCGAGCTAATTCGACAGGACTGCCAGTGACGCTTCCATCTTCCCAGCGATCAACGCTCACATACTTCAACACTGCAGCATTTACAGTGCCGACAGCAGGACTCTTTGGAAATGCAGGCAGGAACACGATTCCGGGTCCGCCTTCGCTCAATTTCGACATGTCGCTTGATCGGCTCATCACCATCTCTCGTGACCGGAACATTATGGCGGACGTGCGGTTAGCAACCAGCAATACGTTTAACATTGTGAATTACTCAGGCCTCTCGACAACAGTTAATAGCAACACTTTCGGTCGGGTTACCGGGGTGGATTCAATGCGAACCATGACCCTCTCGCTGAGGTTGCGGTTCTAGCGCTTGCAGCCTCTGTGGGGGGGCGCAAGGGTTCCGAAGGGATTGAGGTCAGGTATGCCACCACGTCGTCTCGTTCGTTATGAGAGGATTTTCCGCACTCTGTGCCTAAGTACAGTGGCAGTAGTTGCCGGAGGTGTCGTCCTGGCTGCGGCAGCGGTTGCCAATCGAGCTATGACGGCACAAGATCGAGGACAGGCCGCCACTCCGCCCTCCAGCCAACTCGGCTACCAGAATCTCGCGCAGGGCTATGCACTGAAGGTCACAACGAACGAGGTGCTGGTGGACGTACGGGTCATGGACCACAAGGGCAACCCTGTGACCGACCTTAGGCAGAGCAACTTCAGAGTTTACGAAGACGGAGTGCTGCAGAAAATCAATTCGTTTGACCTCGAAAATATCCAGAGGCTTGACCAGGAGAATGGCGAGAACGGCAAGCCTGCTGTAATCAATCTGGGCGCCCTCCCGAAGACAACGCCCCAGGGGACGTACCGGAGGCTGGTGCAGAACCATCGGCTGATTGTCCTGCTCTTCGATCTCACGTCATTGCAGATACCGGATCTGTTGCGCGCTCTTCAATCGGCGAAGAACTTTCTCAAGACGGAAATGACGCCCGCCGACCTGGTTGCTGTCGTTACTTATTCGAGTAACGTGAGAGTCCTCCAGGATTTCACAAACGACCGTGACGTCCTATCGAAAGCAATCAAGAGTATCCAAATCGGCCAGTCCGCGACACTGGCGTCGAATGGGAGTGTGGGGGAAGCCGGCGGAACAGATTCGTTTGGCAACACGATCGTGACGCAGGATACCGGAGACGCGTTTACTCCCGATGAGACGGAGTTCAACATCTTCAACACCGACGAAAAGCTTTCGGCCTTGCAGTCGCTGGCCAACCTGCTTCAAGCCGTCCCGGGCCGCAAGTCAGTCATCCATTTTTCGAGCGGCATCGAGCAGACCGGTGTCGATAACGAAGCCCAGCTTCAGGCAACGATTGACGCGGCGAACCGGGCCGACGTTTCGTTTTATACTCTGGACGCACGAGGCTTGATGGCGATGCCTCCCGGCGGCGGCGCCTCCTCAGCCAGTCCCTCCGGGACCGCAATTTACACGGCGAGCGCCGTGTCCTCACAGCTGAGTTCGCTGCACAACAGCCGCGAGGCGCTATCCACCTTGGCTACCGACACGGGCGGGCGCATGTTTACTGATCTGAACAACTTCGCGCCGGTTTTCAAATATGTGCAGAAGGAGAACTGCACTTACTACCTGATTGGTTACAGTCCGGCTGATACCAAGGCCAATGGGAAATTCCGCGGCATCCGGGTGGAGTTGGTCGGCGTGCACGGGTTGAAAGTGGAGGCCCGTCCAGGTTATTACGCACCGGTCAGCTTCCAGCACTCCTCGGGCCAGCAGAAGAAACTTCAACTCGAAGAGGCGCTCAATTCACAAACGCCGTTCCTCGATCTTCCACTGGCAGTTGAAACCGCGTACTTCTTGCAGCCGGACGGTGACTATTACGTTGTTCTCGCGGCGAAAATCCCCGGCTCGTCGATTCCTTTCCGCCAACACTCGACGGTGCACAAAACTCAATTCGACTTTGCCTGGCGTGCCACAGATACCAATGGCAAGGTGGCGGGAGGCTTGCGCGACACGCTACCCGTCAAGCTGAACGCCTCGACGTACCAGAAGGTTCTGAAAGGCAACATCCTCTACGAGGGTGGAATGGTACTGCCTCCCGGTACCGACAAGCTGAAGGTTGTTGTTCGTGAAAACCTTACCGGAAAGATGGGAACATTTGAAAAACCGTTAGTACTTCCCCCTATCAGGAAGACGGGCCTTGAACTGAGCTCTGTGGTTTTGTCCAACGAACTATCCAAAAGGCCGCTTACGCGGCCTCAGCGAGGTCCCTGGGCCATGAGCGCCGAAGATAACCCACTCGATTCCGGGCCACAGGCGATCCTGCCGAGTGTTACGCGCGTGTTCCGCACCAACCAGAACCTTTACGTCTACCTCCAATCCTATACAACCAAAGAGAGTTCAGCAGCCAATGCAACGAAGCGATCCGGGAAACCAACCCCCCCGTCGATGGCGCTCATTTTCTTCAGAAATGGCGTCCAGATCTCCGAGGCGGGTCCTTACCCCGCGAAGTCAGGCAAGTCCGGTAGCGGAACCGCTTCCTATTTCACTGAAATACCGCTGACGAAGTTTCCTCCGGGCCGCTACTGGATGCAGGTGAACGTGCTTATTTCCAGCGCCGACGAGGTAGCGTTCGCACGCGTACCGTTGGCAATCATGCCTGTTTTAGGCCCTGTCCAGGCTGCCACTGTGTCAAGCAATACCAGCAAATAGAATACTTGTTCCATTTGGAAGCTGGGTCATGGGAAGTTAAAACATCAAGAGAACGTGGGTGGTTTTCCTCGGTGGCGATCGAGCTTGTCCCATTCTGCCCGAAGAGTTTTTCTCGTCCCCCAAGCTCGCTCTCTCACAGATTTGTGATCTTCAGACCCTCTACAAGCCGGAGTAATCCTCGGCACCAGGGTTTTAGACGCCACCGCGGCCAGTTTGAGGCGCCTGGCTCAGAACGGGTTCGGCTGCTCCCCGATGCCCAAGGAGGGTTTTGCTTATATGACCGATGCTGTCGTAAATTTATATGCTTGCGGCGCAGACTGCCAACAGGTTTTCTCAGAGGATTGCAATGAATACTGATACAAAACCTACCAACATCATACCTGTGGATAGAATTCGAGCGCAGTTTCCGGCACTTAATCGGCTCCACAATGGCCACCCCGTCGCGTACTTTGATGGCCCCGGCGGAACGCAGGTACCTTCCTCTGTGGTCGAGGCCATCAGCGATTATCTTTATCATCACAATGCGAACACCCATTGGGTTTACGCCACCAGCCGGGAGACCGACGAGACCATCCGAAACGGCCGTGCCGCCTTGGCGGACTTTCTGAACGCGAGTCCGGCGGAGATTATCTTTGGTCCGAACATGACCACGCTGACGTTCCACCTTTCACGGGCGCTCGGCAGGGCGTACGGACCCGGCGACGAGATCGTCGTCACGGAACTCGATCATCACGCCAACGTCGCACCATGGCAAGCCCTGGCGCAAGAACGAGGAGTTACGGTCCACTCGGTGAGGATGATTCCTGAGACGGCCCAGCTCGACTGGCAGGATCTGGAGAGCAAGGTCAACAATCGGACAAAGCTTCTGGCAATCGGGGTGGCGTCAAACGCCCTGGGCACTATCAATGACATCCGCCGTGCTGCCGAAATCGCGCATGATGCCGGGGCTCTTCTTTTTGCCGATGCGGTCCACTCAGCTCCCCACATGCTTACAGACGCACGGGATTGGGGGTGCGATTTCCTTGTCTGCTCCGCCTACAAGTTTTACGGACCGCATCTGGGCGTTCTGTTTGGGCGAAACGAGATGCTTCAGTCAATCGACTTTCCAAAACTCATTCCTGCGCCTGAGGCGCCTCCAGAAAAGGCTGAAACTGGTACTCTGAACCACGAGGGCATAGCAGGAGCGGCGGCTGCAGTGGAGTTTCTCTCCTCCCTGGCCCCCGGGAGATCGAGGCGCGAGCGGATACAGGTCGCGCTCAGCGGGCTGGATGTTCAGGGGCAAGTGCTGGCAACGCGACTGTGGGATGGCCTCACTAGCATCTCGGGTGTGAAGGTGTACGGTCCGGAGCCTTCTGTGCGGCGAACTCCGACGATGTCGTTCACGATCCGAGGAGTCGCGCCCGGCGAGGTTGCCCGGCACCTGGGGGAAATGGGAATTTTCGTCTCCCACGGCAATTTCTATGCGGCCACGGTGGTCGAGCGAGTCGGGCTGGCGCCCCAAGGACTTGTTCGTGCCGGATGTGCATGCTACACGAAGGGCGATGAGGTTGACCGACTCATCAAGGCAGTAAGTGAAATTGCAAGGTTGGGCCAATAATCTTCCCTGGCACGATCGCCGTTGGCATTTTGTACGGCCAGCCGGCTTTCACTGGCCGGTTAAAAGATCGTTCCTCTGGCTTTTCCGCCACTATTCTTCTCTTGAGTTCACAAGTCGAAACGGAAGACTTGGATTTGTTCTGATGCCCAGCGAAGTCCACCCGATCAAGAGAGGAAAACCTTAGTCCTTGAAATTATTTCGTGCGAATCTGGGGGACAGTATGGTACCGTCTACTGCTATCTTTTGGGGTCGCCGACTGTTTTGGATGCCGTGCGGGCGCCACGACCCATATAACACCGCACGGAGATCAACCCATGGCGAAGCAACGCTCCTCCCACGTCCGATGGTTTCTGGTAATCTGGATGTTTGTTGTCAGTGCCATCGCCTATCTCGACCGCGTCAACAACTCGATCGGCGGCCACACCATCATCGAGCAGTACCATCTGAGCAGCGTTAAACTCGGCTGGATCTTTAGCGCCTTTGTGTTGGGTTACGCGATTTTTCAGACTCCGGGAGGCAGCTTGGCTGACCATCTGGGCTCTCGCTGGGTGCTCACGGCCGGGGTTCTCTGGTGGGGAGTGTTTACTTCGCTGACCGCGTTGGCGCCTACAAGCATCGGTGCTGCTCTGTTTCTATTTGTCCGGTTCCTGTTGGGCACGGATGAGGCAGGTGTCCACCCGGTTTCCAACAATGTTGTCGCCAACCGGGTTCCCACACAAGACCGCGACACCGCTAACGGGCTCATTCTTGCCGGCGTGGGCGCAGGAGCGGGCATCACTCCCCCGGCTGATCTGCGCCGTTGGGGCGCACTAAATTATTCAGGCTAGGAGGGTAAATGGCTAAGTTGCACGGCGGTAAGATCCGATGGTTGCTAGTCTGGTGGATGTTTGTGTTGAGTGCGGTGGCCTACATGGACCGGGTCAACATGGCCATAGCCGGCAAGTACATCGCCTCGCAGTTTCACTTTAGCAATGTTCAATTGGGCTATGTTTTCAGCGCCTTTCTCGTCGGCTATGCACTGTTCCAAGCACCCAACGGGCGGCTCGCAGACTTGTGGGGTCCTCGAAAAGTACTAACGCTCGGGGTGGTCTGGTGGGGAGTTTTTGTCACGCTGATGGGCTTGGTCCCCAATGGTCTGGGAGAAGCCTTGCTCGTTTTTATGCTGCTCCAGTTCCTGCTCGGAACGGGCGAAGCAGTGGTATATCCCGCGTGCAATCGCACGGTGGCGAGTTGGATTCCGGTCCCAGAGCGGGGCATTTCAAATGGCATAATTTTCGCCGGCGTCGGTTTCGGCGCTGGCATTACTCCCCCACTGGTCGCCTGGATCCTAACTCACTGGGGCTGGCGTGCCGCGTTTTTCACGCTTGCGGGAGTGGGCCTGCTGGCGGGTTTGATCTGGTATTGGCTGTCCCGCGACGAGCCGAGCCAGCATCCCTGGATCAGCCAGAAGGAGGCCGAATGGATTGCCTCCGGCTTGGATGAGCCGGTTAAGAAAGCCCGTCTGCGGTGGCGCACTGCATTATCGAGCCGCGACGTGCTGGCCCTTACATTTAGCTATTTCACTTACGGCTACGTCGCCTATATTTTTTTCAGTTGGTTCTTCCTTTACTTGGTCAATGTTCGTGGGCTCAATCTCAAGACCAGCGCCTATTACAGCATGCTTCCTTTTTTTGCAATGACGGCCGGATCGCTGATCGGCGGGGCGATTAGCGACGTAACCACGCGGCGAATGGGTCGGCGCTTCGGGCGGGCTGGCATCGCCGTGATCGGCATGCTGCTTGCTGCCGTTTTCCTTGCCCTTGGCAGCCACGCCCAGAGCGCGGGGCTTGCCAGTGTCGTTTTGGCGGGAGGGGCCGGTACCCTTTACCTTTCGCAGAGTTCGTTTTGGTCTACGACGGCCGACGTCGCCGGGCATTATGCCGGCTCGGTTTCCGGCATCATGAATATGGGAAATCAAATCGGCGGAGCCATCACCGCCTCGCTCACACCCCTGATCGCCAATCGCTTTGGCTGGAACGCGTCTTTTGCCGTGGCGGCGGTTCTCTGCGTTCTGGGTGCTCTCGCCTGGCTAATGGTCGATCCGCGTCGAAGCCTGTTCGTCCCTCAAGAGGAGAACACGGTAGGTTCTCTCTCTGCCAATCCCCACTCAACTACCGCTGACTAAATGCCTCAAGTGCAGGGATCGCCGGGCAACCGCGTGCCAACCTGGATGTCGCCTGCGCTTGTTTGCCGAACCGAGCGACCGGCTGGATCCCACTGAAGTCCGGATGGATTACGAGTTAGACGCTCCGACTCTAGCCGGACGGTGAGCAATACGTGAAGCGCAGTTCCACGGACGCACAGGGCCTGAACGAGCAACTTGGCAGCAAAGAATATACTGGGGCACGTTACTTCCGCGCGAAGATAAGAACCTGGCAGAGGCAGGTCATGATCTCATGGTCCCGGTGTCCTGCTTACGTCTCGTCAGACGGTTGTTTCCTCGAAATTCGGTCCTCCCGAGTGAACCCTCCCATTCAAACGGCCACCCAAAAACACAACCACCTGAGCATGTTACGTTAATTTGATCACGACTCAGTCGTATGGGGTCCCTCTATCAGGCAGGATATGAAAGGGTAATATGCAGTTTCTTCGCAAGGCGGATCAAGACATTTCGCTAGCGTGCGGGGACCATCGGTGAGCGGGGAATGCAACGAAAGATTTACCAGCAAGTATTCCCAGGTGCCGGTAATCGTATCGGCAAGCCACCACAAACACGACAGTGACAAATTCCCCCATGCAAGGCTCCATGCTGGCTCCCCGCTGGCGTCTTATGGTACGAGAGGACTCAAAATGGGGACTATCAGAAGAAAAGACTACCAGGCTAAATAGCGGGACGGAGCGCGTAAACCTCTTGTTCGAGGCGGCTCAGTCGCGCCAGCGCTGACTCGACGCTGGCAGCGCCTGCATGGCGGGCGGATCGGGCATGAGCCAAGGCCTGCTCGGCAATTCGGCTCACCTCATGGAGTAATTTCTTGACTTCGACTTCCAATCGCCCTCGGCTCTCCTGGACGCGATTGAGAACATCGCTTTGAACGCGCGCAGTATTGGTTTCAAGCAGATGCTCCAGGAATTCCGTGGCGTCACTTTGGATAAGTTTGCGCGCCCCAACGAATGCAAGGACCAGATCGGCCAGCCATCGAAGGGGCGAAGCCGGTTGGGCGACTTCGATAAGATCGAGAAACGAGAATCGCGAGCGGATTCGGAATCCGGTTTCTGCATCCAAGGCATGGGGCATACGGCTCAACTCCGGAACCCCGGCTTCCGCAAGCTTTCGCAGAAAATCGTTGCCCATTTGCAAGAAACGTCGAGTAACTGTACTGTATTCTTGCTCCGCCTCGTGCTGCTCGGTAGAGAGCCATGGAAGCACGTACTTCTTCGCAATCTCCTGCGCCAGGCGCATCAGCGCGCGCCGGTACGCGGACCCTGATCGATGCGGAACCGAGCGCATCGCTTCCCTGAATTCCCGTACCGCTTCAGGCTGCACCGTACGGAGGAAGGCTTTGCGCCGGGCTACATACGTGTCTGACAATCGTTGTTGCTCAGCCATCAGTAGAAACCCGAGTTCCCGCATCGAGCGTTCCGCCTCGGCGATAGTGGTCTTCATCGCTGCAATTCGTCTCTCGGACTCCCCAATCGGACGTTCCAGCGCTTCCCGCTCCTCTGCAATAATCGCCAAAAGTTCTTCGCTCAGTCTGACGAGTCCTCGATCACAGGCTGCCAGAATGATTTGCCGCCCGGAATCCTGCACCAGGCGCTCAAACGCGGCGATAAGTTTCGGCCAGTCTCGTTCCGGCCCTCGATTCACAAGCCGTTCGACAGCACTCACCTCGAAGAGCGGTCCGACAGGCCTGCGCAGCCGTTTTTCGAGGAGCTTACGTGTGAAGTCCGCGGCAGCCCGTTTCTCTTCATCCGTGGTTCGATCCGCCTTATTAAGAACGACAATCAAATCTTGAACATTGCGAGCTACAGCCTCGACCGTCGTAAGTTCCTCGCCCGCCAGCGGCGGGTCAGCACCTACGACGACTAGAGCAGCATCAATGTGTGGAATGAAATCCTGCGTGGCTGCGGTATTCCCGCTGAAAACGGAACCCAACCCCGGAGTATCTACAAGGCACATCCCGGTCAACAACAGGGGGCTGGGAACAAAAACTTCGACGCCAGTGATGCCCTTGGCATTTTCCGGATTGTTCTCTTCTGACACGTACTGCTTCACGTCCGAGACGGGAATCTCATGCCATGCAAAGTCACGGTCCTTGAGTCGCGCCTTAAGCTGCTCGCCGTAGCGAATGACTGTGGGAACGGCTGTAACGGGGATGAAGCCCACGGGCAGGACAGGTTCGCCGATCAGCGCATTGATCAGAGTGGACTTGCCTCGCTTGAATTGCCCGACACAGGCCACGTAGAAACGCCCCTCTGATACTCGGGCAGCCAGTTCGCGGGCCTCACCGGCAACACGATCCGTACCCAATTCTTCCCCTATTTTTGCCAGATGGAGAAGCATGCTGGCACCGTCGGCTTCAGCGGTTGATGCAGTTATAATCCCGGTTGAAGTATTCGCAGGTGTCAGCTTATCGTCTTCGCCAGTCGTCATGCACGGCCTCCGGCGCTTTCAGGTTGTCCATAGATACGGCTATTCGATGCCAAGAACAACTCTGATCAGGTTTTCGGGGATTTCCAAATGAGATGAACTGTCAGATTACAACTTGCCGTCCGTACGGGAAATCTCCGAATCAGGAGTTATCTTCCCGGGAAGGGCGGTTAACGGTGAACTCCAACACCTCTTATAATTATCAGGCCAGGCTGTACCACAGTCAATCTGCATAATCAAATTGCATTGGGGCTCACAGCCCCATGGTAATTGTCCAGATATCAGGTCTTCTACGTGATTCTGGAGAACTAAATGTAAGCTTCTGCGGCGCCCGGCAGGAACGTGGGTGGAGACACCCGCCGCGTGTCGCAGGCAAAGGCTCCTGCACTTGTTCAATGCAGCCTGGAGATCATGATTACTCAATTCAATACAAAACTCGCGTACTTTTGAATCCTCCGCGACCTTGATTCGGGCACAGAGGTCGCACTTCTGGCTTGATGTTGAGGTCAGGATCTGGTCATCGAGCAAGCGCAAAAATACCTTCGCTGCTGTTGTTGCGGTGACGCTGTTCGCAACCTGCCATGTGTGATACCCACATAGGCCATGCACATCTCTTGACTGTGAAGACGAGGGGGGCTGATAATCTGTTTAGGCGTTGGAGTTCGCCCTTAAATGCCCCACTGGGGAAGATAACTCCTACAGGGGTTTCCTGCTGAAGGGTGAGGCCAACGCAATCCCGCCTTTTTGTTCAGGGTTCCCCTCTAGGTCAATAGCGGCGTCCTGTTGCGCCGGGAAGTGAATTGACATGTCTTCCCACGATTCTCTAAACCCATATCAGGCATCCCGCCTACTAACGAGTTTCAAATACGTCGATCAGCTTTTGTCCGAGGCTGAGTCAATCCTTTTCACGTCGAACTCCAAGTCTCCGTTTCCAAAGTACCGCAACGACCTCACTCCCGCGCAGATGAAGGTAATTCAGGACTACATTGCCAGGATTCGTGCTCAGATGGTTCAGGCTCTAAGGAGCTTTGGCATTACACCTCCCGGACCGCAATTTGGAGCGACACACTCGATTCGCGTCGGTCTGGAGTTTGCCGACGTAACCTTTGAGGATTGCCGGCCGGATGCATTGCGTGGTTACGGCGATGTGCCGCCGGCAATCATCCCTGAACTGAACGGGGTTGTGAATGAAATGTCGAGTCTGGTCCGAAGGCTCAGTGCTTACCTGGAACGAGGCATTGGTCAGGATCTTGAAAGCCGGCTTCAGCGATTAACGCAGACGGGTAATGAAATCGAGCTATTAAGGACGCTCGAACAAATCGTCAACAGCCACGGGCTGATCGAGTTCCGGTCAGTTCTCTCGACCATTCTGGACAAACTCGAGTCGAACAGTTTCCAAATCGCAGTCTTCGGGCGTGTCAGCTCAGGAAAGTCTTCTCTCTTGAACCATATTCTAGGTGCTGAGGTCCTTCCGGTAGGAGTTAATCCCATCACAGCAGTTCCGACGCGTATCGCTTATGAAACGACACCACGGGTGAAAGTCTCTCACCTGGATGGAAAAGCTGAAGAAGTTGAAATTGCGCGGCTGCACGAGTTTGTGAGCGAGCAGGATAATCCCGGCAACTCGAAGCATGTGACGCGAATTACCGTGGGTTTGCCTTCTGAGCGACTGAGTGACGGCATCGTTTTTGTGGACACACCGGGACTCGGCTCCCTTGCGACGGCAGGAGCCGCCGAAACACTGGCTTACCTGCCCGAATGCGACCTTGGAGTGGTGCTTGTTGATGCTGGTTCGACCCTCACAGAGGAGGACCTTTCCACGGTCGAGCGCTTGTACGAAGCGGCGATCCCGGCTTTGGTGGTATTGAGTAAGGCGGACCTGCTTGTGCCCGAAGATCGGAAACGATCTTTGGAGTACATCTCCGGTCAGGTTGAATCGCAGCTTGGCTTCAAGATTTCGATTCAGCCTGTCAGCATAAAAGACAGTCATGCCAGACTCCTGGACCAGTGGTTTCTCCACGAGATCCAGCCTCTTTACGCCAAACATCAGCAGTTGGCACAGGAGTCCCTTCGCCGGAAGATCGGCGCCTTCCGTGAGTCTGTTGAGGCGGCGCTCAAAGTGCAGCTTGAAATCTCCGAGAAAGGTCCGATGGAAGACGGCCAACGGCTACGCAAAGCTGAAGCTCAATTGCGACGAGCGGCGGGGGAATTTGAGGATGTGAGATCATTCTGTCTCAAAACCTCAGACACAATTCATGATTGGGGCGAATTCGCAATCTCACGCGCGGCCTCTGCGGTTGCCGAGCAATGGCTGAACAAAGGCGCAGGAGTTACTAACAGCAGCGAGTTGATCGGGCGCAGTCTTGCCGAGACGGCCAGCGCGGGGGCAAATCAAATCTTCGAAAAGCTCCAGGAATTTGCGCGCACGCTTTCAGCAGCATTGAATGGCGCCGCAGGTGTTTTGGAGGTGAAAGACATGCCGGGCGAAGAAGAACTCTTAAGCGTGATCAAAGAGATGCCGCGATTTGACCCGGGACCGCTTGAGGTCGCACTTCAGAAGGACCTTCTGGCCGTGCTGGGCCGCGGACTCACGGAGGCTCGCCTTCGGAAGAAGTTGCGAGACCAGATCGGTTCGGCGGTGGACGAGGCCTTTCAAAGGTATGGAAGAATGTTGGAATTGTGGACCCGAAAGACTCTGGCTGACCTTCAACGTAAATTTGATTCGCACGCTGACGCTTATCGAGCGCAAATCGAGCGCCTTTCTACGACGAAAGGTCCTGACGGCGATGAAGCCGGGGCGATCCGGCGTGACCTTTCTGTTCTTTCCGGCTCCCGGGTCCGGGAGCTTGTCCAACGATGAACTGGAAGCCAGCGGGGAAAGTGTTTAGTCGGCTTTCTAGTTCATCGCATGATGCGTGATGGTCGAGCCGTTATGAGCAATCTCTCATCCTCATTGCAAGTTTCTAAACGCGGGCCATTTGTTCTCGCAAGAATCGCATTGCAGGACGGCCTTTCGAGCGGCGAATGCCCTATTTGCTTCTCTTCCAGAAAGACGACTCGCAGGTACATTCATAGCTTCCTATATGAAGGCATGATGTCCAGCCTCGCACGGCAGGAATTCTTGGACGGCGGGGGATTTTGCCGGGAGCACTTCTGGCAAGCGCAGGCGATTGAGAATGAATGCTGGGCGGATGGTTTCGGTGTAGCGATTCTCTGCGAGAACCTTCTGTCTGCCTTCGTGAAGGATCTGTACAAGGCAGACAAAATCCGAGCGGGGTTGAAAACGAGCCTTTTGAAAGTTCGAAGGCCAGCAAGAAAGCGGAAAATACATTTTCCCCCGAGTCCCCAATGTCCTGCCTGCGACATAGCCAGGAGCACGGAGGATCATTATCTCAAAACACTTGAGGAATTACTGGACGACTCAGATTTCCGCGAGCAATATCGGCGGTCAACAGGGCTTTGCATGTCCCACGTTCACGTTGCCATAGAGTTCTGGACCTCGGAAACTGCGGTTGAGAGCGTCAGGAGCGTTGCCAATGGCCGGGTGAATCAGCTAATAAACGAACTGCGAGAATTCCAGCGAAAGCATGACTACCAATATCGTCATGAGCCTCGAGGCCCTGAATGGTCCTCGCCGGAGCGCGCCATCGATTTTCTAGTAGGGCGCAGACTGAAGTCAGACGGATTTAGCGAGCCTGAGCCAGCTCACCGGACGCGTGGGAAACTCACCCCAACCCGACCCCGTTGAAGTCTGCCCAGTCAGCGGCCCCTCCTTCCGACCGAAGGAACTACGCCTGATCCGCTCATCAAGTAATCGATGTGCACCAGCTTCGTTTTGATGCGCCTTCCGTACTGATACCGTTCATCGGCCGCCAGCGCGCACATCTTCACAATCGCGCCCGGCACACCGCCGCTTAGGCTAAGGACCTCCTCCCTGAATCCCTCCAGATCAAAACTGGATAACCCAAACCTCTCGATGCATCCTTCGAGCAACTCACAGGCCGAAGTCTCGGGCAGCGGCCCCAAAGTCAAGCATTGGCGGTCACTCCAATAGAAAAATCGGGCGAATTGCGCGATCCGGAATTCCTGATCGTCCCGCATCAGCAGATAAACCGGAGTATCGCGCATCCAGAAGAGCTCTTTAATGATCTTTGCTCTGGCATGGGTCAGGAGCGGAACGTGGTCGAGAATGACCCGATAATCACCCGACTGGACAGCGCGGTAGAGTATCCCCTTTAACCTGGCGCTCGGAAGGGACTTTAGCCAGATTTCGAAGTTCACAGATGAGACGCCCTCAGCCTTAAGTTGCTGGAGGAGCCCCGGACTTCTGGCCTCCTGGAGGACCTTAATGAGATTCCGCAACAGGTTCTGCAGGTCTTTGAAACCGGCCAGGTAGAGACACTTTCCGGCAAGGTCGCCAGGAAGATTCCGAACCACGTTCAGCATCAGGGCTGTCTTCCCGATATCGGCGGGGCCGGAGATCATCATGCTTTCTTTCTTGCGGAGGGCTTCCTCAATACGATGTGATTCGCGTTCTCGATCAAAGAAGCGAATCCCTCGACCCTGACCGGAGGTTCCATGACCCCATCTGCTCGCGGATTCAACCTTTTGTCGCATCTCGTCGTTCCTTTATGTTCGTGAGCGCACGCTCCGCGGCAGCCCTGACCCGCACTGCGCCTTCCCGGCTGAGGCGATCCAGGCACGAAATAGCCCGAATATCTCCAATGTGTCCGAGGGCCACGACCGCCGCTTCCTGGATGTAGGGATCGTCAACAGATGTGGCGACGTTAATCAATGGCTCAACCGCCGCCTGGGACCCCAGTTCACCAAGGATCGTAGCGGCGCGAATAGGCACGGTAGGTCCAGGATGCTGCAGAGCAATGATTAACTTTTCCTCATAGCTCCTGCCTGAAAAATCCTGCAGATCCGCACCACAGTTAGGACAGGTGGTCGCCGCTCCAACTTCGCTCCAGCATGAAGGACAAAAATAGGTCACGCTCATAATCACATGCCCGCTCTTAGACGCATTCTCTTGCTTACTTTCATGAAGATTGGAATCGCTGCGAGCTGCAGGACAAGGCAGAAAATGATCACAGCCATTACCGAGGTGTCGTAAAGGATTCCAATCGCAATGCTTCCCAGGAACCAGGCAATCCCATAGCCGGCCGTAAAGATCCCGTATGCCGAAGCGCGGCGCTGAGCGGGAACCATGGTTGCTACAGCGGCAGGCACAATCGATTCGTGTACGCCCATTCCGAGACCCCAGAGTGCCGATCCCAGAAGCACCGACCAGAAACCTCCCAGAAACACCAGTGGGGCGAACAGCGCTGAAACAAGAGTTAAAGGGACCAAGACGCCTATTCCTGTCCGGTCGAACATCCGGCCAAAGGTCAGGGAGCCAACGCCGCTGACCGCCATCGCTACAGAATAGGTAATCGGTATCCAGAGCGTTGAAACAGCATCAGCCTTTTGGAAATGGTATGCAATGAGCTGAAAATCAGCAAATCCTGCTGCAACTAATGCCGCACCCGCCAAGTAGATCCAGAACGTGCGCGGAAGGCCCTTCGTGCGGATATCAGGCGGCGTTGGGGCAAATTCTTCCGGTTTTGGATAGAGTAGCCGTGCAGCGATGAGAAGGGACAACGTAACCAGGGCCGGAACCATAAGCGCGGCAAAGGCAAGCTGGTAATGATGGTGATAAAAGATCACTGCAGCCACGGCCAGAGGACCGAACAAAGCTCCGAACTGATCTAATGCCTCATGAACTCCGAACCCCCATCCATAACCGATTTCTTTGGCGGCGTGCGCGAGCATCACGTCTCGCGGCGGATTTCGAATTGCTTTGCCAATGCGCTCAGTTAGAATCAGAAGCGCGGCCATCTGCCAACTGCCGGCCAGAGCCAGCAACGGGACCGAGAGCATCTGAACAAAATATCCAAACAATGTGATCGGCCAGAACTTCTGCGTTCGCTCGCTGAGCGGGCCCGAGACCAGACGAAGCCCATAGCCAAGCAATTCGCCGAGGCCGGCGACGATACTCACAACTGCACCACTCGCTCCCAGGATCCCCAGGAACGGCCCGGTAATGCTGCGAGCCCCTTCGTAGGTGAAATCAGCGAAGAAACTCACGACTCCAATCAGGAGCACGAACTTAAGTGCGGGTTTCAACGGGAGTTTAGTTCGAGCGATTGTATACTCCTCATTCGTCGTCCGCATTCATGATGTAAGGACGACTCTTGTACTCAAGACAAAGACTTACTCCCCGACGACAGCGCATCAATCGGTGTCAGCGTCTCTTAAGCTTTCTGCCCTGTTTCCTTGTTGGCCTTGTTGCCCCTACGGATGATCCGAAGGAGAATCGCCAGCGTCGTCTCTCGCGATTCGAAATTCTCTTCTGATTCACCTGCGGTTTGCCGGCGACGAATCTCCTCTTTGATCAGATCCTTTCCAACGTCGAAATAGGCGACCAACAATTCCTCGCATTCGTATCGCATGAAGCTGTCCGGCGAATCGAGAAATTCCATGCCCACCCCGAAGGCCTGCCGCTGTTCTGCCATGCTGCCATTTTTGAGAAAAAGACGGACTGTGTTCCAGCGCACAGCGCCAATCGGGTCATCGAGCAGATCTTCGAGACCGTGGATGCTGGCGGGTTTCGCTAATTCGCAGAGAATTGAGAGTATCCGCGCGCGCCGACGCTGGCTCATCCCGGTTTCGGCGCCGTACCTTTCATGTTTGTCCCTGAGAGAACGCAGAAGCGCAGGGACAACCGCCGGACCACATGCAACGATGGCTCGCCGGGCGGGCTCAGCGACGAAGTCCTCTTCCAACCACTCAGCGAGCTGGGGAATAGCCCGGCAGTCTTTCACCTTCTCAAAAGCCTCAGCTACTCCGGTCAGCGGCTTTTCTCCAAGAAGGAAGAAAAGAATATCCCGCGCGTGAGGCTCATCAGGAAACTCGGCCAACGCCAGCGCAGCACGGCTTACCACCGTCTCTTCTGCGAGGCGGACCACGGGATCAGCAATTTCTCCAAGCGTTTCCGTAGCAACCTCTATCAAGGCTTCGAGCGCTTCGTGTCCCTTTAAAATGCTTAAGCCTTCGACGGCCAGCAATCTCGGTTCAGACAAACTTGATGGCTTCGAAGTTCGAAGAAATTCGGCGAGAGCGGGTACCGCATCATCCCCTCTTGCGAGCAGGGCCAGCAACGCCTGGTTGCTCCGGCGGGGATCACCAAGCTCCTTGATTAGCCGCTCAGTTCCTTCCTCACGAGACATATGGGCTGCCGCTTTCTGATAGAGGGTGTCGACGGGTTTCGCTTTCGCTACTGTTCCGATTCTGCAAACCTCCTTCCAGGGTATGCTCCTGCTCAGATGCCTTGATTGATCTATTGACGGCCTGAATCCATCGGGAGGCATAGGGTTGCAGGCCCTTGTACGCGGGCCAGGAAAGTCGTGAGCTCGTTGTGGCACCGTGCATTGAAACTTCAATGACTCCACTCTGGCTATTCGCCGGTTCGATCCATCCAGCCGTCCTTAAACGGCGGGCTGCCAAATACGTCATCTCGATCCCGTATTCCGACCGCTTATGGTGATGCTGGTCCCCGAGCGCGAAAATTCCTTTTGAAGTCATCAGGAGCAATAGATTGGCAAACGATTGCCCCTCTCTCGCTCGACCTTCCATGGCAGGCTGGAAGAAGAATTCAAAAATTGTTCCTAATTCAGGATGTGAATGGAGAAAGCTCGCGAACTTGGCTGGGAGGCCCTCTAACCGATTTAGAGATTGAAGTCCCATCCCGCTGGCCCCTTCTTCCTCATTACACCACTTCAAAAGGAGCCCACTCAGTTCCCAATAATGCTGAATCGCCCTTGAAGGAAACCGAACCTCGATCGGTCCTTGCGCCGGGTCGCCAGGGTAAAGTGTAAACCAACAGTTCAGAAGAAACTCTGCAAGACCGAACCCAAGGAAATCACTTCTGGACTGCTCGAAGGCATGGACCTGACTGGAATGCAAATCGAGCGAGAGAACGGCGATGCTCTCCTGAAAGACGAGGATGAGTTTAGGCGGAATCCACCGGGAAACGATAAAGGCATGTTCCTTTACGGACGGGGTGAACAAGCTATAAACCGGGCGGCCATTAGCTTTTCCCAGCCGTTCGTACGTGCTCCGGAACTCCGCAGGAATGTCGTTCCCGCCCTCAACCCGGAAGGCGAACCTGTACTCCCAAGTATTGCTCACAGGCCTCTCCTATTACTTGCGCCGAAACCAGCCCTCGTGTCACACGAGCCGCTCAACGTGCCACGGTGCCTGTAAACGCTTATCGCCCACCAACTGGCTGAGGCCTCTATGGTAGGCAACGCGCTCATCGCCACTATTCAGGTTGCGGCGCAGCGCATCGTGTCTCAGGGCATAGCGTTCCATGTTTTCAGCCAGCCTCTCAAAAAGCGCAGCTTCAAAGTCAAGCAGTTCCCTCGCCAGATTCTCATTCGGCAACTGATTCAACAACGCGCTCAAATGAGCTAAGCAGAGGACGGGAAGTTTTGGCGCTCGCTGATCGTTTGAGGCATTTAGGGTCGCGAGAGCCTCATCCAACACCTTTTTCTCTGCGGCAGCTTGCTTCTGACATGCGCGGCACGTTTCCGGCCGTGCCATCAGCTCCCTTGCGCGATCGTTCAGGCCGCCCGGCGCTTCGAAGCGGGCCAAATCGCTCAGCCGGCTGCTGAGTTCCTTCAGCACTTGCGGGTATGAAGCGGAAATCCCGTGTGGCGAGGCGATTTCCGCATATTGCCAGGTGTGTAGCGGACATAAGCCGCCTCGGCGGGCCAGCACAGTGCGCTCACTCTCATTGGCAAAAATCTGGTACTGGAATTTCGCCATGAATTTCATCATGGCGTCGGCAACGCTTGAGCATACCCGGCACGGTTGCTGTACTGCCTCCATGAGCTCCGCTTCGGACCTAGGCCTGGTTTCGAGACGTGGCACAGTTGTGTGACTTTCCTTGTCTTGTACTTTTCCTGATAGCTCCTCGCGGAGATGCAACAACCGGCCTATAAGGTTCTCGAATGTGCCCTCATGTTCGCTGGTCGATGTCTCAGAACGGAGTTCTCCGAGCAGTAACAGAGCGCGTTCACACATGCGGAATAAGAATTCCCCTGTTTTCTCAGTCGTCAGGAACTCGACAAGATTTTCCTCAAGGCCAGGCAGTCCACTCTGCGCAAGTTGTTCGCCTGAACCCGAAAGCTTTGCTTCCAGACCAACGAGCGTTGAAACCGCAAAGAGTCGCGGCTCGCGAAGCCCGGCTTCGCGCTCAAGACGCTGCCGAATGAAGCTTAGGACCTGGTCCCGCTGCTCCGGGGTAACCAGATCACTCTTGTTAACAATCAGAAAGATTTTCCGCACGTGCTCCCGGACTTTCTGAAGGAAATCCAGCTCCGCCTGGCCGAGCGGCGAATCAAAGCTCGTAACGAAAATAACCGAGTCGGCCTGCGGCAGAAACTGCTCTGTGGTTGCCGTATTGGCCTCGATTGCGGAGCCTATTCCAGGCGTGTCCACGAAGAATAGTCCCCGCCGCAGGAAGTCTGAAGGAAGTTGGACCTCTGCCGCCGCGATCTGCTTCTGGTTCCCGGGATTTCCTGTTTCGGTCACGTATTCGGCCAGGCGGTCGAGAGGTATCTCGTCCTTCAAGGATGACCCCCGGAACTCAATAAGCACGCGATCCGGGTTTCCGTAAGACACCTTCGTAATGACCGAGGTGAGAGGCACGATACCAACCGGCAGGCGATCGAGCCCCAGCACCGCGTTCATCAACGAACTCTTCCCCCGATTGAACTGGCCCACGACGGCCAAAGTAAACCGATCTTCGGCGAGGCTCGTGAGCAAGTCACGGCATTGTTGGTATGCCTCGGGGTCCGACTTCTGATCGATGAGGTGGAAAGCGCTCTGGATAAGAGATGCAAGATCCAGCCTCATCCGGTCGTAGTTACGCAATCGGTCGCCCGCCGCGCCTGGGGCGACCTGAGGGTATGCGCCTCCTTCGGCCGCTACTTCATCAATAGTCGGCCCCTGACGTTCAAACGGGCCGCCAGCGCTCATAGGCTTTTCTTCCCGCATAATGCCCCCTTGAGCCAAGCTCCTTTTCGATTTCGAGCAGCCGGTTGTACTTGGCAACCCTTTCTCCGCGGCACACCGAGCCCGACTTGATTTGGCCGGTTCCGGCGGCAACGGATAAGTCGGCGATCGCCGTATCATCGGTCTCTCCCGAACGGTGGGAAACGACAGTTGTATAGCCATTCCGGTGCGCAAGATCGATGCATTCGAGTGTCTCGGTCACGGTGCCAATCTGGTTGAGCTTGATCAGAATGGAATTGGCAATGCCTTCCTGGATTCCCTTCCTAAAGATTTCGGTATTGGTAACGTAAATGTCGTCTCCGACAAGCTGAACCTTGTGGCCCAACCGCTTTGTCGCCTCTCGCCAGCCATCCCAATCGTCTTCAGCCAAGCCGTCTTCAAGTGAATAGATCTCAGGGTACCGATTGAGCCAGTCCTCCCACAATGAAATCAAGGCGTCCGGCCTATGCTTTGATTGGTCAGACTTTCGAAAAATGTAACTCCCGTCCTCATAGAATTCGCTCGCTGCAGGGTCCAGGTTGATGGCGATATCTGTTCCCGGTTTGTAGCCTGCCTTTTGGATCGCGGCAAGGAGCAATTCCATTGCTTCCTCGTTGGACTTAAGCCGGGGCGCAAACCCGCCTTCGTCTCCGACGCTGGTTTCATACCCCTTTTCATGGAGAATGGACTTCAGAGTCTGAAAAGTCTCTGAAGCGGCTCGAAGGGCTTCGGCGAAGCTTACCGCTCCTACTGGCGCAATCATGAATTCCTGGAAATCGACGTTATTGTCGGCATGCCGGCCCCCGTTCAGGACGTTGAACATGGGCACCGGCAGCAGGTAGATTCCTCGCAATGAAAGGTGCCGGTAGAGTGGCACACCTTCCTCCGCCGCAGAGGCTTTGGCAAAGCCCAGGGACACTCCGAGGATGGCGTTCGCCCCAAGGCGGGCTTTATTGGGGGTTCCGTCCAGTGCAATTAGCTTTTTGTCGAGGCTGGCCTGGTCGCCTTCAAAACCAGCGATGGCATTCTGAATTTTTCCTGCAACGTTGCTGACAGCATTGAGTACGCCTTTCCCGCCATACCGCTTTTTGTCGCCGTCACGAAGCTCGATGGCCTCGCGCTTGCCCGTCGACGCGCCAGAAGGGATTTTGGCGACGCCCGAAGCGCCGCTTTCAAGATGAACTGTGACCTGGATTGTGGGATTCCCTCGGGAATCCAGGATTTCCAATGCCTCAAGGTTCTTGATTCTTGACATACGTCTCTACTCCTCCTGTTCTTATGGGATGGTTCCCGTTTGCAAAATTGTGCTCAATTCTTTACAGAGCGCCCCGTCAATCGGCATGGACTGGACTTTGGCCACGGCCTCTTCCACCGGGTAGGGGCACGACTTCAGTTCGAACTTGCCGCCTCTCCATACTGCATACCGGGCCTCGGGGCTTCCCGTCTTGCGCTGTCCTAGGCTGCCAGGATTGACGACGACACGTGAACCAAAGGACCGCATGGCAGGAACGTGCGTGTGTCCCACCAAGACTACATCGGCGTTCACGCTCTCAACTTCTTGCCCCCATCGTGGCGACCCAGCTTCGCAATAACCGAACTGTGAGTCCTCGGTGACCTGGTCAATTACGGCTCCGAATCGGGGCCGGTCACCTTCAAATCGCTGGTGCTCTATAACCCTTCCTTGACAATCCGTGCGTGGCCGTTCGGAACCGTAAATCAGGTTTTGAGCTTGGACCCTCACTTGCGGGGCCATGCTGACACTTCATAGCTTGCGGTTCCTGGACCCGAAAACCTCCCTAAAATAAAAAACTCCTGCGCGCCCAGAGGGCGGTCAGGAGTTATCACCCTGCTTGTGCAGGGAGTTGGATGGCGAACTCCATCACCTAGCCTCTAGTTTATAACATAGTCCCAGATCTCCTGCGAGACCGCGCTTGCGACGAGAAACAGTCGATTGACCGATCCAGGCGAGTTGCAAAGCAGACGGCTCACAGATACCGTCCGATCAGAAGTACAGTCAGAAAAGCAAGCAATACGTAAGCGACGTAAACATTCAGTCTTCCATGATGCATTTTGGCCAGGCCGTTCGCCACTTTTGCGGCAATGAGCTGGACCGGCCGGTAGAAGATCCGGTCAAGGACATGGACTTCTTCGGTCGTCCTTCGAATTGCCACCCGAAAATGCTGCGCTACCATTTCTCTGCTGTCCTCAACCTCTGCGGGATGAAAGATTGCGTTGAACGTGACCCGCACCGGATTGGAGAATCCCGTCGCGGTGTAAGTAAGCTCGGGAGGTAGTTCAGCAAGCCCGCCTGCCCAGACGCGTCCAAAGGAACGTCGCGTTCGTCGTGCCAGCCACCAGCGCAGCACGAGGAACAGGGAACCGAGAAGCAAAAGAAGTACGATGATCATGTAGCTGGTCGACATCGCGAAGACTACAGGATTCCGCGCCGTGCCGCGATGAAGCACCACCAGGCCGGCGCCGGGCAGAATTCCCTTTCCAATTTGTGCGCCAAGATTATGGAAGTCGGCCACAAACGCCGGCGGCAGGAGCTGCTGCTGAGAGTTTGTGAGGAAGAACGGAGGAACGAGCGTCTCGCTTGCGCGGGTCTTCGCAAGCAGGCTGGCCCCGCGGTCGAGCGCCGGGATGACATAGGTGGGCAGAATTCCCAGCAGCAGGCAGAGGCACGCAAGAAAGCCCATTGCAACACGCATCGAGCGAGGCACCCGGCCGCTTTGCTTTGCCTGTTCAGACCGCGCCTTACCCAGAAAACTCAGCGCAAACGCCTTCACAAAACAGGTGACCGCCAGCGCTGCCGTGAGTGCAAGGATGGCGCCGCAAATCGCGAACACAACTTTCACTGAGGCTGAGCCGAGCACAGCACTCTGCAAAAGCGCCTGCAGCGTAAGCCACTCGCTGACAAAGCCGTTTGACGGAGGCAAAGCTGCA
Organism: Acidobacteriota bacterium; assembly: GCA_021827245.1. The sequence goes on along the minus strand of JAKAWN010000021.1, from coordinate 8,315 downwards.
ATAGATATCGCGCCGACCAGAAAGAACCCGGCAATCCACGGCTGGCTCTTAATCAGCCCGCCGAGGCGGTCCATGTCTCTCGTGCCGGCAGTGGAATCCACCGAACCCGCACCATAGAAGAGCAGTGACTTATAAACTGAATGGTTCAACATTTGATAAAGAGCTGCAATGAAAGCCATGCCGGCCAGCAGGGGAAGATGGGAGGCGAGAAAGACAAACCCCGCTCCCAGTGCTGCCGTCACAATGCCCATGTTTTCGATGGAACTCTCGGCCAGCATGCTCTTCATGTCACTTTCCCGGTTGGCATAGAGAATACCAACTAGGGCTGTCAGGCTGCCTGTCGCCAGGACAATGAGGCCCGGGCCCACGGATGTGACAGGAAGCAGGTCGCCATTGACACGGACGATTCCATAGATTCCAAGGTTGAGCAGAACGCCCGACAGGAGAGCGCAGACCGTCGCAGAAGCAACGGGGTAAACTCGGGGCAGCCAGCGATTGAACGGTGCGATTCCCGCCTTTACGCTGAACCCGAAGAATGAAAGCAGAAACACGGACCATCGCAACCCCGTACCCGCGGAGACATCCGTGGCCCGCAGGGAGGCGAAGGTCAGGCCGCCAGCTTTTGCAGCAAGGAGCAGAAACGCAATAGTGACCGCCAGGAATCCCGCCTCGCCCATCGAAAGCATCGGATACCCTGCCTCCGGGTTCTGATTTCTTGCGTGCTGGCAGGTTGCCAACAGGTAGGCAAGGATGGACATCGCTTCCCAGCCAATCAGAAACGTTAGAACGTCCCCGGCTATCAAGACCAGGACCACGGACAGAAAGATCGCGTGATACAAAATGGAAAACGCGCGCAAGCTAAAGTGCCCCGCATAGCGATCGAGATAGCGGTACGAAAAGACCGAGGAGGTGAGGAAGATCAGGCCGGAAATAAGCAGGAACAGGCCCGAGAGGTGATCAATGCTGACGGTCAATGTGCCCAGCTCTGGCAAAGTCCAGAGTCGCAGACTGAATGGTTGCTGGCCGAATAGCGCCATAGCGCCAACACCGGAAATCACCAGGGAAGCGAGCGACCCCGTCCACGCCAGGACTCGGGGACTCCGGGACGCGGGGAGGAAAACCGAGCCCACAATCCCCACGCAGCAGATTGACAGAAAGGTGCACAGAAGAAAAAGCATACGAGCTACCTGTTCACTTCAGCAAGATCGGGTTGTTCCGCAACCATAGAAGCCGGGGGCTTGCGCCCGGCAGCCACTAATAACCCATGAAGTATCGCCAGCGGAGGCGGCGGGTAACCCGGAACCTCGACATCGACGGGAAGTACGTCCCTCACGCCCGCTGAAGTAACGAAGCTTGGACCAAACACGCCGCCGGACAAAGCACCCTCACCAATGGCCATCACCAGCTTCGGCCCGGGCATTGCCTCATAGACCTCGCGGAGCGCTTTCCGCATCTGGTCGGTGACCGGTCCGACCACCATCAGAATGTCAGCTTTGCGGGGACTTGGCGTAAAGAAGAATCCGAGGCGGTGCAAATTGTAGTACGGATTGGAGAGGTGCTTGACTTCGTTCAGGCAGGCTCCGCAATCACCTGCATCGACAACGCGGATATGGAGCGACCTTCTGAACGCCTTTGGCCATTGCGGAGGTTTCGCATCGGATGAGATACCGGCCCATTCGTAACCATGCTTCCATCGGAGTGGAGAATCCGTTCCGCGGACACAGCGATAGCAATGAATGCAAAGGCGATAATTCACCGCCAGCCTGGAATCCTGCAGGAAGATCGCGCTAGTTGGGCAGCGGGCAATCAAGTCCTGCTGCTGCGCTTCAGAGAGAGGGACGGAGGGGTTAGGCATGCCGGGCGAAACACCCGGCGCAAGTTCTTCGGCCTGGGGATAACGCGTGCTTTTGACCCCCGTGCGTATTCCTTTTGAAACCCATTGGCTCATCGGTTTTGTATCTCCCTACCTGTCGTTCTCTGCGACGGAAAGTCCAAGCGTTGCCAGAATGATGGGGAAATCCTGGAACGCAAAGTTCTCCGTGGCCGAGTGAAAGCCATGCCAGTTCACAAACGACGGCGAGATCACGTGGTAACGTTCAATCTTTCCGTCCGGATCCAGCCGGACCCAATGAAAGGTTGCTCCCCGTGGAGCCTCGGCCCAACCGAGTGCTGCCCCGGCTTGGGGAGTGACCCGCGCCAGAACATCCCCGGCTTCGAGCTGTGCTGGAATTGGTGCCATGATGCGCACTGCCTGCTCGGCCTCCCGGTACAGCACCCGCAACCGCGCAAAGCCGTCGCCTTCGCTTTCCGCCACTTCGTCATATTGGACCTGCTCGTAACCGCAGTAAGGCTGTGCCTTGCGCAAGTCGCCGCTTGTTCCGGACGCCCGCGCGAGAGGCCCGACAAGCCCCTGGTCACGCGCATTTTGAAATGAAATAACTCCAACCCCTTCAAGCCGGTCGAGGAAGCTGCTGGAAAAGCGAAGCCTCTCAAAAAGGTCATCAAGTCCTCGAAGTACTTTTCCCGCCTGTTCAACGGCTTCTCGGCATTCCGCCGCATTGAAATCACGCATCAACCCTCCTGGAACCGCAAGTCCAAAGAGATAACGGTGTCCCGTGAGAGAACCCGAAAGGCGAAGCAGATCTTCTTCCAATATGGCTGCCTGGCTGGCGGCGACGGATAATCCGGTCGATTCACAAATTTCCTGAATGACTCCGGCGTGATGGCGGAAACGTTCGAGCTCCGCCAGAAAGATTCGTAACCTGACGGCGCGAGGCGGCACTTTGACGCGACAAACCGTTTCAACTGCCTGCGAAAAGGCAAGGGCATGGGCGAAAGCCGTGGTGGCCGCGAACCGTTCCGCTAAGAGCAAGCCTTCTTCCACCGTTTTCCCTTCCGCGACCTTTTCCATGCCGCGATACTTATAGAAAAGCCGCGGTATGGCACGGATGACGTCTTCCCCAACTGTCTCAAGGAAAAACTGGGCGGATTCCGTGACACCGCCGTATACGGGCCCTACAGGCATGACGAAAGCCCCCGGAGCTTCAACAATGGTCCGCGGCCGCCATCCTTCGCGGGGTGCGCGCTCGGCAAGGGCTGCCTCCTGATTAAATTCCCGCCGCATGGGAGCTACGGCTTCCTGCCAGCTATCGTCGTGCAAAACAAAATCGCCAAGCTTGGGATGGCCGGTAAAGGTGATGCCAAACAGGTCCTCGGCTTCCCGTTCATGCTGATCGGCGGCATACACCGCCGGGCTGATGCTGGGAACCGCTTTCTCTGAAAGTGGCGGGCAAAGCAGCACGTGAATCCACCCGGGCTGATGGTCCAGGTAGAAGAGATACCGGAAGTACCATTTGTCGGATCGCTCCTCCAGAACCAGACCTGCAAAACGCAGTTTCACTTCCGTGGCCAGCCAGCGCGCCACATCGGGAAGGATCTGGGGTGTTCCAAGCCGAAGTTCACAGGCAGGTTTTCGGCGGTCTACCCAGACTTCCAGGTCCCGGGGCCACTTCTGGCCGGCTTGGGCGGCGATTTCTGCTGGATGATCCACGAGCTTACCCTCCCACTAGTCCCGCAGCACGGATGAGCAGTGTGTGCAAGGAAGCGGGAACATAGACACCGAAAATCACCACGGGTGCGGCAGCCAGAACCAGAGCCAGTGCACTGCTCCATGGCATCCGGGCGGCCTGGGATGTTTCTTCCGGTGCAACTCCGAAGGCCATTCGGTTCACGTGAAGCAGAATCCCGAAAAAGGCAACTGCAAGAAAGAACGCCAGCAAGCCCGTAGCGAGGTAATGCCCCCCGGCAACGCCGGCTTTCAAGATTGCGAACTCGCCGAGGAACACAGCGAATGGCGGCGCACCTGCGATCGCAAGGCCTCCCAGAAGCAGGGCGGCGGCAGCACCGGGCGATCTTCGAATTAAACCGCGCACGGCAGCAATTTCCCGTGTGCCCAGGGTAAGTAGCACAGCACCTGCAGCAAAGAAGCAGAATGACTTGGTAAAGGCGTGGGAAAAAATCTGGTACATGGCGCCGTAATGCGCCGCCTGGCTGCCAAGTCCAGCCGCTACTAGAATGATTCCCATATGCTCGACCGTGGAATAGGCAAAGAGCCGTTTGTAGTCGTGCACCTGAATCAGCAGGAAGGCCGCAACACCAACAGAGATCAGCCCGAAGACCAGTGCCCAATGGTCGACGGCAACGCCCAAAGATGCCCTCGCGATCGGCATCAGCCGGAGTATAACGTAGAGAATGGCGCTTGTTTCAATACCGGAAAGTAAAGCGCAAACGGGAGTCGGGGCCTGGCTGTGCGCATCGGGCAGCCAGGTGTGAAGCGGCACCAGCCCCACCTTGGTTCCAAAGCCCACCAGAATTGCCAGGTACGCAATCTTCACCACCGCCGGAGGCATGTGCGGAGCGACAAGTTCCAGCCCGGACCACGTGTAGACAGTGCCGCCCGCAACTCGCATGGCCCAGAACAGGAGCAGAAAGCCAAACAGCGCGATGGCCGCCCCGGTCAAGGTGAGGATCGCGTACTTCCAGGCGGCCTCCAGAGCTTCCCGGTTGCTCTCAAAGCCGACCAGCAGCACTGAAAGAAGCGTGGTCAGCTCAACGGCGAGCCACGCAACGCTCGGTCCAACCACAACAGGGACTGCCACCATCGAGAAGATGAAAAGATTGAAATTTCCGTAGTAGTGGTGCAGCACGGACACGTCGTGGGTTGTTCTCTTCATGTAGCCAAGAGAGTAAAGGGACGCCGTGACGCCGACCGCTGTGACCAGAAGCAGGATCAGCGCGCCCAACGCGTCCATTTCGATCCAACCCGGAATGGCAACGACCTCCCCGCGCGCGATGACCTGTTGTGTTGCGAAGACCGCGAGGCCCAGAAGTGCGAGGCAGTTCAACATGGTCAAGGCTGGCGCAGCCTTGCGGCCCACCGCGGGCGTCCAGCATAAGATGGAGGCCAATAACGGAAGGACTAAGATTGCAACCAGCGTCACGGCCGGGGTTCCTCCTTTAGTGTGGCAAGTGAGCCAACATTCGTCGTACCGATGTGTTCCTGCATTGCGCGCGTCAGAACTCCGATCACAAAGACAGCGATTAAAACGTCAAACGCAACTACCAATTCGATAAAGAGGTGTAGCGTTGGAGCAATGGCGATGCTGGTAAAGAAGGCACCGTTTTCCATCGAGAGTAACCCAAGCAATTGAGGGACCGCCTCGCCGCGCACGGTGAGCGTGAAGGCTCCAAGCAAAAGCGCGGCCAACCCAATCGGTAGATTCACACCCACCGACGGGCCGGCCGGAATCTTCAGCCACGGCGAAGCGATCAGGTAGGCAGCGATCGCGAGCCCGAGCGACACAAGCAAAGAAATCGGAATGTTTAGTGCCTGCTCAATTTCGCGGCGTGTATAGACTTCCCCCGGCACAGTCTTGCGAAGCAGCCAGGGAATAAGAATCGGTTTGTTAATCAGATTGATTGCGCCAACGCCCAGCAGGTCCCATACCACCGGGTGAAGCCCCAGCAGAAAAGCCGAAATAGCTAAGAAGATTGACTGCCAGATGAAGAAACGCATGCAGCCCTGAACCTGGCGCGTCGCCACCATGCCGAACGTGCACAGGAGAAACAATCCGCCTGCCAGGGCGTTAAGCTGCGGAAGAAAAGAAGCTGGAATCATTGCCGCTGTTACTATTCCTTTCCTGAAAATGTCAGAGTGCAAACAGCCAACTGATCATCGCCGCGACCGAGATGATAAAGGCCGCTCCCAGAAATTCGCTGATTCGAAACAGCCGCAGCTTCGCGAGCGAGCTTTCGACAATCACCAAGATCAGAACGAACAGAAAAACCTTGAGCAGGACGGCCGGAATAGCCAGCAGAACAGCCCCCGGAGCCGTGCTCTGGGCCAGGCCCCACGGTGTGACCAGGACATTCAGCAGAATGCAGATGAGCACAAAGAGCTTCATTTCTCCGCCCCACTTCATCAGGGCCGCCGCAGGTCCCGAATACTCAAGCCCTTTCGATTCGTCGATCATGGCCAGTTCAAAGTGGCCCGAGGGGTTGTCCACGGGAATGCGCCCGCCTTCGGCCAGAATGAGGATGAAGAAGGCTAGAACGATCAGGACATGAGCAGGTTCAAAAAAGTTTGAGAAGGGCTTCACCCATTGTTCCTGCACGATGTAGGGAATCGTTGATCCTGCTACGAAAGAAACCGTGAAGAAAACGATCATGAAAACGGGCTCGGCAAGAAAGCCGACCAGCCGGGTCCGGCTCGCTCCCATGGGCCCGTAAGGGTTTGCCGTGTCAACCGCCGCCAGGGTTGCAAAAAAGCCACCCAGCGCCAGGACAAACCCTCCGCCAAGCATGTCGCCCATGAAAGCAAAAAATAGAGGATAGTTCGTCAGTACGGGAATAAGTAGGGTGACAAAGATAGGCGCTATGAAAACCACGTACGGCGTAAATCGAAAAATCCAGGAGCTCTCTTCGGAGATGACTTGGTCTTTGTGAAACAGCTTCCAAATGTCTCGGTAGGGCTGCAGGATACTCGGCCCGCGTTTTGACTGCACCATTTCTTTCAGGCGATTGATGACTCCGGCTACCAGCGGGGCAAATCCCATCACGACAGCCACTTGCACCAAGTTATAAACGATGTGAGACAGCATTCGGTCACCAGGCATAAAAAAAGGCCCCTACCCAGGAGGTAGGAGCCATTAGTCGCAGTATCCCTGGACTTTTGACGGTGGCGCTCCATCACCGCAAACCGTTAGTTTACAGTAGTCCAATATCTATCGCAATAGGAAAATGCGACGATGAGAACTCAAGATCCAATGTTGCCCTTCAGCACATTGAACAGATTCGGATTCATGGGTAGCTCACGGATCGAGTCCCGAATCAGTGAATTGGGAATCGAAAAGCGGCGATGAGCAGGAGCCCAAACAGGATGGAATAAAGTAATTCGCTCCTGCCGAGCCGATGAATCTGCAGGTGGCCATGATCTGTCCTAAGTGACCATGCTCCGCCCCGTACGAGGACTGGCAGGAAGGCAAGAAGTGCCAACCATGGTATGAATCCAGCGTGCGCTCCAGCAATAAGAAGCAAGGCGATGAGTGCCTCGACAGCCAGAAGAGGAATCCGGCTCCCGGAGCGTGAAACAACCTTGGCGGGTCGTACCTCACGGATCCTGAGTTGGACGTAAAGAACCTGGTCGGCAGCGAAGAGTCCGTTGAGGATCCATATCACCAAGGCCTGTTGCCTGAACCCGCCCGCTGCAACGGCCCAGCCGGCAGCCGCGGCAAGAGTCAGGCCGAAAACTCCAATCATCTCGCTGGGCAGGCGGCCGGAGCGCCCCAATCTCTTGAGGGCAGCTTGCAACGCAAAAAATCCTGCCGCAGCCATGCCCAGCTTCCAGAGGAGGCTGAAAAATCCGCTGCGAATCAGCATCGTTACCGCGAACACACCGGCAAGCGCGTAGATCGAAGCAGCAGCAATCGCCCAAAGCCATTCGGCCGAGCCTCGCGCGCGGAATGGCGATGCAGGCAGACTGTTTTCAATCGGGGCGCGAAGACAAAAAGCCGCCACTACTGCCACGGCCAGCCACAACAAAGCGGAAAAATCCGTGGCGGACGAAAAGCCAATCGCGGCTCCACTGATCAGGGAAACGAGCAGAATTCCCCATGCACCGTGCTCGCGAGGCCAGACCAATGACCAGCGTCGTGCAGGGTGAATGTCACGCCAGTAGGCAGGCAGGATGGCCATAGATCTCTGCGTATCTCCGGTCGTCATTCATTCAGGCCTATCACCATAGCCATGATTTCGGAATGATCGGTTTCACGAACCGGACTTTTGAGTGTTGCCTTCACTTCCTGAGCTGGCGTACCGTTATGAGGTTCGGTAATTACCCGCTTCAGTGTTTGTGCTCGTCGCGCCCGATTGTCGATCAGTTCACTCATCGCGCGTCCTCCATTCAGCGTCCAATCAAAGCGTACCGGCCGCCCGTGCGCGGAGTCGAGGACTTTTTTCACTCTTTTGCACTGCAACGAAGTAAAACCCACATTACCCGACGTGAATCACATAGAAGGCGGCGATAATGCCTATGGCAGTCAGCACAAACGCCTCAACCAGATCGAAGGCGACAATGGCCCGTCGCACACGGGGCGTTGCATTGAAGGCTGAAACCGTGTTCCGATTTCCCTTGACCTCGCTCGCGCCCCAGATGCCGAGGTGGATTGCAGCAAACACAAATACCAGTACTCTCAAAGCCAAGGGTTTCCACAAGGCCCATGCCGCCAGTGCGAGGAGCCAGAACAGTCCCTCGGTTC
>JAKAWN010000374.1 GCA_021827245.1 Acidobacteriota bacterium | reverse complement strand
GGCCGGGCCCGGGGCCGCTGCCCGCGCCGCTGCATCTGATTATGGACCGCGCCTAGGAGGACAACGAGACCCGGCAACTGGCCCTGGATTTCGGCTTTATTCCTGTAGTGCCGCCCAAGTGCAACCGCCTGCAACCGTGGCAGTACGACAAAGCCATCTACCGCAAGCGCAATGAAGTCGAGCGGCTCTTCCGCCGGCTCAAGGGCTTCCGTAGAACCTTCTCCCGCTTCGATAAACTCGATGTCGTCTTCCTTGCTTTCGTCCGCTTCGCCCTTATCGTCGAAGCCCTTCGATAGTGTTAACACGCCCTAAGTGGCTGGCGCGACGGGCACTCCTTACTTCTTGAACACCGACCAATTAGCGCTGGGTGAGACTGTCCGTTCATCGTACCTGCCTACGCAGATCGATTTGGGATTATGAATACTTGCAACTATTCGAGAAAAAATAGCGGGAGTCGGATTACCATCTGAACCAAGGACTGAAACCGTAAAAAACAGGGGGGCGATATGAGAAGGGACCTCAACCGGAGAGAACTGATTCAGGGCCTGGGCGCAGCAGCGGCGGGAATGTATCTCGCGCCAGGCCGGGTTTTTGCTTACACAACCGCTCCTACAGCGCCTGTCGCTGTCGCCAGGTGTTCCAACTACGGGCCGGAAGTGGTCACAACTCTTGCCACGATGTTCGATCAACTGGGTGGCTTGCAAAAGCTGGTCAACGGCAAAACCGTGGCGATCAAGATCAACGTGACGGGCAGTTCCACGCAGCGCTTCGACGGCATGACACAGGGGCAAACCTACTGGGTGAATCCACACGTTTTGAGCGCCACGGTTCACCTGCTAGGCAATGCTGGAGCACGCCGTATACGGCTGCTCGAAAGTCCAACCTCATCGAAGGCCCATACGCTTGAGGAGTTTCTTTCCCAGGCCGGCTGGCGGGTCTCGGATTTCACCAGTGCCGCCTCTGGCGTCGAGCTGGAAAACACGAACTTCGCAGGTCCCTCAAAAAAGTACACGCGGTTTTGGGTCCCCGGCGGTGGTCTGTTGTTTCAAGGCTACGATCTGAATCGCTCCTATAAAGATTGTGATGTCTTTGTCTCGCTTGCCAAGCTGAAGGAGCACAGCACCGCCGGCCTGACGGGAGCAATGAAAAACCTGTTCGGGATTACCCCTACCACCATCTACGGCGAAACCGCCGGCGTGGATGAGCCGAGTCGGGAGGCAGGTGGAGCACGGGCCATGCTGCACAACGGCAACCGCCAGCCTTCCCGGAGCGCGCTGCCAGAGCTTGACCCGCATTCGCCGCGCGACCCCGGCTATCGCGTCCCGCGGGTGACCGTCGATCTGGTAGCGGCGCGGCCCATCCACCTGAGTATTGTCGATGGCATTGAAACCGTAGCGGGCGGCGAAGGTCCGTGGGTAAAAAGGATGCGGGCGGTTCCTCCCGGTTTGCTGATTGCGGGCACCAATTGCGTCACCACCGACGCTGTTTGCGCCGCGTTGATGGGCTTCGATCCGATGGCCGACCGGGGCACGCCTCCCTTTGAACACTGCGACAACACGCTGAAGCTGGCCGAGGAACAGGGGATTGGCACGCGCAACCTGAAGCGCATTGAAGTGATCGGACTTCCGATCGCCAAAGGCCGGATCGAATTCCGCAAAGTATAGAGATACGCGTAAGCCAGCTCGGGCTCTGGGCGACCGCTTCAGGTACACGTTGGTCTGGGAGATGCCAGCACTAGCTGAACAGCGCGTCATCCCACGACTGCGGTTCGTCCCACATCGGCGTGGGTTCGAAGTATCCTGTTCCCGGCTTCAGATGGCGCTTCACCTCGTCGTCGTTCAGGATCACGCCCAGGCCGGAGCTCTCCGGGACCTTGATGAAACCCTTGTTGACAATCGGCTTTTCAATTCCTGTCACCAGGTCCTGCCAGAAGGGCACATCCAGGGAATGGTTCTCGAGCGCGAGGAAGTTCCGCGTTGCGGCGGCGCAGTGAACGGACGCCATGCATGACACCGGGGTTCCCGCGAAATGCATCGCCATGGGTACGCCGTAGCGGAAAGCCATGTCGCCGATATGGTGAGTTTGCAGAATGCCGCCTGAGGTAGCCAGGTCGGGATGAATCTTGTCGACCGCATGTTCCTTGCAGAGCGTCTCGAAGTCTGAAAATTTGTAAATATCTTCTCCGGTCAGGATGGGAGTTGGACTGGCTTGCTGAATCTCCTTCAACAGATCCGTGTAGTACCAGGGAATAACATCCTCCATCCATTCCAGATTGAATTTCTCGTACGCCTTGCCCAGGCGAATGGCAGACTTTACGCCAATATGGCCGAGATGATCCATCGACAAGGGCATGTCATAGCCGATGTTATCTCGCACCGCGGCAACATACTCGCACAGCCGATCTATGCCTTTGTCGGTGACTTCGGTGGCGAGAAAAGGATGAGGTTGCTCGTGCAACTCCCACTTGTCCTGACCGGCAGGCCGCATCACCATGCCCGGCATTCCATCTAAAACGTTGATGCCCAGATCCATCTTCATCCAGGTCAGGCCCATCGCCTTGCGTTCTTTGGCGCGCAGCCCGTACTCTTTCGGGTCCAGCGATTCCGTGGTATCCGCGTAGATGCGGATCGAATCGCGCCACTTGCCGCCGAGCATCTGGTAGACAGGAATGTTGTAGACCTTGCCTGCAATGTCCCAAAGCGCCATCTCGACCGCGCACACACCACCGGCCTGGCGGGCGTTGCCGCCAAACTGGGCAATCTTCTGAAACAGGAAATCAATGTTCAGAGGATTTTCGCCGACAATGCGGCTCTTCAACACCATTGCGTACTGCGGACCGGCGGCATCGCGCACCTCGCCGAGGCCGTAGACGCCTTGGTTGGTGTCGATGCGGATGAGAACGCAGGGGCTTGGACCCGGTTTAACGACGACCGCATAGCGCATGTCTGTGATCTTCAAAGCCGATGGGCTGGAGGCTGGATTCACGTTTTTGATTGCAGGCGCTGCGGCCTCTGCAGTCCGGCCAAGAGCGCTGCCGGCCAGCACTGCCAACGACGATTTGAGAACGCTGCGACGGTTGTAGCTGGACCTGCCCTTGCCAGAATTGCTCATAGATTCTATCTCTCCTAACTTTGCAATCCATCCTACTACCACGCCGGCTTGGATCGAGCCTGCCTGGACGCGGAGACGAGTCTGTGGAAGAATTCAAGGCGCAAACAAAATGCAATTCATGGAGCCGTCAATGACGAAGCCCGATCTCTCGCGAAGAAGTCTGATCAAGGGCCTGGTAGCGACAGCCCTGGCGCCCGCGTTGCTCAGGTTCGCGGCCTCCGCACAGGCTCAGGAGAAGCCATGGTGGCTAGGCGATGGCATGCCGCAGGAGAGTGCCGATACACCTAAGATTGCCTGCGGCATCAATCTTTCCGGCGGCGTTACAGACGCTGCCATTCGCGGTGTTGTGCAGTTGGGTGTGTATCACGTGCTGAGCGGCGGTCCGGCGCTCCCCTGGAGGGCGAGCGATCTAGAGCTCCTGGTCGACAAGCTCAAGGCAAACGGTGTGACACTGGGCAACCTGATGATCGACGGCTTTCCCAACACCGTCTATGGCCGGCCGGGGCGGGACGAGGAGATCGAAAAAGTCAGGCAGTCGATTCAGGCCGCGGGACGGGTGGGCATCCCGGTCGTCGAGTATAACTTTTACGCGCACCGGGCCATGGAAGGTTATTACGAAGAAGTGGGCCGTGGCGGCGCCGGATTGACAGGCGCGGACTACGACCGGATGAAGGACCTTCCGCCGCTCCCCGCTGAGGGCGCGCACACCCTGAGCGAGATGTGGGCCAACATCACTTATTTTCTCAAGGCTGTGATACCGGTTGCGGAAAAAGCGAACGTGCGGATGGCCCTCCATCCCAACGATCCGCCCTTCCCACTCAGCCGCGGTTCACAACAGATCATGGCCACGCTGGACGGGTGGAAGCACCTGATCACGATTGTCGATAGCCCGGCCAATGGGATCACGTTTGATTGCGGGGTCACCAGGGAAATGGGCGAGGACCCGGTCGCGGTCTGCCGCTACTTCGGCTCCAGAGACCGCATCAACCACGTGCACTACCGCAACCCCCATGTCGCCAAGCCCTACGTGAAATACGACGAGGGTTTCATCGACGAAGGCGACGTGAACATGTTCGCGGTGATGCGGGAACTGGTGAAGCTGAAGTATTCGCGCGAGCTCTATCCGGAACATCCGCGCGCCCTTGACTATGACCGCGCCCGCGGACCGATTCACGGTTATCCCGGCGGCGGTGGTTATACCGGGGACGTGTATGACATTGCCTATGCGAAAGCCATGCTGCAGGCCGCCCTGGAAGTCGAAAAATCCGGCTGATTTCTGGTATTTCGCCAACCTAATGCGAAACCTCTACCGGCATCCTTCGCCGTTACTGCTTGATCACTGTACCGTCCGGGAGACGAATCTCTCCCCAGCCGCCATTCAACCGGCTGGCCGTAAACGGAGACTTAGCAGCCTCCTTCTCGTCAACCTCAATTCCCCATCCAGGCTTCTCGCTTGCCCACAGATAGCCGTCTTTCATCTCCGGGCATCCTTGAAAAATCGCCTGCGTTCGCTCATTGAAGGCCGAGTACTCCTGAATGCCGAAGTTGTAGCTCACCAGGTCCAACGTGACGTTGGCCATATGCCCAACCGGCGAAACATCACCGGGGCCGTGCCATGCGGTTCTCACGCCAAACTGTTCGGCGAGGATTGCAATCTTGCGTCCGGGACTGAATCCACCTACTTGCGAGAGATGCACGCGGATGTAGTCGATCAGTCGTCCTTCAATCAGCGGCTGCCATTCATGCGGGTTATTGAAGAGTTCACCCATGGCGATCGGGGTGGCGCAATTCTGCCGGATCTGCTGGAAGTAACCCAGATCTTCCGGTGAAAGCGGGTCTTCAAGAAAGAACATTCGATACTGCTCGGCTTCCTTGCAAAACTGCACTGCCTCATTGGGTGTCAGGCGCTCATGCATGTCATGGAGCAACTCGACCTCGTCGCCCAGTTCCCGGCGGCAGACATCAAGCAGCTTCAAATTGCGGCGCATGGCATAGGCAGGCTCGAAGACCGGCTGATCGTGGAGAGCCTGCGGGCGTTTGTCACTCGACTGTGCCGCGCCATAGCCTGCCATCCCGGGAAGCTCCACCTGAACGCGCACGTGACGGAAGCCTTGGTCCATGTACTTCTTTGCGCTCTCGACCACATCCTGAAACTCAGCGCCGCTGGCGTGGGCATAGCAATCGACGGCCTCGCGACATTTCCCGCCGGCGAGCTGATAGACGGGCATTCCGGCTTGCCGCCCCTTGATATCCCAGAGTGCCTGATCGATGCCGCTGAGAGCATTGTTCAGCACGGGGCCGTTCTTCCAATAAGAGCTGTCGTAGCAGGACTGCCAGATGTCTTCAATCCTGTCGGTTGTCTTATTCAGCAGGAAGGGCTTGAGGTACTTTTCAACCGCGGGCTTGACTAGGTCCGCCCGCTGCGTAAATGTGGCGCAGCCGTAGCCATAAAGTCCGGGCTGATCCGTGGTGATCTTGACCACCGTCAAGCGGGCACCGTCGGGTTCGCATTCAATCACGCTGATATCTTTGATCCGCGGCTGCGGGGTTCCCCGCGTGGCGCGCGCAACCTGTTCCTCTGCTTCCACGTAGCGGGGAACAAGGGCGAGCATCCCCGATCCTGCGATGATCTTCAAAAAATCACGCCGATGTGGGTACATTTCTCAGCCCCCCGCAATTCACTCTACAACCTCGTAAGGCATAAGCCAAAGAAGTGAATCCCAGCAGGGTTTATCTTCAGCTTTCAAGGCGACGAGCCAGTTTACCACCAGGTGTCAGGGCTGACTCCGCATCTTGCATCCGTTCTTATCCCCGAGGTCGATCAAATGGGTGGCGCGTCCGCTGCCCAAACACACTGTCAATTCCTGAACGTAAAGAGGGCATACAGGTAATGCATTATGAGCACCACCTGTTCTAACCTCTGTTTATGAGTAGACGGGGGCGTCTTCGCAAGGACACCGATTACGAAACTCGTTTTCGGTGTGCCGGTGGCATCGGCATTCTTCGCGAAGAGGTTTGGTCAATGAAAAGGCTGAAATGGTTCGATACAATCTTGCCCTGCTCTTGCCGCATCGGTTCAGTGCCGACAAAGGGCGCGTACTCGGCTTCGATAACGCACATGGTACCCATGAACGCCATTACACGGGCGAAGTGAAGCCGGTAAAGTTTCGAGGATATCTGGCAACAGCAAGCGCTTCTATCGAAATCCTGAGGTGCTCAGGAGAAGCTATGAAGACTAAGGTGTTTCACGACGGATTTGAAGGTCATGTACGACGCTCCCTGGAGCGTGCCGCGAAGCGGGAAAAGGGGAGCGGATCGAGGCTTCGTGAGCAGGTCAATCCCGGACATGAGTCGTGCAGATTGTCGAGCCTGTCGCACAGAGGTTCGAGATGCGCATTGCCGATTACGCACGCAGCGAACCTTTCGCACTCTGCTCCCACTCTTGAAGCATGCGGTTGCCAATATCGGAGAAATCAGTGTGCTCATTGATGTACACCCGCATCTCCTCAGCCGTGGACATCAGTGCAGCATCCACACGTTCTAGAATCGCCCTCACGCGTGCTGGCGTGCTTCCTATTGCAAAAAGGAGAACCCCCGGCTTTGCCGGGGTGGCAGTAGAAGTTTGACAGTTCCGGGAGTATGCCTTTCCGCATTACTGTGAGCATAGCCCGA
>JAKAWN010000373.1 GCA_021827245.1 Acidobacteriota bacterium | reverse complement strand
TACCTGCGTCGCAAAGTCTCCCTGCGCCCTGCCGCCGACCGAGCCAACTCAGTCATGCGCTGAGACTCGTCGCCCCGTCGCAATCGGCGTCTGTTCAAATTTATTCTTTTTTGAATGCGCGCCGACACGGCCAGCGTTCGATCACAACCTTCTCTGCCGTGTAGAACTCAACGGCGTCGCGCCCCTGGGCATGAAGTATCCCGAAAAAGCTTCCCTTCCAGGCGCTGAACGGAAAATACGCCATCGGTGCTGCAACTCCAACGTTGACGCCGACGTTGCCAGTAGGGATCTCGTTCCGGAATTTGCGGGCAGCAGCGCCACTGGTTGTAAAGATGGAAGATGCGTTGCCGAATGAATTCTTTCGAATGATCGCCGTCGCTTCGTCAACACTATCAGCATGAATGAGGCTAAGAACCGGCCCGAAGATCTCGGTTTCGGCCAGAGAGCTTGACGCGGGGATCCCATCTAGAATTGTCGGCCCGACAAAATTGCCGCCCGCCTGCCCGGAAGGGTTCGCCCCCCGGCCATCGAGCAGGGGTCTAGCTCCTTCCGAAGCGCCTTGCGCGATCAATCCTTCGACGCGCCGACGGCTGACGGGAGTGATCACTGGTCCCATCTGAATGTCGGAGTCGAGCCCCGAGCCAACCTTGAGGGAAGCAGCCGCATCCGTGATCGATCTTGGAAACCATCCCTGCGCCTCTCCCACTGTCACCGCAACTGAAACTGCCAGACATCGCTGCCCGGCACAGCCATAGGCGCTATCGGCGATGATCTTCGTCGTAGCGTCCTGATCCGCGTCCGGCAGGACGACGACGTGATTCTTCGCACCACCCTGGCATTGAGCGCGTTTGCCGTTTGTCGCTGCCCGCCCATAGACATAGCGGGCCACCGGCGTGGAGCCGACAAAACTGACGGCCTGAACCGCCGGATGATCTAGCAGCGCGTCCACTGCCTCCTTGCTGCCGTAGACAACGTTTACGACGCCCTTTGGCAGGCCGGTTTTCTCAATGAGCTGCATGATTCGAATCATGCTGAAAGGAACGCGCTCTGACGGCTTCAGAATGAAAGTGTTGCCGCACGAAATCGCATAGGGGAGAAACCACAGCGGTATCATAGATGGAAAATTCAATGCAGTGATCGCCGCAACAACGCCCAGCGGCTGCCGAAACATCGATCCATCAATTCCACGAGCAACGTCCTCGAGGTTGTAGCCTTGCATCAGCGATGGGATTCCGCACGCGGTCTCGATATTCTCGATCCCACGCCGGAGCTCGCCTCGCGATTCGGCAAGGGTCTTACCATTTTCAATGGTCGTGATCCGCGCGATCTCTTCGAAATGATCCTCGAGAAGTTGCTTCAGACGAAAAAGGCATTGGATTCTCTCGCCGGGGGGCGTGGCGCGCCAGTCAGGAAACGCTGCTGCCGCCTCTACGGCTGCAGCAACGTCTTCTGCTGAGCCCGCTGGTGATTGTGCGATGACCTGGCCGGTGGCCGGATTCAGCACATCGGTAGCAGGCTCCGACGAAGGCCGCCGCCAGGCTCCGCCGACGTGGTCCAGAACTCCTTCCTGGAATACCTCGAACTCCATTCCGTCACCTCGCATGCGCGGTTATTTCGTGATGCCGCTCTTTCTTTACAAACTCCTCGTACTCCGCCCGCGCGGCCCGGACACTTTCGAGTTCTGAGACTTCGTCGATTGGGACGTCCCACCACGATTCGTATCCTGGCACGCGCATCTCCTTGTCCACCTCGATCACGACCGCTGAGGTGCGTTTCTCGCCCTTTATGGCTTCGATGGCCTGTTTGAAATTTTCCCGCGAGCGCGCCCGAACAGCGCACGCACCCAGTCCATGGCACGGCGCCACGAAGTCGACGGGTATGTGCTCGCCATCCAGATGTCCGCTTCCGGTCCTGTGCCGATAATCCGTGCCGAATCCGGCCGAGCCGATCGATTGCGAGAGACCGCCAATGCTTGAAAAGCCGTGGTTATCGAGCACGACGATGTTGAGCTTGTAGCCTTCCTGGACGGAGGTGGCTATTTCGCTCGCCATCATCAGGAACGAGCCATCTCCGACGAGCACGTACACTTCGCGGGATGGATCTGCCATCTTGACCCCAAGCCCGCCGGCAATTTCGTAGCCCATGCACGAATAACCGTATTCTAGGTGATAGGTATTGGCCTGGCGTGTTCGCCAGAGTTTATGCAGGTCACCGGGCAGGCTGCCGGCCGCAGAGACAACAACATCCTGCGGACGCACGAGCCCGTTCACGACACCAATCACTTCCCCCTGGCTGATCGGCGGACCGTGCCGCAGGTTGTACAGCCGGTCTGTCTCCTTTTCCCACCGGTCCTTCCATTCGCCGACCGAGTTTGCATATTGCGAAGAGATGTGATACCTGGACAACGCCGCCTGAAGCTTGTCGATCGCAGCGCGCGCGTCAGCAATCATCGGCAGGCCCGCATGCTTAAAAGCGTCAAATTCGGCCACGTTGACGTTGACGAACCGTACGTCGGGATTGTGGAACGCCGTCTTGGATGCGGTGGTGAAGTCGCTTAATCTTGTCCCAATGGCAATGATGAGATCGGCATCGCGCGCGGCGAGATTGGCGCCCGGAGTTCCGGTAACGCCGACGGCGCCTAAGTTCTGGGGATGATCAAAAGGCAGCGACCCTTTGCCCGCCTGCGTTTCTCCAACTGGAATTCCCGTTGCTGCAACGAACTGTGCCAGAGCTTCGGTTGCTTCGCTGTAAAGGACCCCTCCGCCGGCGATGACCAGTGGTCGTTTCGCTGACCGAATCATCTCAACTGCGCTCGTGAGAATCGCCTGCTCCGGCTCCGGACGCGGAATGTGCCAGACGCGTTTCTCGAACATCTCTTGCGGGTAGCCCCAGGCTTCCGACTGAACGTCCTGCGGAAGAGCCAGCGTGATAGCGCCTGTGTGTGCCGGCGAAGTGAGGACTCGCATTGCTTCCAGTACTGTAGCAGGATCGTACGTGAACGCAGCGGATCGCTGGAACAAGTAACCGTTCTGTTGATTCGCAGAAAAGCAACTGGTCTAGTACTTGATGACATTGAATAGCGCTCGTTCATCGGGACCTAAGCGCTTCTAATTCATAGGCCTAGATATAACGCGTACTCCCGTCACTTAGTGCTAGCGGGTTTGTGTTAGTCGCGGGCTTCTAAACTCGAAGTCCGACGCCAGTTTAACAAACGCGGAGACCGCGGCAGTCGTGAACTTTGATTTCCTTTGAACGAGTTCGATTCTTGAATAAAGGGAAGGCTCCCGTTGGGAGACAGACGAGAGCTCTTTTTTTTGCAACTCGGCGTCAATAATCCAAAGGGGGAGCATCGATATTCCGAGTCCCATCCGAACCAGTGCCTTTATGGCTTCAGCACTGTCAAATGTCATGATTATTTTTGGTCGGAAGCCAATTTCTGTAAAATATCGGTCAATTGCGTTTTCCATGCGGGATCCTTTTTGGAAAAGGATAAAAGGAAATCTATTCAGACCTGCGATGGAACAACGAGTCGGAATGTCCCGGATGTTGGACACTAGCAGAAATTCGAATTTCCAAGAATGTTCGATCGTGAGTGAGGCGTCTTCTTCCAAGAGAGGCGACACTAGCAATGCTAGGTCCAAGGAACCATTCCTTAGGTTCTCAATCAGAGTCCGACTATTCCCCGTTTGTACGAGTAATTCGATCTCAGGGTATGTCCGGCGATATAGGATGAGGAGGTTCGGAAGGACGTAACTGCTAAGGGTTGGTCCGGCACCGATCCGCAGGACGCCGCGCTTTAGCCCACTCCACTCCTTGATTGCATTAACAGCCGTGTCGTGCTGAGCCAGCACCTCTTTCGCGTAAGGCAGCAAAACTGCCGCAGCTTGCGTCAATCGGAGGGAGCGGCCATTTTTCGTATACAAACATACGCCTAGTTCCCCCTCCAAGACTTTTAGCTGCTTGTGAACAGCTGCGGAGCTCAGATGAAGATTCTCAGCCACCTTTGCAATGCTACCCAGTTGCGCGAGGGATACCAAGCTTTGGAGTTGTCTCAATTCCATTGCGATCCCATCTTAACGAAAAGTGAATGATCATTGCAAATAATTCGCTTGTATTGGAACTCTGTCTTTGATAAGTAAATCACCACTCGACAGGCATGCAGCCGGGAGTGACCGGGAAGGGTCGGCGGATGTGGAGAAAGAGGTGGATATGGATGGAAAAGCTCAAAACTCCCTGTCCAGAAGAAAAGAGCCCTATAAAGACAGATGCCGAAAACCTCTCGGTCTTGGCATCTGAGGAGTGAGATTTAGTCAAGAAAGCGACCTTGCGTTGAATGCATTAACCTAGGCGCGAAGCGGACTTGCGAGTGCGAATTGATCGGTTCCACAACATCGAAGTAGGTTTCTACAATGACTGTGACCAGTCTCCAGCAAAGTCAAGATTCTAGCGATGAACCGAGGGAAATCACATGTACGAGTGCTCGTAGATACATGCTAATAACCCGAAGGGGATTGGTTGGATCTAACGTTCACAGCCGGTCTACCCAAGTCGTCGCTTAAGCATGTTAAGGTCTCTTCAGCATGCCTTCCCCAGTTTTCAATTTGCAGTGGATAGTGAATACCAAATGATGCAGGTGCACGTCATGCGGGCCGCTTTAATGCCCAATGAGAGGTTCATCGCCCAGAAAAACGGGTATAGGTATCCTCGGAATTCAACAAACCCAATCACGGTCTGAATGACAGTGATAAGTACAAGGCTTTGGGGTCATGCCCAGTTCAGTAGCCAAGAAGTTTCGTCACCACGATGTTCTGATTGCTAGAGGGTTGTTCTGTGGCTCCTCAGGAGGAGAATCAATGAATCAGCGACACGCTCAGATCACTTTCCTTATTGCAGCGCTTGCGTTAATAAGTTTTGTCTCTATTCAGGGCTTTGCCGGACAACAGCATCAGGCTGGCGTACCGTCAAAGGTTGACGTATACGTTATCCCCTTTTCGCACCTGGACAGGTTTTGGGGCGGAACAGGAGGGGAGTGTCTGGCGCGGGGGAACCGAATCATAGCGAAAGCGATTCAGGTCATAAAGCAGCATCCCAACTTTCGGTTCTTTCTTGAGTCGGACAACTTCGTCAGCAACTTTGTCGAAAGCCACCAGGGGACGCAGGAACTCGAGGATTTTAAGCAGTTGGTCAAGGAAGGGCGCATCGAGATTGCGCCCGAATGGGCTGGCATCTTTCAGGAATTGCCGCCGGGCGAGGTACTCGCGCGTAACCTTGTGTACGGTAAGCTTTACGCCCGAAGCGAGTTCGGGGTAAACCCGCGGGTAGAGGCGCTTTCAGATATCCCTGGACTTACTCCGCAATTTCCACAACTCCTGCGCGAGGCAGGAATCCCCTTTATGATCCTGACGCGCATGGGGCCTCAAGACAAATCTCTGTTCGACTGGGAAGCGCCGGATGGGTCAAAGGTAATGGTTTGGAACGACCTTTATGGTTACTGCTGGGGAGCGAAGCTTGACCTTTCTAGTATCCTCGCGCCGGAAAAGCAGCAGGTATTGGCACAACAGATTGAACATGTTCATGCCACGGCGCCGGGTCCAATTTTCATGAGCTCAGGCTGCGACCTCTGGGCGCCCACCAGTAAGTTGATCACAACCCTCAACACGCTCAATCAGGAACTCTCTGGCGATCATTTCATTCTCGCGACGCCGCAGGAGTTCTTTAAGCAGGTTGCGGACACTTCCGGGTTGCCGGTCCTAAAAGGAGAAATCCCATTCGGGTGGCCGATGGTGGAAACCTCAGTCGTCAACTTATGGCAATACGATATTCCAGCTACTAACACGCTTCTAAATGCGGAAAAGTTTTCTGCCATCAATTATGCACTTGGTTACGCTCATTACCCGCAACGCACCCTGGACTTTCTTTGGAGGCGCCTCATTACCTCAATGGACCATAACCACGACGGGCAGGGTGGCAGGATAGGCGATGAGACGAAAAAGGAGTATTCGGAATTGGCCATCCAGCGCGGCGGATTGATTCTGCAAAATATGCTCCGCAATATTGCTGAGCGCGTTCGAATTCCTGTCTCCCAAAGTGTCCCGATCGTCGTCTTTAATCCCACCGGTTGGACACGAGATGACATCGTGAAAACACACCTCACGATCTATGGCGATATTGTTCCCGCCCAGATAAGCGACTACAAGAAGGCCATTCGCTTGGTGGACAATGCGGGCAAGGATGTACCTTTCCAGGTTCTCGAATACAGCGAAAATATTTCCAGGGCATTGGAGTTGATCTTTATCGCCCGGGGCGTCCCATCATTCGGGTACAAGACTTATTATCTTGTGCCGGCCAAACGGCCTGAAACCTTTCCCGTCGCTTCACAAGTTATGCTTGACCGGGAAAAACGCTTGGAGAACCCACGGAGACCACTCGGCGTTGACGTGATGCAAAGCGACTTCTATCGCGTCACGGTGGACAGAGCGACGGGAGAGGTTACGGTCTTCGACCGCGCGTTGAACCGCGACGTGACGAAGGACATGGAGATCGCCGCTCAGGAGGAGCGCGGCAGCCACTACGTCGGGCCAGTCTACCTGACCGGCCGGACCATTTACGCGAGCGTCAATGGGACTCAGCTTGAAGAAAATAACCCAGTCCGCACTGTGCTGCGTATTAACGAACAACTTGATGGTGTCCCCATCATCCAGCGACTCACTCTGTACAAAGAGCTCAAGAGGCTGGATATCGAAATCCGGATCAACTGGAAGCGGGACCATCTCCTGAATATACAGCA
>JAKAWN010000372.1 GCA_021827245.1 Acidobacteriota bacterium | reverse complement strand
CGCTGAAAATATCGGCAGAAGTCATGAAGCCGGTCAAAAGTTGGTCCGCCCTTTCGCCATAGTGACGGAATGAAATGCTATCTCATTGCCAATGCGATACCTCACTCGCCCGAGCGCGGAAGTCAGGTTAATCTTAGGCTGCTTGCCAAGGATGGTTCCAGCCACTACATCGCCTGACTTTCATTAACCTAATTTACCAGTTTTCCAGCGATCTTACGTGCCAATTGGGACACGGCAGCCTGTTCAACAGTCTTTGGGTGGAACCAGCGAAATCCGTCTCGCGGCACTCTGCCTGTGAATTCCCCTCCATAGACCTGGACTTGGATGCGTCGATAGGTAATGTTGTGCCGAAGCTGGTGTCCCAGCTTTCTCAAGTCGGCTTGAGTTCCCAAGGCAAGGCGAAGTTTCTCCCGCAATCGCTCCACAGCCTTGTTGCCAGACTGTCCCAGTGCTGACGGAAAATTCCACAGGCCGTCGAGGAGTCCATCGTCCAGGCCGCGGGACATCAAAATTCGTTGATTCCGATGAAGCACGGCAGTAGCCATATACCACACCTCTGCTTGCCGCTTGACCCGTGGCGCGGGGTAGCCTTCGGGGTTTTCAAGCTTAAAAGCATGGCACCACCGCCTTAGAGGGCATGCCGGGCATCGAGGCGAGCGTGGCAGACAAATGGTTTGTCCCAGTTGCATTACAGCCTGATTGAAGTCGCCTGGTCTGCGGCGGGAAAGGAGATGATCAAGAGTCCTCTCAATGGTTCGCCGAAATTCGGGTTCGTGAAGATTGCCGCGCAGGCCCAGAAACCTGGCCATCACGCGAGCCACATTGCCATCGAGAACCGCAAGGGGTTGGTTGTACGCAATGCTCAGCACCGCTCGAGCCGTGTAGTTGCCTACGCCGGACAGGGAACGTGCCTGCCTGATATCATCAGGAAAGTGCCCGCCATGCCTTGCCATTATCTCCAGCGCCGCCCGGTGCAGGTTCCGGGCGCGACGGTAATAGCCCAGGCCCGACCACAATTCAAGAACCCGTTCGAGCGGGGCTTTTGCCAGATGATCAGGGCTCGGAAATTCCTGAAGGAAACGCTGGTAATAGCGAATGACGGTCTCGACCTGCGTTTGCTGGAGCATGATCTCCGAAACCCACACCTCATAGGAAGACTTGGATTGGCGCCAGGGCAGAGCTCGAGAGTGAAGCCGGTACCAGCGAAACAGAGCGCGTCGGAATAAATGGGCGTCGGGGAGGTCGGGGCGGATCATATCGGGCAGTTATTTCCGGCGATGGCTGGAATGCCTTTCACGGATGGATGACTTGACAATCTCCGACGGAGTTCCCGGCGCGTAGTAGCCGGAGGGAGCTTGCACTCCCATGAGCCCGTGCCGGACAACACTGACCCGAACGCTATGGAAATGCCCGTTATCTCTCAGGTCAGTTGGATAATATCCCAGCACATAATAAGCGGGGGGCAATGGGAGGGTTGCCCTGAAACCTGACTCTAAGTCATCCATGTTGGCGACAAAGTTGCCTCCGGTCATCGTAGACAGGTCCAGCAGCACGTCCGCATCCATCGAGGCGCGGTCCGCCATCATCTGGTTCTTGGCAGCGATAAGTGCTTCCCGTTCGTCGTCGAGTCTGCGGTTATGCGTGGGGGCAGGTGGTGAAATCTGTCTGAGCAGACCGGTTGTGTCCAGGGCGCTGATGATAATATGGAGGCGCGTCGCCCGCTGTGCGAGCAGGTCAACTTGCCTTGCATTCATGCCAGCCAGAAAACCTGGAGAGGCTACGATGATGGCCCGCGGATCGGGCAGCGCGGCGACCTTGCTGATGAGATGATCCAGCCCGTCGAGGGTTTGCTGAGATCGTATTTCACTTTGCGCAATAACTTGTCTTGCCCGGGCATCAATCGTCTGCTTCATCTGCCGGAGCCTGGCGATCGGCAGGCTATTGAGCGACGGGTCAGGCTGGCCACTTTGATTCCTGCAGCCGTTCATGTCATCCAGGGCTATTTGCAGGGCAAGTCGGTCGTTTACGTAGAGTAATAAATAAGCCTGAAAATCCGAAATCTGCGGGCAGGCTTTCGCCTCAGTTGCCAAAGGCAGGTGGGGGCGTATTGCCAGGAGAGCTTGGTGGAGCTTCTTGGGATTGTCAGTAAAATCAAGCGTTATCTCGCCCGAAGCAGTGAAGACACCGACCCTGTTCCGGGGGCCCAGCGTAGGGGCGAAATAGGAGTACGCGCTGTCTGTGACGCGGATGGTGTCCGTAAAATCGTAGTGAAGATCGTCGAAATACAGCGCAGTATAACGAATGGTTCCGGGAATCTTGACGTTTTCAACAGGAGCGGGGACTATGTCGGCTGCAAAATCAGTGATGCGCTGTAGCCGGCCATTGTCCCACAAGCGAAAGTCGCTTCGGCGGAGGTTCGCTACCGTCTGGCCGCGAACATTTCGGACCACCACGCAAAGCTGAACGGGAGGTGCAGCAGTTCTGTGGGCAGCGCCCAGAGCCTCCCTTTTGTTTGTCCGCCCATACTTCCCTTGATGGTCCTGGCTGCCAAACGCCGAAGGGCTGAAAAAAAAGGCAACAAGACCACAAAGCAGCAATGATCGGGCGGCCCATCCGAACCAGACCCAAAAAGATCCTTTCCTGTAATTTCCCATGAAGCGACCCTGGAAGGAGGGTGGACTCACTCGGATTAACGTGGAAACGTACTTACAATACGCACTTCCGCTGACCTCCCCTTCAGCGTAGCAAAACAAGTATCAGTTGCAAAGGCGGAGGTTGTCAACAGGGCTTTGCCTCAATGTACTTGCCCATTTGTGCTCCTTGATTTGCGGTGCGCAATCTGTAATTCTTGGAACTTTAAGGCTGCACGAAGGGAGAAGAACAACATATCACCTCTCCCGTCAAGGATGGCCGTGGCTTACAACGATCTTCGAGAATTCATCACCCGGTTGGAGCGAGAAAAAGAGCTGAAGCGTGTTGGCGTCGGGATTGATGTCGATCTCGAAATAACCGAGATCACCGACCGCGTATCCAAAGCAGGCGGCCCCGCATTGCTTTTTGAAAAGCCGCGTTCGGCAAAGGATGGCAAAGACTATTCTGTGCCACTCTTGATCAACACGCTTGGTACGAAAAAGAGAGTCGAACTGGCGTTGGGAGTGTCTTCCCTCGATGATGTTGCAAGGCGAATTGAAGACCTGCTGGCGATGAAACCACCCGAGGGTTTGCTCGACAAAGTGAGAATGTTGCCAAAGGTGGCCGAGCTTGGTTCCTTCTTCCCTAAGACTGTGAAAAGTAGTCAAGTTAAAGAGGTCATAAACCGGGAAGGCTCTTTCCTTGGCGAGCTCCCAATCATGAAATGCTGGCCGCAGGATGGTGGGCGCTTTATTACCTGGCCGATGGTTGTGACGCGCAGCCCCAGGAATGGCCGGCGCAACGTCGGCTGCTACCGGATGCAGATCTACGATGAGCGGACGACCGGCATGCACTGGCAGATTCACAAGGGCGGAGCGGAACATTTCCGCTGGCTTGAAAGGCAGGGCAAGGGCCGTCGGCTCGATGTCGCCGTGGCGATTGGGGCTGATCCTGCGACGATGCTGTCAGGAATATTGCCGTTGCCGGAGGATTTGGACGAATTCCTGTTTGCGGGTTTCCTTCGCCAGAAGCCAGTGGAGTTGGTGCATTGCGAAACTGTGGACTTGGAAGTTCCCGCAAATGCCGAAATCGTGCTGGAAGGGTATGTCGACCTCGACGACATTCGGGTGGAAGGGCCCTTTGGCGATCACACCGGTTTCTATTCACTTCAGGACAACTTTCCGGCTTTCCACATCACGTGCGTCACGCGCCGCAAGAATCCCATTTATGTTTCCACGATTGTAGGTCCTCCGCCTATGGAGGATTATTGGATGGGGTTTGCCGTCGAACGCCTTTTCCTGCCGCTGATGCGCCAGCAGATGCCGGAAGTTGTTGATATGCACATGCCAGCGGAAGGGGTCTTCCACAACCTGATCATCGTTTCAATCCGCAAGAGCTATCCGGGCCACGCGCGCAAGGTGATGAATGCAATCTGGGGATTGCCCGGAGCCATGTTCTCCAAGTGCATTGTGATTGTCGATGACGATGTTGATGTCCACAACATTCGGGAAGTGGCATGGAAAGCCTTGAACCATATCGACCCGGAACGCGACATCCAGTTTGTGCTGGGGCCGGTGGATCAGCTTGAACACGCTTCGCGATTGCCGAATTTCGGGTCGAAGATGGGTATTGATGCCACCCGAAAGTGGGCGAGTGAGGGGTTTGCCCGGCCATGGCCCGACGAAATCGTCATGGACGATGAAACCAGAAAGCGGGTGGACGGCATCTGGAAAAGTCTGGGGTTGGAAACGGTGGCTCGGGATTAGAGCCATCAAAGGAACAATTCCGAATATCTGCTCATTTCATATCAAGCAAGAGCAGCGCCAGTTCGGGAATTGAGACTGTGGGGGAAATGTGCCTGATTTTGAATACGACATGCTGGTAATCGGCTCAGGGCCGGCCGGTCACCATGCGGCGATCCAGGCGGCCAAGCTCGGAAAGAAGGTTGCCGTCGTCGAGCGGAAAGGGGTGGTAGGGGGCGTTTGCATCAACCTGGGCACTATTCCCAGCAAGACGTTGCGTGAGGCGGTCCTTTATCTGTCGGGCTACCGTGAGCATGACTTGTATGGCGAGTCTTACACTGTAAAGCAGCACATCACCAAGGACGACCTGCTCTTCCGCACAGAACACGTTATCCGCCACGAGATCGATGTCGCCCGGCACCAGTTGATGCGAAACGGCATTGAATTGATTAACGCAGAGGCTTCGTTCATCGATCCTCATACGGTTCGACTGAACTTCACGACCACGCAAGGATACCGGGACGCGACCGCCGAGTACATCGCGATAGGGGTCGGGACAACGGCCACCAAAGATCCGCACATCCCCTTCGACCGCCGCCGGATTTTCACCAGTGATGAAATTCTGTCCCTCGACGTTTTGCCCAGAAGTCTAACAGTGATAGGAGCGGGAGTGATTGGCTGCGAATATGCCAGCATCTTTTCCACGCTGGGCATCAGGGTCACGCTGATCGATATGCGGCCCCGCCTGCTCCCGTTCGTCGACGGGGAAATCGTAGACACGCTCGCCTATCACCTGCGCAGCAACGACGTCACGTTGTGGCTTAACGAAAAGGTGCAGGGAATCGAGCCTTACGAGAACAGCCATGGCGGCGGGGTTGCAATCCACCTGGCCAGTGGCAAGAAGATTTTCTCTGAGAAGGCGCTTTACAGCATTGGCCGCACGGGGGCCACCGAGCGGTTGAACCTTGCGGCGGCAGGCCTATCCGCTGACGACCGCGGACGGTTGAAAGTGAATGCGCACTATCAGACGAGCGTACCGCACATCTATGCAGCCGGTGATGTGATCGGGTTCCCGAGTCTGGCCTCGATTTCTATGGAGCAAGGAAGGCTTGTGGCCTGCCACGCGTTCGGCGTGGAAACTGCCAGCGTGCCCGAGTTATTTCCATACGGCATCTACACCATCCCCGAAATTTCCATGGTGGGACGCAGTGAAGAGACCCTTACTCAGCAGGGAGTTCCCTACGAGGTTGGCAAAGCCCTGTATAAGGAGACCGCGCGCGGGCAGATCATTGGTGACGTTACGGGCTTGCTGAAGCTCATCTTCCACCTTGAGACCCGCGAGTTGCTGGGCGTGCACATTATGGGCGAGAGCGCAAGCGACCTCGTGCACATTGGCCAGGCAGTCCTGGCCTTCGGAGGGAAGGTTGACTACTTTGTGAACACGGTCTTTAACTATCCGACGCTTGCGGAGTGTTACAAAAACGCCGCCTTCGACGGAATCAACCGGCTGAGCGTGTAGCCTGGTTCTCGCGCGCTTTGCGATACCCTGCTCATCTGCCGAACCGTTCTTCCCGGACTTTGCGATTCCGCTTTCTGATACAGAACGCTTCTCTTTTTCCTTTCATTCCGCTTGCTGGGCCACGGCCCCAGAACCGGTGCTTAGAGATTCTGGGACCGGCACAGGCCTTATTTCTTGGGGTCCATCTTCTTTGCCTTTGACTTACTGAAATACAGACTTTCATTCCATCCGCGGGGACTGATCTCCGTAATGACATGATTCGATGCCTCGGTGTTGTAGTCGACCATGGTCTCCCTGTTCTTCGCGGATTTGGTCACGACTTTCACCGGCACCTCACCAACAAGCTTCCCATAACGGTTGAAGAAATTGACTTTGGGGGACTTCTTGTTGTTTACAACATTGAAACGGTAGTTTCCGGGCTTTAACTTCAGAGATTTGCCAATCATTGCGTGATAAATCACGCTGACATGATTCGTCTTGGCGAACGCCATCCCGGCGAATAGGAAAACAACACTAAAAAGTGATATCAGAGTTGTACGAAGTTTGCTTGGCATAAAAAGAGCCATCCTCCTGCTTCAGAATTTTCGCTTCATTAGTTAAGAGGTGTTGTGCGAATGCCCGGGTTGCCCACGCGCATTGAAGAGGACGAGTTCGGCCAAATTCTGGCACGCTTTTGTAATGGAATAAGACTAGAGGCGGCCTATTTTACCATGTAGTGATCTTCCGACTGGAAGGGCACTGTGTTGTCTGCTGGGTTCGGAGTTCCGATTATTAGAGCTGTTCCATTTATAATGTAGCGTAATGGGCGCTAAAAAAGAAGCCTTTGCAATCGGCCGTGGAAATCGCGTCGAAAGCGGTCTTGGCCGCCCGCAACAGTTCGTCCGGGGTGCGCGGAGCGT
>JAKAWN010000371.1 GCA_021827245.1 Acidobacteriota bacterium | reverse complement strand
TCGCAAGAAATCGCGAAGCGACCGGCGCTCATTTTCTGACAACCGACCGATTGGCAGAGCCACGGGAGTAATTCCCTTTCCACGGTCCAGCAGAATAACGCGCTGCCCTTCGCGAGAGCCTTTGAAGGCGTTCCACGGCAGGAAACTCGTTGCTCCGTCGGGGCCGTTGGACTTCACCCCGTCATTAGTGAGGATGACCTGGTCAGGGAGCGCCGCATCCAGCCGAGTGAGTGTGCGCGCACGCGTTTGTTTGAGCCTGTAAAAGATCCACACAATCAATCCAACAACCACCAGCCCCATCACTCCAAAAAAGTCCGCATCGACTCGGTTGTGGTGTGCAAGCGCGACTATCGTTGCCCACGTGACAAAGAGGAGAACTATTCCGTATCTTATTCCTGCGGCCAGAACACTCATCCGGGACGACCTTGACCGATACAACTTCAGAGCGTCGCTCAGATCCTCTTCAGTCAGCTTGCCTGGGAATTCCATGTTGCCGAACGGCATAGGGACGTCTATAGCACAGCCAACACGCTTATGACAAGGGGAAATTCGACAGTCGGCAGCCGCGACAGTGGTTTGTGTGTCGCGGGTTCGTCGTCAAGGGAAAGGCCCGCAACGGGGAAAACACCATCGAGGCTTGGCGATTCAATCGTAGAGACGTTCCGGTGGAACGTCTCTATAGGCGCATTCGAGAGACGCCCCACCGGGGCGTCTCTCCAGGTGTGTTGGGGGATATAATAATCTTTTCAGGCTTTACAACTTCGGGAATCCAGAGAGCGCATGGACTTCAAGCTTGTTTCCGATTACCGTCCGCGGGGCGATCAGGTTACCGCCATCGACCAATTGGTGCGCGGAATCGAAGACGGAATGCAGCACCAGGTTCTGCTGGGGGTAACGGGCTCGGGCAAGACTTATACCGTGGCGAAGGTGATCGAGGCGATCAACCGGCCTACTCTGATCCTGGCACACAACAAGACGCTTGCGGCGCAACTTTACCACGAGTTCCGCGGATTTTTCCCCGGCAACGCCGTCGAGTATTTTGTGAGTTACTACGACTACTACCAGCCCGAAGCCTACATTCCCTCCGGCGACATCTATATCGAAAAAGAAGCAACCATCAATGACGAGCTGGACAAGCTTCGCATGTCCGCCACGCGCTCGCTGTTTGAGCGTCGCGACTGTCTGATTGTTGCCAGCGTCAGTTGCATTTACGGCCTGGGTTCGCCGGAGGCCTACTATGGCATGCTGTTGCTGCTTGGAAAGGGGCAGAAGGTTGCGCGGCAGGATGTGCTTCGGAAGCTGGTCGAGATCCAGTACGAGCGCAATGACATGGATTTCCGGCGTGGAACCTTTCGCGTGCGCGGCGATGTGATCGAGGTGTTTCCAACTTACGAGGACAATGCTTATCGCATCGAGTTGTGGGGAGATGAGGTGGAATCTCTGGCGCAGATTGATCCGCTTTTGGGGCAGGTGAAACAGACCTACACGCGGCTCCCCATTTACCCTCGCACCCATTACGTGATGCCACGCGACCAGCGGGAGCTTGCGATTGACCGGATTCTGAGCGAACTGGAATGGTGGCGGGGCGAACTGGAGAAGCAGGTGAAGATGGTCGAGGCCCAGCGCATCCATCAGCGGACGATGTTTGACGTGGAGATGATGAAAGAGATGGGCTACTGCCACGGCATTGAGAATTATTCACGCCACCTCTCAGGACGCCTGCCCGGCGAACCTCCGCCCACGCTGCTCGATTATCTGCCCCAGGATGCCCTGATGTTCATTGATGAGAGCCACCAGACGATTCCTCAGCTTCACGGAATGTTCCGCGGCGACCGGTCGCGCAAGCAGACGCTGGTGGACTATGGTTTCCGTCTTCCTTCGGCGCTGGATAACCGGCCGCTGACGTTTGAAGAATTCGAACACCGGGCGCGGCAGACCATTTACATTTCGGCAACACCGGGGCCTTACGAGCTGACGAAAGCCGGCGGCGAGGTCGTCGAGCAGATTATCCGGCCCACCGGGCTGATCGACCCGGAAATTGAAGTGCGGCCGACACGCAACCAAATTGACGATCTTCTGGATGAAATCCGAAAACGCGCCGAGGCCAACGAACGCGTCCTGGTGACAACGCTGACCAAGCGCATGGCAGAAGACCTGGCGGAATACTACGCCGAGGTCGGGGTGCGGTGCAGGTATCTTCATTCGGAAATCGAAACTCTGGAGCGCGTGAAAATTCTTCGCGATCTGCGGCGCGGCGAATTCGACGTGCTGATCGGCATCAACCTGCTGCGCGAAGGCCTGGATCTGCCTGAAGTGTCGCTGGTGGCCATTCTCGATGCTGATAAGGAGGGCTATCTGCGGTCGGCGGGCGCTTTGATCCAGACCATGGGACGGGCCTCCAGGCACTTACATGGCAAAGCCATCCTTTATGGCGACAATATGACGGAGTCAATGCGCCAGGCCATCGCGGAGACTAACCGCCGGCGCGCCAAACAGGTTGCCTACAACGAAGAGAATGGAATCACTCCGGAAAGCATCATCAGGCCTGTCGATATGGCCCTTGTCGCAATTGTTGAGGCCGATTACGTGACCGTTCCCTCAGAAGCTGAAGCTGATGAAATAACCTCGCAGGATCAGCTTGAAGAAATGATCAAGAGCCTGGAAAACCAGATGCGGGAAGCAGCAAAGCAGTTTGAATTTGAGAAGGCTGCCCGGCTGCGAGATCGGGTGAAAGCTCTGCGGGAAAAAGAAGCGGGCTTTGTTCCGGCGTTGGACAGCGAGAGGAGAGAACAGCCACGAAACAATTAAGAGGGGCTTTCTTCGCGGCTCGTCGACTTGATTCTGCGATATTCTCTTTCGGTATGAGGCGCCGAAAATTTCCCTATGATTGGTTGCCAGATCCACTTGCGAATTGCTGTGACGATGAATACGAGAGAAATACTGGCGTAAAGAACAAGTAGGAAAATGACGAACGCACGCGCGATGATATCCTGCATAGTAGGTGAGTTTCCTTTTTCATATTCCCTTATTTAGATGCATCTTTGCCGCATGGGTCACTTGAAAAACGGTGGAAATCCTCCGGGATTGAAGTTGATCGCAATCCGGCGGCGATAGGTCCCTGGAATTGAACTATTTACAGCGAGTAAAGATTTGTATTCGCCGGGTTGTTGAATATATTGACGTCCTCCCGTTGCACCGTCATTCCGAGTTGCAGCCATCTGAAAACAGGCACGCATTTCTTACTTTCTTTTGTTATCGGCAAAGGCACTCCAGAACATGATGGTGGGCCTCCAATCTTCAATAAAGGCTAGACCGGCACGGCATCTTCAGAAAGAGTTTGATTTCGCACAGGAGTGAAATAATGGGAAGACACCAGGATGCAGCGGTTGCGATTGCCGGACCCGGCCGGCTGGGGCAGGCAATGGGAAAGTTGCTTCTTGAGGCAGGCGTGCCGATCCGGTTTGTCGCGGCCAGGAAAGTGGCTCGTGCCCGGAATGCTGTCCGATTTATCGGAGGCGGAAAGGCGCTCAGCCTGAAGGATCGCCGTCTGGCGGATTCCGGGATCATCCTGGTGACGACTTCCGACGCTGCCTTGAATCCTGTCGCCCGCCAGTTGGCCGGCTATCGGAAGGACTGGTCCGGCCGGGTTGTTCTTCACACTTGCGGGTCGGCGCCAGCATCCATCCTGGAGCCCTTTAAGAAACGCGGTGCAAGCATCTGCTCCGTTCACCCCTATCAGACCATCCCCAATCCTTCTGCGGGCGTTCGAAATCTGCCGGGCGGTTTTTGGAGCATAGAGGGTGATAAAAAGGCCGTTGCGGTGGCACGGGGATGGGTGAAAGCGCTTGGTGGGAAAGCGTTTGAAATCCCGCCAGAAGCGAAGGCGCTTTACCATCTGAGCGCGTTTCTGGTGTGCCCGACGGTGGTCGCTCTGATGGACTCTTCCGAACGGCTGTTGCAACAAGCCGGCGTGCCGAGAAAAGTCATCCGCCCGATGCTGGGAAGGTTCGTCACAGAAACTGTACGAAACTTCACCGAGTACGGAGCTCGCAAATCTTTGACGGGGCCCGCAATCCGCGGGGACTGGGGAACTCTCGAAAGACACGTTGATGAACTGAGCCGATTTGCTCCGGCGGTGATCCCAGCGTATATCGAACTGCTGAATCTGATGCTGCGCATTGCAGGAGCCAGCCCTGACCGCAGAAGGAAGGCCCGCAGAGCTATCTCTTCCGGGCTCCGGGCTGGCGCAAGGTCTCATCGCAGCACGCGCAAATAAAAAGGGCGGGGAACTGATCCCCGCCCTCCGAAAACCCGCAGGGCTTAAGAGCAAGCCCCTGCGCTACAACTTGTGGTGAGTCTTTCTTAGTACATGCCGCCCATGCCGCCGCCTCCCGGAGGCATCGCAGGAGCTTTCTCTTCTTTTTCAGGAATCTCGCTGACCAGCGCCTCGGTTGTGAGCAGCAGTGAGGCGATGGAAGCGGAATTCTGGAGCGCGGTGCGGGTGACCTTGGTCGGGTCGATGACGCCGGCTTCGACCAGGTCGCCGAAAGTTTCGGTCTGGGCATTGAAGCCGAAGTTTGCATTGGAGTTGGACCTTACCTTCTCCACCACCACGGCACCTTCCCAGCCTGCGTTGGAAGCGATCAGCCGGAGCGGTTCTTCGAGCGCCCGCTTCACGATGTTGATGCCGATCTGCTCGTCTTCCTCCGCCTTCAGCTTATCAAGGGCATGGAGGCAACGTGTGAGAGCGACGCCGCCGCCCGGAACAATTCCTTCCTCGACAGCGGCCTTGGTGGCGTGCATGGCATCCTCGACGCGAGCTTTCTTTTCTTTCATCTCGGTCTCGGTTGCTGCGCCCACTTTGATTTGAGCTACTCCGCCCACCAGCTTGGCCAGCCGCTCCTGCAACTTTTCGCGGTCGTAGTCGGAGGTGGTCTCTTCGATCTGCGTGCGGATTTGCTTGACGCGCCCTTCGATAGCCTCGTTCCTGCCAGCACCCTCGACGATGGTCGTATTGTCCTTGTCGACGGTGATCTTGCGGGCTTTGCCCAGATCTTCCAATTTCACGTTCTCGAGCTTGATGCCAAGGTCTTCCGTGATCGCCTTGCCGCCGGTCAGAATCGCGATATCTTCCAGCATGGCTTTGCGCCGATCGCCGAAGCCCGGAGCCTTCACTGCGCAGCACTGCAGCGTTCCACGCAGCTTGTTGACCACCAGAGTGGCCAGCGCTTCGCCCTCAACTTCCTCGGCAATGATCAACAGAGGCTTGCCCCCCTTGGCAATCTGCTCCAGCAACGGCAACAGATCCTTCATCGAGCTGATTTTCTTTTCGTGGATCAGAACCAGCGGATTTTCAAGCGAGCATTCCATCCGTTCGGGATCAGTCACAAAGTAGGGGGAAAGATAGCCGCGGTCGAATTGCATGCCCTCAACGACTTCCAGTTCCGTCTCCATCGTTTTCGATTCTTCCACGGTGATGACGCCGTCCTTGCCGACCTTCTTCATGGCCTCGGCGATGATGCTGCCGATGGTGTAATCGTTGTTGGCCGAAACCGCGCCCACCTGAGCGATCATTGATCCCTCGACCGGCTTTGAGAGCTTTTCGAGTTCGCCTTTCACGTGCTTCCTGGAGCCATCTTTCGTCGTTTCGTCGTAGCCGCAAATCGTGCGGACGGCTGTTTCGATGCCACGCTTGATGGCCATCGGGTTCGCGCCCGCGGCAACGTTCTTCACGCCTTCGCGGAAGATTGCCTGGGCCAGAACGGTGGCTGTGGTGGTGCCGTCGCCGGCAACATCGGAGGTCTTGGATGCGACTTCGCGCACCATCTGAGCTCCCATGTTTTCCATTGCATCCGGCAGCTCAATCTCTTTGGCCACGGTCACGCCGTCCTTGGTGATCGTGGGTGAACCGAACTTCTTATCGAGAACCACGTTGCGCCCCTTCGGGCCCAGCGTGACCTTTACGGCGTCCGCCAGTTTGTTTACTCCCCGGAGTATCGCCTGGCGGCTATCCGCGCCATGTACAATCTGCTTTGCATTTGCCATCTTCTAAATTCCTCCAAGTTTTCAGTCCGCCCGAAAGCTGAACGCCCGGTTGCGGAGTCTTAAATTTCTTGCCGACACTTCACGCAGGCGGGATCGCTTATTTCTTGCTTCCCGCTGCCGATTTCGCACCCTCAAGGACGCCCAGGATCTCTTCCTCACGCAGAATCAGGTATTCCACCTCGTCGATCTTGATATCGTTGCCCGAATATTTTCCAAACAGAACGTGATCGCCCGCTTTCACGTCGAGGGGTATGACCTTGCCGTCCTCGGTCTTTTTCCCGTTACCAACGGCAACCACTTCGCCTTCCTGGGGTTTTTCCTTTGCCGTGTCAGGGATGATAATCCCCCCTTTCACGGTTTCTTTCTCTTCGACACGCTTGATCAGGATTCGATCGTGCAGAGGCCTTAACTTCATTGGTCTACCTTCTCCTTTCGTTTTTGCCTTTACTTGTGAGTGGCGATCATTCCCCGGCCCGGACCCTTCCTTCAAGACAGTGGACTGAGCCGAAGATCGCTCTCACGCATTATTGTAAGCTATTTAAAAAGAACGATATAAAAAAACCGCCGCAACATCCCTTCAATTAGCACTCTCGCTTGAAGAGTGCTAATTTAATACGTTGGCGGCCTTCTGTCAAGCCCCTTATTCTACCCAAGAATCGCGATTGATTGGCGATGAGGGTTGTGCGAAGCTTTACGAGCCGAGACAGCGGCTCCGTGGAGGAGGCTGCGGTGTTGTCTCGAGCGGTT
>JAKAWN010000370.1 GCA_021827245.1 Acidobacteriota bacterium | reverse complement strand
TTTCCCACTCTTGATATACCAATGTATCATTTCCTGCTGACATGTCAGTACAGCCCCAAAGCGGGGTTTTGACAGATGGTTGGCACTCGCAGAAAACGTATATGCAGGATTGACTTCCTTGAGTGAGGCGGCAGGTTGGCAGGAAGGAGATAAAATGCAAAGGCGTACTTTCATACGAAACTCGGTCATCGGAATCGGCAGTCTTGCCGGAATTTATGGCAACGGTATGAAGGTTGAGGGAGTGGGTCGCAATCAACAGCCCGACGGGGTAAGGCAGTCCAGCGCTCATGGGTTCGTGGAAACCGAGGAAGAGAGGCAACCCGTTTGGGGAACCAATGCCGTTGTCCTCAGATCTCCCTGGAGCAGTTCGCCTTCTGTCGATGAGCTGCTTGCGGACCACGAGCATACCCTTGCACTGAACCGGTTCTATCTCTTTGGTGGCGAAAGCCGTCCGGCAACGCCGACCGAATGTCGCATTGCTTACAACAGAGACACGCTCTTTGTGGTTTTTCGTTGCGAGGAAAACGACCTGTCTTTCCCTTACGCCAATCTGAATCCGCAATGGTGGCCTGAGGCAAATTGGTATTCGCTGCATGGCTTGCCCTCCGCCGCAAATAACTGGCCACCTTATCCCGATGAAGTAGATTTATTGATTCAGCCCGACACGGGCAATCCCTCCTATTACCAATTCGCGGCGGCGCTGCAGGGCTTGAAATTCGGATGCAACCGATTATTGAGCTCCCATCCAGATATGTCTGCGGATGAAGCGGCGGTCGCTCGCCATTCTTCTGTCCGCGTGAGCAAAATCGACGCGTTTGAGGCAAGGGTTACAAAGGGAACCAATGAATGGATTGTTTTCTTCCTAATACCATGGAAGACGTTGGGCGGGAAGCCAAAATCGCATTTTGGCCTACTGCCGATGCGGACTCGCTGGCGTGACGGCGAGCTCAGCAGCCCGGTGGCAGTTGATTTCAATGAATCCATGCCGGTTGATCTCCTGGTCGAAACCCACTTTTCGGGCATATCGCAAGTTAGGGACTCTCAAAGCAGCCTGTGCCAGTTGCCCTCCGGCATATTCCGCTGGCAAAGACCGGCAGTGCTGACCTATCCCCATGCCGAAACGCGCCAACAAATTTGGCAGATGGAATCGTCACTCGCCACGCCGACAGAAAAGAATAGTCTCGCGCAAAGGCTCTATCTCACCCAACGCTGGATGGACTTGATGACGCTGGAAGGATTCACTCCGCTCCCTCGCGCCTGGGGGATTTTGAAGGACAACCTGACGCTGGCCTACTTCCGGCAAAGAGTGAACGCCGCTTTTCAGAGAAATGATCTGGGGCAGGCATGTCAATTGCTGGACACTTACCTGAGTCAGCTTGACAAGATGTCCAGGTGGTGGTACGCGGATGGCTCGCCCGGCGACATTCTGGAAGATGAATGGAAACCGGTCACAAGAGCCGATAGCCTGGAGGTACGAGCTAACACGCTGCTGATGCGGTGTGTGGCTGGCGGCCATGAAGTTGACTTGCATCTTGCCCTGCCATCAACAGGCGGCGTAAGAATCTACGGCAGTCATGAAGGTTACTGGCGACCGGGTGACCTATTGCCGTTGAAAGCCACCCAGACCCCGGGCTCATGCTCGATCGAAACAGTCGAGGGCAGAATTGTTATCCACCAGCGGCCGTTTTCAATTTCTTTCCATGACCCCACTGGTAAGAAAGTGATGCAAATCGGCGGCAATGACCTGGCTTTCCGGTTCGGTTCCGATGGCAGGATGCTGGCAACCGATTTCAAGAACCACCTTGATCCAAACGAGGTCATTTATGGCTTCGGAGAGAAGTACGATGACCTCAATGAAAATGGAAAAGTGTTGACTCTCTGGGGAACGGATGACTGGGTCGGGAACGGGGAGGGTTTGGCGAATACCTCTTACAAACCTCTGCCAATCTTTCACAGTTCCACTGGCTACATGGTTTTTGACAATTCCTCCTATCGTTTAAGGGCGGACGTCGGGAGAACACATCCAAACCAATATCGTCTCACGCAGCAAGGTCCGATATTTGATTATTATTTTTGGATTGGCTCACCCCAGAAGGCATTGCAATCTTATACGGCCCTGACCGGCAAGCCTCCACTGCCGTCCAGATGGGTTTTTGAACCTTGGATGGGCAGGGGCGGCGGGGCATGGGCAAGCGGCCGGCTGCGCAATGCAGTAGAGGAAGAGGAAAATGTCACGGTACGTTTCGCGGAATTAGACATCCCTCACTCCGCGATTTATGCCGAAGGTCCCTCCGCCCTTTCGGCAGAGTTGAATCAATTCATGACGGCGCGCGGGATCAGGGTGTTGGGCTATTTTTATCCGGCGATTCGCCCAGCAAGGCAGGAATCGCTCATGCCTGAATTGAAACCCGATGAACTTCCAATCCTGCATTGCGGAACCGAAAACCAGACCCGTGCTCTCGCTTACGTGGATTTCACCAACCCGAACGCCTTGGAGCTCTGCCGCCGCGCGTTGAGGCATGCCTTAGACCTTGGCGAGGCCGGAAGCATGGTGGACTACGGCGATCTGGTACCCGACAACGCTGTATTTTATGACGGCCAACGCGGAGCCGAGATGCACAATTTTTACTACTATGACTATCAACGGACGGTCAGTGAAGTGTTCCAGGAGAAACGCGGAAATGATTTCATCCTGTATGGCCGAGGGGCTGCGCCCGGCACGCAACGGTGGATCGGCCAATTTGCCGGCGATCACCCGGCCAACTTTAACGGACTCAAGCACGTCGTGACCGGCGCGCTGAACTTGTGTGCTTGCGGTTATTCCACCTGGGGCAGCGACCTCGGCGGATATTTCGGTTTTCCGCAGCCGGCAGTATATATGCGCTGGTTCCAATTCGGATGTTTCAGCCCTTTAATGCGCCCTCATGGCACGGCGCCGCGCGACCCGTGGTATTTCGGCGAAGCGGCCGTGACGAACTATAAATTCCTTGCATGGACTCGGGAAAACATCTTGAATTATACGTACAATGCCGCCGCCATTGCGCATGAAACGGGCATTCCCATCATGCGTTCCATGGCGGTGTCCTTTCCCGATGAACTGCCCTTGGCCGCCATCGCGGATCAATATATGTTCGGGCCGGATCTACTCGTTGCGCCGGTGGTCAGCGAAGGGAATTCCAGGACTATTTTGTTTCCAGCCGGCGTATGGACGAGCTTGTGGAATGGTAAAACGGTCTCCGGTCCGGCGAAGCACAAGATTAGCGCGCCTTTGGACACGATTCCCGTCTATTTGAAGTCAGGGGCCGTCATGCCGGTACAACTGAACCGAGAATTGCGATTTGGCGCGAGCATGACGGGTGGTCGTGTCAGCGCCCTGGTCGTAACTCCACCAAACGCGAATGAGACCCGATCTTTGCTCAATGAATGGGGCGAAACTGCAAGAGTAACTGTGCAATCCGTGCCTGGCGGTTCTGTTTGGACACTCAAAAAGCTTCCCGAAACAAGCTATTTGCTGGTCTATGGCACAACTACCGCCTCCGCGGTAAAAGTGGATGGCAAGGTTCTGCCCAAGCTGACGACAACCGAGTTCGGCTCGATGCCGATGGGCTGGGAAGCCGACCCAGCCGACAACCGACTGGTTATTCGCCTGCCATCACGGCAAGTCGAACAAAGCGAGCCAACAACGGAAATCGAAGTGCACTTCGACCCGAGCAAGGAATAGGGTGGGTTGGGCGAAGAACAAGAGTAGATGTCGTAGTACTTATTGGAAGCGTTCCTCGACGGCGTCGTGTGCCCCAGGATATCCTGAAGACTTCGGCCGCATGTTGTATCAGCGCCCATCCACTGGTCTTGCGCGGCCTCAATTTGGATCGGACTGACCGTTACAGCGCCCGCCAGAAACTCCATGCCGAAGTGCGCTCAACCGTCGTGCCTCCGGCCAAATCGTGCCCCAGCAGTGCCCGCCGGATTTGAAAACGCTTCTGGTGGCATCGCTTGTGGCCTCGCCAGCAGCCGCCAGCCCCGGAGATCAGATTATTCTGCAGCTACTTTTCTAGTTTCCTCGGAATCACGTATCAAATGTTCCTATGCGGCGATCCGGTTACGGCTTGCATCCCAGACCGCGGTGGTGTTGTGAAAATAGGAGTAGTTGGCCATGTGGCAGCCAATCGATGTGTTATTCCCGAACACCGCGTCTTCCACCGATGGTTGCCGAGTCTTCACAGACTGGAAGAAACGCCACAGATGCTCCTGGAATTCGGTGTAATTGGGCGGGTAATAGAATGTTTCACTCCCCTCGACCGGCTTGGCGGCTCCTAGCTTCGGGTCGTGTTTTTCATGCCATTCTTTGTCATATGCGGCCCTCATCTTTTCGGGATAGCTGGACACGTAATAGCACGGGCTGTGATCCTTGCCATCCTGCGGTATTACCTTCATTTGCGCACCGTCGTAGTAGACCTCTATGATCCCTCGCGTGCCGAGGAAGCGGGTCACTTCTTCCTCATGAGAGCATTGCGTCATCAGGACAGCGACGCGCAGGTTCGGATAATCATAGAGCGTGGTCATCACGTCGGGAAAATCGCGCCCGTCTTTCCAGTAGAAAAGGCCGCCAGCAGTCTGCGCCCGCTGAGGCGGTGACGACAAGCCCATCACGTAGTAGATGCCTGTAAGAGAATGGACAAAGAGGTCGCCCGGCAACCCTTCCCCGTAATCCTTGAAGGCACGCCAGCGTGCGAAACGGATAGGATCGAACGGCCGCTTTGGCGCGTCACCAAGCCATGTTTCCCAGTCGAGGTTCTTCGGCGAGAGGTCAGGTGGAGGCGGATACACCCAGGCGCCACAGGGAGAATTGCGGCCAAGGATTGCCTGGGCGTAATGGACCTCGCCGATTGCGCCCTGCTCGATCATCTCCTTCGCTCTTGCGAAATTGATGGAGCTTCGCCGCTGGCTGCCGATCTGCACGATGCGATTGTTCTTTTGGGCGGCTTCGATAATCTCAAAGCCCTCTTCCACCTTGTGCGTCATCGGCTTTTCGCAATAAACGTCTTTGCCAGCGTTGCAGGCATCCACAATGATCTGTTTGTGCCAGTGATCGGTAACAGCTGCCACGACGCAGTCGATCTCCTTGTTGTCGAGCAAATCCTGATAACGGCGCGTCGTAGGCACTGTTTTTCCCGTTGCTCCGCTGATGATCTGGTTGGCGAGCGTATGACGATCGTCATAAAGGTCGCATGCAGCCACACACTCGACGCCCGGCAGCCGTATCGAAGTGTCCAAAACACCGGAACCTTCCATCCCAATGCCGATCATGCCAAAACGGACCCGGTCGCTGGCGGGCACCGATTGCGGCGCTGCGTCCGCCCGGGTGGAATTAAGAAAATAAGGCGGCGCCGCCAAGGCAATGCCTGCTCCTGTCGAGCGGCGCATAAATTCACGGCGGGAAATCCCATCCCTATCCATACGAACCTCCTCCTGGTTTTCAGTTGAGTGAAGACAACCTCTCTGAGCCGATCCGCCGCGGCTATTCCCCGGGTGTGATCACGATGTTCCGAAAAGCCACACGTCCTCGCTCGCTGCCTTGAAGATAAATCGGCCCTGGCATACCCTCGTTACTGTCAAGAGCCCCGCCCGTGATGCCCGGAATCTCCTGTTGATTGATGACCGTTTGGCCGTTGTGAACTACAGTGACGGTTCGCCCCACCAGCGTGATGTCGTAAGTTTGCCAGACATTCGGCGTGTGCGGCAGCGGAGGCTCTGGCGCCAGAAAGCCGTAAATTGCTCCCATGCGCCGGTTTGGTGGATCCGATGCCGAGTCGGTTTCGATCTGCACTTCGTAGCGGCCTCGCAAATACACGCCGCTATTCGCCATGGGACCGCAGTTGTATTCGACGTGCAGTTTGAAATCCGTGAACTTGGGGATCGAAATGATCTCTGAGCCATTTCCGTTCTTAACCAGGGTGCCATTTTCGACCTTCCAAACGGTCGCCCGGCTGGGGTCAAGGAACCTCCAGCCATCAAAGTTCTTGCCGTTGAATAGGTGGATGGGCTTGCCCCATTTCGAAACACTCTTCCCTGCAAGAGCCGGTGCTCTGTTTCCGGTCCATTGCCAAGATACACCTTTGGCATCCGTTGCCGTGCCCACAAGCTGGCCACTGACCAGCTTTGCCCGGAGCCGCGTCCCATCAGCGTAACCTATCCCCTGGGGCGCTGTGAACTCGATTTCCCCATCCTTGACTTCCACATTTCCCGTTGGGGTCGCATGGCCCCAAAATCCCACCATCAAACCTTCCGCCTGGCCTCCCCGCTCGGAAAGCTCAATCCAAGAGGGACGCTCCTGGGTCGGCGTTCTTACCGTCAGATCCCAGCGGCCAAGGTAAGGCCTGATCGAGCTGGACTCGCTGGAAGACAAACTAGCTTTAGAACCCGATTTTTCGCGGCTTCCACAGGAGGCCAGCAACACCGCAAATAAAAGAACAAAACACAACTTCCTCTGCTTTTTCATCACCACCTCCTCAACTCACGAAAGACGCAAACCATGCAGCACATAATGGTTTGGCGCTGAGCGCCTCGCGCATGGCTTGTGAATAACGGGCCGTGCCCGTCGCCAACAGTGGATGGGAACTCCCCAACCAGGTTTCGGCACAAGGCAGAGCCCGGCGCTGCGATCTGCGCGTGATCGGAAATGACGAATCTCTCGCTGGCGTCCGGTCCATCCTTCTGGGCTTGTTAATCACGTGTTTATTCAGAATCGCTAACCCGGGATTTCCATTCTGGCTTCGCGGGTGCCGAATAGAATGTTTCCA
>JAKAWN010000369.1 GCA_021827245.1 Acidobacteriota bacterium | reverse complement strand
AACAGCGCGTCCTCATGCCGGGCGATGAAGGCGCCGGTGGCCAGCTCGAAGACCAAGCTGCGATTCATCTTCTTGTTGAAGTCGAAATCGAAGTTGTCGAGGGTCTTGAGCGGATCGCGGAACTGGGCCTGCTTGCGCCGGCGCTCCAGGAGCCGGTCAGCGCGACGGGTGAGTTCGTGCGAGACCAGGCAGGAGATCAGATCCAGGGGAGCCATCTGTTCCGCCTGGACCTGACGCAGGCGGGTTTCGAGCACTGCCGCCAGGCCGCCCAATCGTAACTGCCGTAAAGCACGATTCAATTCAATCAGATTCATAGCCTCTCCTCTCTTGCAATTGAGCTAAACTCTCGGATGGCCGGGGCGGAGGATAGGGCCACGCAGGGATGCGACCCGAGCGCCGACCCCGGGGCCGGGATGGAAGCGGAGCGGGCACATCTGGCTCCCTCCGTCCAGATTCATCCTGGCCGGAAAGCGCTAAATCCTGGGGGCTTGGGGGCGAAGACCCCAAAGGTTTTCATCTTCACGGGTGCACCTCCTTAGAAGCCGGTGGTTCAAGGGGCAACGATTCGAAAAGCGAGCCCTGTTTTTCCTGTTCTTCCAGGCGCTGCTGAACAAGGTCGCGGTAGTGGACCAGCTCGCGGATGAGCGGATCAACCTGTTGCAAGGTGAGGGGTGCCTGCGGACGCCGTTCCAGGTAGCGGCGTACGAAGCGATATTCGTGGACGCCGAGTTCAAGGGCAGCCGCGCAGGCGTCCTCGGCCGCCGCCAGGCCATACTTCTTGGCCAGGGAGAGCACCCCCAGCATGCGGCGCACACCCAGTTCTCCCTGTTCGCGATGAATGGACTGGCAGAAGGCGCCGATGTGGGTGCCGGCGCGCGCGGCCCGCGCCAGCAACTGCCGGGTTCCGAGCGGGGTTCGCTTGGGATAATCTTCCTGCCGGATGCGGTAGCCGCCGCGTTTCTGGCGGATATGTTCGCGCAGGAGTTGGCCGGTGTGGGGATCGAGCAGGCGCACGTAAAGGTCGTTCCACTGCACATTCACCAGACGCCCGATCCAGCCGGGCGGCGCGCCGTAGTAGGCGGCTTCGACTTCGACACAACCGTCCAGATGCACGGTGCGCTGGCCGTACTGATAATAGCGGAAGGGTTCAACCGGCAACGGCAGGAGCGAGGGTTTTTCTTCGGCAAACATGGCGGCCACTTGCCGCTTGGTGGGGCCGTGGATGCGCGTGTCAGCCCAATGGGCTTCCCAGCGGTCGAGATAACTCTGGGCTTCCTCCAGGCTCTCGAAGCGCAGGCCCTTGAGCGGCGTTCGCTGCGCGTGACCGATGCCGGATTCCACCTTCCCTTTTCGATCCGGATGCCGAA
This sequence comes from Acidobacteriota bacterium, assembly GCA_021827245.1. Next base: position 5,434 of record JAKAWN010000369.1, on the reverse strand, counting down.
CCCGGCAGGGCATGGCGACGGCGCCGTAGTGGGCCAGCACGTCGCGGTAGAGGGGATTGAGGGTGGGATCGTAGATGTCCGGAACCAATACGCCTTCGCGCAGATTGTCGAGTACCACAACCCTGACCGCGCCTCCCATCGCGCTTCAGCGGTATTTTTCGGCAATGGCGACTACGAAACTCGCGCACGAATCGAAGGACAAAATTCGGGACGTGCTTTCGAGCATTCTCGCGTCGGCGATGCAATACGGGTTGCTGGTTAAGAATCCTATTGAAGGCGTACGCCTGCCGCCCGAAAGAAGTGGTCGCCGCAAATCCAAACCGTTCGTTTCACCGAGCCAGTTCGACAAACTCGTTGCACTGATTCCTGAACCATACGCCACGATGGTTTATGTGGTGACGTACACAGGACTTCGCGTAAGCGAGTTGGCGGGGTTACGCTGGAACGACATCCACTCCGATTCAATCACGGTTGATGAGCGATTTTGTCGTGGCGACTGGGGTTCTCCGAAAAGCATAGCCTCGAACGCTACGATCGGAGTCAATCATCGTGTAATCGAAAGAATCCACCGACTCAAGGAATTGAATGTTCAAGTTAAGGCGGGCCGGGCGATCCGCAAATACAAAGTCGTTAAATCAGACGAGCCGGAGGATTTGGTTTTCCAGTCTGTGCGAAGCGGGAAGCCGCTCCGCGACAACAACATCCTGGCCAGGTTCCTCAAGCCTGCCGGAAGGGTGCTGGGGATGCCGTGGCTCAACTGGCGGTGCTTGCGTACCTCACACGCGACCTGGTTAAAGATGGCCGGCGCTGACGTGAAGGACGCGCAAGCGCAAATGAGGCATTCGAGGGCCAGCACGACCCTCGACATTTACCAACAATTTGTTCCTGAATCTCAGAAGCGAGTCGTGGAACGTTTGAGCGCTTTGTCCCAATTCGCAAACTGAATTGGTAGCAAATGGTAGCAAAAGCGCGGAAGGAGCAAGGCTAAGTGCTTGAAAAGATGGTGCCGCGGGACGGAGTTGAACCGCCGACGCCAGCCTTTTCAGGGCTGCTTAGCCGACATTCAAAGAGCTTTGAAATCAGCGTAATACGTTGTGGTACAAGGGGTTAGGCAGGTCGCATCTTGGGATGGTGTGGGCTCTATTGGGCCATTTTAGCCTCCTCGATGTTCCCCTATTGTTCCCCAACCGGTGGGGTCGCTACGCGAGATTTGCGGCGGGCTGGCCGCCACCGAAGGCAAGCTGCGGCATCTCGGGTTACGTCCGCTCCAAAAGATCAGCTTGTTTACAAACGCCGGACCGGGAAATTCTCACTTCAAATCGTGGGGCATCCTGACTTCGGTTTGCCTTTGGGCAGGATAGACTCATTCCCATTTGCGTTGCTACCCTCGCCCTGCGGCAAAAGAACGGCACAGTCCATTTCGACAGCGCCGCCCAGATTCTGGACTTCTTTCGGCTTCGGAAGGATGGCCGACATTAGCGTCGGATCGCGCAAGGTTTTCAACGAATCTTTGCTGCAACTATCTTCTTCAGCACGAAAGAGCACCCAGCCGGAGGTCATCTGCTCGACTGGGCCGGGGTTCCATTTCTTCGATCACGTTCACTTCTGGTTCACGAAAGGCAGTAAACGTTGTTCAAGCTCAGCCGGTGAGCATTTGATCACTCTCAGCGAAGAATTCTACAACGAGATTGGCCAGCACTATGTCCCAATGGAGAAGGAAGTTGTCATAGCGCTGGCAAATTCACCTGACGTTCTGGATTTCTACGTTTGGCTTGCGTGGAAGAGTTGGGGGCTGAAGGGAGTGAAGACCTCCATTCCTCTATTCGCAGCCGGTGGCTTGAGAGAGCAGCTTGGTTGCCGAATCCATCCCGAGGACAGATTCCTTCGCCGCAAGATCAATCAGTGGCTTCGGGTGATTCGGGCCTATTGGCCACAGTGTCCTGCCAAGATATCCGCCGATGGGCAGAGCCTGATTATCTTCTCTTCCAAACCATCACCGGCACTCCATCCCGTTGGGAGGTCGGGCAAAGGTCCAAGCCTTGGTTGCTGTTTGACCGAGGTACGCCTCCATTGTATATTCATTGTAGATACAGTGAAGGGAGAGAAGGATGCCAACCACACAGCTCGCAAAGTGGGGTAACAGTTTGGCCGTGCGCATCCCCAAAGCGGTGGCCGAGGATGCCCAGTTACGGGAGGGAGAATCGGTTCAGGTGACCGTCGACCGCGAGGGAAGCCTGGTGATTAAGGCTATCCGTCGGAAGTATCAGCTGAGCAAACTTGTTTCGGGCATCACTCCCAAGAACAGGCACGAAGAAACCGACTGGGGTGAACCACTGGGTAAGGAGATTTGGTGACGCGAGAATGGGCACCCGACGCAGGTGATTTGGTCTGGCTCACCTTTAATCCCCAGGCGGGACGGGAGGAGGCTGGGCGGAGGCCTGCCGTAGTTCTGTCTCCGGAACAATACAACCGAAGAAGCGGTCTAGCTTTGGTATGCCCGATTACCAGCCACGTAAAAGGCTACCCCTTTGAGGTTGAAGTGCCTCCGGGTTTGCCGGTGAGGGGCGTCATTCTGGCAGACCATGTGAAGAGCGTGGATTGGCGGGCGAGACGGGCTGAATCTGCCGGCCAGATTTCCAGCCAAGTTCTAGAAGATGTCCTTAATCGGCTCGCTCCGCTGTTAGGGTATTGAGAAGGAGTTGACTTTTAAGTCCGAGGGCCATATTACATCGGCGGGTAGCTCCGGTGCATCTATCGAGAATGTTTACATTGTTTCGTCTAAAAGGTTCTCCCTTTCAACCGTAATCGTTAGCGCGTCCCGCTTATCAATCGGGTGTGGACGGGGGTGGATCCATTCGCGCTCAGTTCAAACAGCCACAGGCAGGGTGCCCTCCCGCACCGTTTTCAATGCCTCGCCCCAGGCGACCACTTGATCCAGCATCGTGTTGAGCGATGACTCGTGCTGGAGATTCGGTTTGAAGGTCGTAAAGGCTTCCCAGTCTGTCCGGACCGAGAGCCCCACCCGGGCGCGCACCGTGGCCACCTGCATCTCGGCCATCACCAGGCGCAGGTTCTCGACGGCGCGCACGCCGCCCGAGCCGCCATAGGCAACAAAGCCGGCCACCTTGTTGTTCCATTCGCGCGCGTTTGAAAACGTAGAAATTTGAACAGAGGCCGGCTGTGGCGGCCGGGCGATGGTTGACGATTTTAAACAGCAGGTCGGCGGCGTGCGAGTCATAGGTGAGGTAGCCAATTTCGTCGATAAATGTGTCGCGACACATTTATTGACGAGGTCGGGTACCTCAATCTGCGCACCGAACAGACAAACATCTTTTTCAAACTCATGGAAGAGCGCTACCGGCGCAAGGCCACGCTCATTACAGCGAATCTTGACTACGACCAATGGGCGCGCTTGCTCGGCAACAAAGAACTGACCGAGGCGCTGCCCAGCCGCCTGCGACAGCAGTGCCAAACCATCCGCATCAACGGCCCTTCCTTGCGCGAGCCCCAAGGGTGATCGCGTACATGAGGATGTTCGTGTCGACGAAGTATTTATCGCTCATGGAGCTCGTCTCTCGTGCTGGGAGGTGTCCAGTGGAGGTCGAGACCCTCGCGGAGCCGAGCGAGCGCCCTCCGACGAGCTTTATCGAATCCCTTCCGCTCACGGATCATCTCTTCAAGCCGGTCGGTCAACAAGGCACTGACAGAGCGACCCTCCTCAGCCGCTAGGACGCGCGCCTCGCGGAGCAGTTCAGTGTCGACCTTGAGGGTGATGTTTGCTTTCATAATAAACTCCCGTTGAAGAGCACATATATATGTGCAGCATCATTATACGTGCTACGCGGAGTCGCCTCAAGTCAGGCAGTGAGTGATGACCGCTAATTTTCCATAGGATCCTGTCGAACGGGCCGAAGCGCGAAAAGGCCCAAGCGATCTGTGTTTTTACATGAAGGGTTGTCTCTGAATTGCCCTGATCAGCGAAGCAAAAGGGTGACGTTGTGTTTTGCGCAGTTCGCAGCGAGGTCCAATGGAGATTTGTGTACATCGTGTATGCTTCCCAGCGGACCAATCGCGCCAGCGGGGAACTCCAATGATCCGTAGCAGATGGCAAAACTGGTGTCCAAAGCGCAAATTGCATGCCATGCGTTAACGCCGTACCGTGGGTGGCGAGCATTACTTATTCTCGGCAGCGAGGAGAATTCGATTGAATCAGTGGAAGACTCATGGAACTTCACGACGAGTGACCGTTTTGGTTGTGGGGGTGTCCTTGCCTGTTCTCCTCACCGGGATCGCAGGCTGGAGCGCCGAAACTCCGCATGGCGTTGGAGCGGGCCAGGCCCATTACCAGCAAGGTCTTGAGGCATTCAGGAAGCGCGACTGGCCCACGGCTATTCGTCAACTTCGCTGGGCGCTGGAATACCTGCCCAAGTCTCCCGCCGTCCACAATTCTCTCGGATTGGCATACCTCGAAAGCGGGGACGTTGACCATGCCGTTATCGAATTCCGCAGAGCCATCGCCCTCAAGCCGGATTTCGCGGAAGCCTATTACAGCATGGCCCGAGCGCTCGAACGCCGCGGTGATGAAGACGGTGCTACCCAGTTTTATCAGTGGGCGGTTAGTTTCCGTCTCCCGAAGGCGGAAGCTCATGACGCACGGGGCTTCCTCTTGGCCCATCATGGCAACCTGACAGGCGCGGAATCAGAATTTGAAGCCGCCATTAAGGGCGGGCCCTCATTGTCCAGCGCTTATCCACCTGGGAACCACATTTTGGCTTCAGAAAAAGTACCCCGAAGCCATCGCCGAGCTGAAGAAGGCCGTCGCGCTCGATCCTTCGAACTCAAAGGCACGTTATTACCTCCAACTGGCTTCCCAGAATCTCAACCAAGACGGGAAGAGCCCACCGAGATCGATGCAGCGTTAAAGTTGAGCTGTGGTATGGAGTCAAGGACTACGCAAAGGGAAATGCAAGGTAAGGCGAAAAAAACAACACAAGCCACTTTGGCCGCAGGGACGACGACACTCGGAAGCCAGCCCACAGACGCCGCCCAGATCAATGCGCACAGGATTGCTGCCATGCGCGGCGCCGACCTGAAAAGTGTCCTTCACAGCGCGTTCGGCTACTCCTCGTTCCTGCCGAATCAGGAAGCCGTCTGCCGTGCCGTCATCGAAGGCCGGGACGTCCTGCTGGTCATGCCGACCGGGTCCGGCAAGTCCTTGTGCTACCAACTGCCGGGAATTGCGCGCGGGGGAATTACCCTCGTGATCAGCCCTTTGATCGCCTTGATGGAAGACCAGGTGGCCAAGCTCAGGGAGCGGGGTTTTGTGGTCGACCGCATTCATTCCGATCGCCCTCGGGCGGAACTGCGCCGGACCTGCCAGGATTACCTCGCCGGCAAGTTGCAGTTCCTTTTCATCGCACCGGAGCGGCTGCGC
>JAKAWN010000368.1 GCA_021827245.1 Acidobacteriota bacterium | reverse complement strand
CCAAGCCAATTGACCTGCTAGTTGAAGGCGCCAATCAAGTGGCGCAGGGAAATCTTTACGTTTCTCTCCCGGATGACGGCACGGACGAAATGGGGCTCCTGGCCCGAACATTCAATCAAATGGCAGAACGTCTTCGCGACGCACGAGAACTCCAGAGGCGGCTGAACGAGGCGGAGAAATCGTCGCTGCTTGGCCATTTTGCAGCCACTGTCGCCCATGAGGTTCGAAACTCGCTGAACTTTCTGAACCTGAGCATCGATCAGATTCGGGCCAAACGCTGGCTGGCAGAAGAAACGCCAGGCCGGGAGTTACGCGGCAGCCTTACCAACATGAAAGAGGAAATCACCCGGCTCAACCGGCTGGTCAATGATTTCCTTGCGGTTGGAAGGCAAACCCCTCCGAAGATCGCACCGTGCGATCTAAAAGGAACCGTTCAACAGGCGGTCAGCCTGGTCGAGAAACAGGCGAAGGCGCAGGATGTCCATATATTCTTCAACCTGCCTCCGGATTTGCCTCTGATTCAGGCGGATGCCGGACAACTCAAGGCGTGCTTTCTCAATATCCTGACCAATTCCGTGCAGGCCATGCCGCACGGCGGCTCGATTCACATTGAAGCAAGACAACTGCCTGCCAGCAACCGGGGCGCAAGGTTACAGCTTAGATTCCGCGACACCGGACCCGGCATCCCGCAGGAAGATCGGGAGAAGATCTTCGCACCATACTTTTCCACCAAGGCCACTGGCTTCGGCCTGGGCCTGGCCATCTCCCGGAAGGTCGTCGAAGATCACGGCGGCCGCATTTATGTTGCGTACAACAGCGTTCCCGGCACAGAAATGGTTGTGGAGTTGCCGCTAGCCGGCCCAGCCATTGCTCCTGCTCCGGCGCTCGCCGGTTCGACGTTTACGTAAGGATTTTCGCTTATGTCTGAAGGTTCCATTCTGGTTGTCGATGATGAGCAGAGGCAGCGAGAGATTTATCGTGACATCCTTCGCGACGAGGGATACGACACGGTCACCGCTTCCAGCGGGGAGACGGCACTGAGGCTTGTGGGCCAGAAGAGGTTCGACCTGGTCCTTACCGACCTGAACCTGACCGGCATGAACGGCATTCAATTGCTCACCGAGATCCTGCAGACGGACCCCACCGTCGCTATCGTGCTCATTACCGGCTATCCTTCCATCGAGTCGGCCATCGACGCCACCCGGCGGGGAGTTTATCAATATCTGGAAAAACCGGTGGACCGGTCGAGGCTGCTGGAGGTGGTCAACGACGCCTTCGAACGGCTGGCGTCGCTCAAACGCACCATCATCGGAAATTCTCCCGCCATCAGGGAGATGGTTCGGATGATCCTGAAAGTTGCGCCTACTGGTCACACGGTGCTGGTTCTCGGCGAGAGCGGCACGGGAAAGGAGTTGGTGGCGCGGGAGATTCACAAGCACAGTCCCCGGCACAACCAACCTTTCCTGGCAGTCAACTGCGCCTCACTGACAGAGACCCTGCTGGAAAGCGAACTGTTTGGCCATGAGAAAGGCGCCTTCACGGACGCCTATCAACAAAAGAAGGGGCTTTTTGAACGGGCCGATCATTCCACTCTCTTCCTTGACGAAATTGGTGACACCAGTCTGGCCTTGCAGGCCAAGATCCTGCGAGCGCTCCAGGAGCGGGAAATCCTCAGGGTGGGCGGGACCGAACCCATCAAGGTGGATGTCCGCATTATGGCGGCAACCAACCGGAACCTGGACCAGTTGATGCAGGAAGGGAAATTTCGGGAAGACCTTTATTACCGCCTCAAGGTGATCCCCATTGTGTGCCCGCCTTTGCGAGAGCGGCGGGATGACATTGAAGAACTGGCGCTGCATTTTACGTGCAAGGCAGGATTGGCCGCGGGGCGGGAAGTTATTGGAATCTCCCCCAAAGCTCTCGACGCCTTGAAAGCGTACCGCTGGCCGGGAAACGTCCGGCAACTTGAATGGGCCATTGAGCGGGCGGTTGTGTTGGGCGAAACCGCCCGCCTGGAACTTCATGATCTGCCACCGGAAATCCTTCAGCCGAAGGACGAACCCATCGCCACCGAATTCAAGCCGCCGGCGCCACAGCCCGGAGTGCCGAGCCTTGCTCCTGTAATTCCGGAAACCTCGTGGGAAGAGCATGAGAAAGCGAAAATCATGGAAGCCCTCCAGAGAACGAACGGGAACATCACCCGCGCTGCCCAGTTGCTGGGCATGACTTTCCGCACCCTTCAGTACCGCCTGGAGAAGTTCGGCATCAGGAAGCAATAACACCTGCCCAAACCGGCGAAAAGCGGCTTTCCTTTTTTCCGGGACTGCCCGGGAAAGGGCGCGAGTCGTGTTCGCTTTCACCTTGCTGCTCCGAAGAGATTCTTCCCTCAACTCTACGCTCCGTTTTGCCGAAGTTAAGTGTGACTAATGAGGATCGCTGAATGAAAGCGGACCGGCATGCAGCGTGAGACAAGGGCCGGCCCTGATGGAGAATCCAAGTGCGCATTCTTGTCGCTGAAGACGATCGGCCCGTCGCCAGTTTTCTCAAGAAAGGTCTGGAGGCAGAACATTATGCCGTGGACATCGTTCCCGACGGACAGGAAGCCCTTTACATGGCCGAAGAATATGACTATGACCTTCTGCTCCTGGACCTGATCCTGCCCAAGATGGATGGATTACAGGTGCTTCGGCAGATTCGCACTCGAAAGAAGCATCTGCCGGTGCTGGTCCTGACAGGGCGGACGCGGGTGGAGGATAGAGTGAGGGGGCTGGATCTTGGAGCGGACGACTACATGACCAAGCCCTTCGCCTTTCGTGAACTCATAGCCCGGGTGCGAGCGCTCTTGAGGCGGGGGAGTATTACCGCGGATTTTACTCTCCAGGTGGAAGATCTTGAGATGAACCTGGTGGAGCGGACAGTGCGGCGCGGAGAAAGAAAAATCGAGCTGACTCCCAAAGAATTTGCATTGCTCGAATATCTGATGCGCAACGCGGGCCGAGCCGTTTCCCGTCCCATGATCATCGAGCATGTATGGAATTTCTCTTTCGATACCATGACGAACGTCGTGGACGTTTACGTCAATTACTTGCGAAAGAAAATAGACGAGGGCACGAAACAGAAACTGATTCATACCGTGCGGGGCGTCGGTTACCGAATAGGAAGCCCGCAATAGAGGTGCGAGCGTTCTTATAACTATCGGGTGGAACCTATGACAAATCTTAGAGACATGCTTGAGGCCAAAGGCGCCGAAAAGGCCAGCGAAGATTTCCTGGAAGTCCTCAGAAAACTTGCTCATAAGTTGAGCCAGCCATTGACGTCCCTGTGCGGATCCGTTGAAGTCGCCCTGATGGGCGAGTTGGACGAAGCGGCGTGCCGCCAGGTTCTTGAGTCGGTGCTCTATGAATCCCGCCGCATGGCAGACGCCCTGGAAACACTTCGAGATTTGCTCGAGCTTGAGGGTTCCAGCGAAGGCGCTCAGCCTGTTTCCTGGACTCAACAAGTGGAGAAGTCGTTGCAGGAAGCGGCGTCGGCTGCCGAGAATCACCATGCGCAGCTTGTCAGTAACCTGAAGGATGAAGTCTGGGTGGAGGCCAGCCCGGAGCAACTTGACACCGCTACCCGCAAGCTCATCGGCCGGGCAATCGGGGAGGGAAGCGGGAAACACGTGGTTCGGGTCGGGCTTTCGGTCCGCGGCGAAACGGCTTGCCTCTCAGTTTGTGCCATCGAGCGCCAGGACGGCGCGTTGAAAATTAAAGATGTGCCCCAGAATTGCCGCTGCTATCAGCTTAGCCACCCCCTGGCAAAGGCGGCGCGCCAGTCCTGATGTCCTCATTGAAACCTCAGGCTGTTCGGTCAACTCGAGCAGACTGCCCGCCTTTTTGTTTCCAACAGCCGGACAAACTCTTGGGCGATCGTTGCCATCAATATATCTGCGGTCTGAATCAAAGAGGGCAGTCCGCGCCTTTTCCCTTTGCTTTTGATAACCACCCTTTGCGATAGGCAATAGTCAGAGCTATTTTGTAAGGACACTCAGGAAATGCAACGTGTCGTTTCCAGGAATGGGAAAAGAGAGGGGTTGAGAATGTTTCCGTCTTCAGATACTCAGCAATCGCATCGGATCTCCAGAGTGAGATCTGTCCGCCTGATTGCCGTTTTTATCAGATCCGTCTTCCTTGCTTCGCTCTGCCTGGCCAATCTGACTGTTGCCCTTGCCCTGACTGTATCTTCACCCAAAACCGGCATTTCGGTGAGCCTGAATGGGAAAACAGGCAAGTACAAGATTGCTGCGCGGGTTCCAGCATGGAGCTTCGCCGGCAACTTGGGAACTGCCGCCCAAAGCGTCCGGACCATCAGAGGCAGCGATCGCAATGGCCCGTATCAGGAAATTACGTTCGCTTGGCACAGTGGCACGCTTCCGCTGCGTGGCGCAATCCGGCTCTACCAGAATCGCCGACTTCTTCTTTTCCGGTACACTTACCTGAAGCCGGCCAGCCCGCCGTCTCTTGCCTTTCCGAGTTTCACGGCAATCCCGGGGCATCTCGATCATTTCAGCTATCGCAACACCGCCTTCGCGCCTCCGCAGTTTGAGCTTGGCCAGTACGGCACTCCCTGGCTCTTTTTCGACAACAAGGCGAACGCGATGGTCATTTCACCTGCGTCGCACTTTATCATTGCCGCCATGCAGGGAGACGGTGAACACCTGATCGCCAGCGGCCTGGACAAGGAACTGAGCAGCGTCCCGGCGGGTTTCACCCAGCAAACCCTGATGGCCGTTGCGCCGGGCATTCGCCACACATGGCAAATTTGGGGGGCTGGACTTCTCGGCCTGGAAGGCAAGGTTCGGCCAGGCAACGAAAGCGACGTTACGCTGAAATACTATGGCTACTGGACCGACCACGGCGCGACTTACTACTACAAGTACGATAAGAGTCTGGGATATGCCGGCACTCTGAAGGCCGTGATTGTGCAATACCGGAAGGAGAAAATTCCCGTTCATTATCTCCAGGTCGATAGCTGGTGGTACAACAAATCTTTCAAGGGCATGAGCCCGGACAACCATACGGGGCAATGGAATGCCGGCGGCGGTGAAATGTTATATCGCGCATCCCCCACGCTTTTCCCGCAGGGGCTCAAGGCGTTCCGGAAATCCGTTGGCCTCCCGCTCATGACTCACGGCCGATGGATCAGCGAGCACAGTCCGTATCGCCAACACTATCGGATTTCCGGCGTTGCGGCAATTGGCATGAAATGGTGGAACCACATCGCCGCTTACCTGGAATCGAGCGGCGTGGTGACCTATGAGCAGGACTGGCAGAGCGTGATTGATAAGCGGTCGCCGGCTTTCAGCAGCACGGTCGGAACCGGGGACGAATTCTATAACGATATGGCAACTGCCTGCCGGACTCATGGCTTGACCATGCAGTATTGCATGGCGCTGCCCTGCGATTTTCTCCAAGGCAGCCGCTATGGCAACCTCACTTCCATCCGTGTCAGCGATGACCGCTTTTTGCGGAAGCGCTGGCGGAATTTTCTTTACACCTCGCAGCTCGCTTACGCCATAGGCACGTGGCCCTGGACGGACGTCTTCTTCAGCAACGAGACGGACAATCTGCTTCTAAGCGATCTTTCCGCGGGTCCAGTGGGAACGGGCGATGCGCTGGGGGCAGAAGACAGGCAGAACATCTTCAAAGTGGTGCGCTCGGATGGGGTGATTGTCAAGCCGGACGTCCCCATTATGCCTCTGGACCAGATGTACATAGACGATGTCGCCCACGCCACTTCACCCTTTATCGCCGATGCCTGGACGGACGACGGCCCGGTTCGCACGGCCTACGTGTTTGCCTATAGCCGTTCGGGCCACGTCGGGCAGGACGTGCGTTTCAGCCCTCGCGAAGTGGGCATTCGGGGTCCTGCATACGTTTTCGATTATTTTGGCCACAAAATACAGCGAGTAGCCAGTGGCAGGACTTTTTCCACTCAACTTGGAGCCAACGGTACCGGTTACTACATCGTTGCTCCCGTGGGCAGGAGCGGAATCGCACTCTTCGGTGACAGTGGCAAATTCGTTTCCATGGGAAAGGAACGGATCGCGTCGCTTGTTGAAGGCGGCGGCTCGATTGCTGCTCAAGTCCTGTTTGCACCAGGCGGGGGGCCGATGACGTTGATCGGTGATGCTCCTTCGAAGCCTGCTGTCACAATCAGCGGAGGCCACGCCGGCCCTGTCCAATTTACAGCAAGCACCGGCTTTTTTTCAGTTCAAGTGTCGCCGAAGACGAGCACTCCACCAATCACTGTTCATGGAAGTGTTGTCCGCCGCGTAACAGTAACGTTCGCACGGCATTAACCCGCCAGCCCCCCGCGAGTCGCTGGTCGCTGCCATCAGCATTTGAATATCCTGAGAAACTTTTTCCTGAAGTTGGAAGATGCTTATGAAACCGGCGGCGTGTTGCTCCCCGCCGGAAGCTCGTCCTCCAAAATATCATTTGGAGCCCGGCAATTCGCAGCATGCCGGAATCGCGCCCCGGTTGCGTGCCTGCATGCCGTGCGTTGCATCACTTGCCAGCTGAGGTCCCGCGCTGCCCCAAGGTATGGTTAGGAAAGTTCACGCGATTTCTCTTATTCAACCCTCCCTTCGGATTGCCAAGTCGGCATCCGTCTCGGGCTGCAGGAGTTCCAGGGCATCCGGGATCTCTATCAGCCGCTCGCAAGGAAAGAGAATTCTAATCTCAGTCTAATAACCCTTTAATCCTGGGAAGGTAAAAACGAGCTTAGAGATGCACGATCTGTCTCTTGCTGTATCCAA
>JAKAWN010000367.1 GCA_021827245.1 Acidobacteriota bacterium | reverse complement strand
CAAGGTTACGAATGAGAGCGTGGACATGTTTGATCTCGTACCGCTTTGTTTCCCGTTCGTGAATTGTCCCGCCAAGCAGCGTAAACGCCTCGATAAAGAATGAGGCGATGAAATGCGGCTGCAAACGCCGCGCCTCGGCCCGCTGCATATCTTGGCGAATTTGCCGGACCTTGGTTACATCCATGGCGTCGTGCGCCAGGGCGCGGCTTTCAATAAGTTCACGCAGGCGCTGCCGGTCCAAAGCCTTTTCGACAACTTGGAATAAACGTGCTTTCACCACTGGCTGGTCGCCGTAGCGTATCGCTTCAAGCAGAAGCTCGCGAAGCGGTCGGTCCTCAAAGGTCAACTGCCCCAGTACGTCAAAGACCTGCCCGCCAAGCGCGTCACGCTCTTCAGCGATCTTTTCCAATAGCCGAAAATAGACCTCGCCCTCCCGTGTGTCCTTGGCGACGAGGTTCCACAGGTGACAAACTTCGGTCTGCCCGATGCGGTGAATGCGGCCGAAACGTTGCTCAAGCCGATTGGGGTTCCACGGCAGGTCGTAATTGACCATCAGGTGCGCCCGTTGCAGGTTGATGCCTTCGCCGGCGGCGTCGGTCGCAACCAGGATTTCGACCTCTTTATCCTGGGTAAAGGATTCCTGGGCTTTGCGTCGATCCTCGCGCCCAATACCGCCATGAATAACGACAACAGCCTCCGGTCGGCCCAGTAGTGCTCTGATCTTTTCCGACAGGTAATTCAGCGTGTCGCGGTGCTCAGTGAAGATGACGAGCTTGCGGCGATGACCGTGGGCGTCGAACATTTCGGAATTATCCTGAAGAATCCGCGAGAGCTCATCCCATTTGCGGTCGGTGCCGGACTGACGCACGCGAAGCGCTGTGCGCTCTAAATCCTGTAACAAGGCGATCTCGGTCCGCAGTTCCGCGATGGTCCGGGCGGCGGAGGCCTGGTCAACGACACGCTCCTCGGTTTCCTCGATCTCGCGGTCGGGAGCATCATCAAGGTCCGCAAGGTCGTCGTTGGTCATTGCGGGCAGCTCCGCCGTCATGTCGATTTGAGCGCCGCGTTTGAGAAGCTCTTCTTCGCGCAGGCGTTTTTCAAGGCGCTCGCGGCGGCGGCGCAGAGATTGAAGGATCGCCTCCGGAGACGATGCCAGCCGGCGCTGAAGGATTGTCAAAGCAAAGCCGACGGTTCCCTTGCGGCCCTCGTTTTCCAGCGCCTCGGCCCGATTGAATTCCTCCCGGACATAATCGGTAACCAGCTTGTAAAGCTCGGCTTCCGCATCGGATAGCGAATAATTCACCGTGTACGCCCGCCGCTCCGGGAACAGGGGTGTTCCGTCGAATTTAAGCAATTGTTCTTTGACCAGACGGCGCATCATGTCCGCGGTATCAGTGACGTGAACGCCGTCGCGGAATTTCCCCTCGAACCGGTCGCCGTCGAGCAAGGCCATGAACAACTGGAAGTCGGCTTCCTTCCCGTTGTGCGGCGTGGCGGTCAAAAGCAGGAAATGCCGCGTAAGTGCGGAGAGTAATTGGCCGAGCCGGTAACGTTTGGTGTATTTGATTTCGTTGCCATCGTACGTGGCACTGAGCTTATGCGCTTCATCACAGACGATCAGGTCCCAATCCGTCTGTTGCAGCTTGGCCTGGGTATCTTCATCGCGGCTGAGCTTGTCCAGCCGGCAGATGGCCAGCGGAGTTTCGCTAAACCAATTCCCGGTGCGGGCTGATTGAAGCCCATCGTTGGTCATGATCTCGAACGGCAGTTGGAAACGGCGGTCGAGTTCATCCTGCCATTGCTCTACGAGATTGCCGGGGCAGACGATCAAGCAGCGCTGTAAGTCGCCGCGGGCGTGGAGTTCCTTAATCAACAGGCCCGTCATAATCGTCTTGCCGGCGCCCGGGTCATCCGCCAGAAGAAAACGCAGCGGTTGGCGGGAAAGCATCTCGCTGTAAACCGCCGTGATCTGGTGGGGCAATGGCTCGACAAGTGATGTATGAACAGCCAACAACGGGTCAAATAGATACGCCAGCCGGATACGGTTGGCTTCGGAGAGCAAACGGAACAGCGCACTGTCGCCGTCAAAACTCCATGGTCGGCCGGCTTCGACGATATCAAGCGTCGGCTCGCGGTCGCGATACAGCAATTCGCCGCCGAGCCGCCCGCCGGCGTCTTTGTAGGTCACCTCAATGGCGACGGCGCCGATCCAGCGCACGTCGCTGATCGTGACAATGCCATCCGGCAGAATGCCTTTGACTGCCGCACCACGGGTGATTTGTTCAAGTGTCGCCATTGATTCAATTCCGTAAACCGCCGAGTCATCATTATTTCGCAAATATTGCGATTGCAGCCAGCCCAACCAAGCCTACGGCTACAATTACTTCAAGCTTTTGTTTTTCAAGTACCAATTGCTGAACAAAGGTTTCCACGCGCGTATGTATGTGGCGGGCATCTTGTCCTCGTAAGTCGAGGGCCTGGTATTCGCGGAGCCAACCAGAAAGCTGCGCGGGATCCATGTCCCATAACACCGGTATAACTTTTTTGCCATTGAGGGCCGCTGCTCCTGATTCCTGGTTCACCATGGCGGAGTGTATAGCCTTGTGACTTGCGAGAACGAGAACCGTGCGTGCCGTCTTAAGTTCTTCGCGAATTTTTTGTGACCACGGAGCGCCGGGGGCCAAGCTGACGGTATCGAGAAAGACACTCAACCCTGCTGCGGCCAAACGGTGGTAAAACGCTTGTGCGACGTTGGCATCCTCGCGTGCGTAGCTGATGAAAATATCTGCCATTTTAGGTAGCTCCTTTACACCTTTCCCCATAGCGATGGTGTACCAGCGTCCGATCTGCGATGCCGCGGCTTTTGAACTGACTTTGGCCAAAGAATTGCGGCAACGGAGGTCTCACCATTAGCGCCAGTTTCTTCCTCTGCTGTCCACAACGGAATTGTCCACACCCGGTAGATGCCTGCGGCTTGACCTAAATCGAGAAAACACTCGTCTTCGGCTGGTGAGGCTGTTGATGCGGCGTGGTAGATCGGGCCGTCGTTTTCAACCGATTTATCTTTCGGAAGAAAATGGCCATCTGCTTTGAATGCCTCGCTTATGATGGCGTACTCGATTCTCAAGCGAAGGGCATCACATACTTCCTGCTCTGGCGTTACGCCAAAGAAATTGCCTTGATCCTTTCGCCCGATCCTCGATTCTTGGGTGGGTTTAAGCTTCCAGGCAAAAAAGACCGCTGCGACTGATGTGGGTGATTTTTCGGCGTATCGACGCATCACTGCTTCCCGGGAGGCTTGGTACGTCGCCGCAAGGCGTAGTAATCCATTGGCATCGGTGACCGCAGCAGCGTTTTTCGAAAACCACGGTTCCGGAAATATCAGTTCGGCGGCACCGATATCACACAGCATTTCAATGTATTCGTCCGGATTCGTGCGATCTCGATATCTGGCGTCAGTGCGACACCAAGGCTTGGTGGTGTAGTCAGGAAAAAATGTGTGGCTGATTTCATGCGCCACACTAAAACGCTGCCGGGTTTCGGGGCGGTCAGGGTTGACACGCATTGTCAAGCCACCGGTGCTATTGGGCACGAGTTCTGCATCCGGACTGTGAAGAGGCATTTCACTGCTGCGATGGATGCCGCGGAGACTGGCCAGGGCATCCATATTGAGTGGCATGGTCGGTTCGCCAAACGATGAGACGTAGGTCTGGATAAGCTCGCGCGCCTTCTGGCGGATCGCAGCGGGTGGGTCAGTGGCTCCCGTTGCACGAAGCAATTCCTTGATGAGGTCCCCGGTTGAACGGCTTGATTGGATCAAGATTTGGGCCTCCCAACCGAGTTTTTCAGCAGCAAATAGAGTTGTTGCCAATCATCCGCCGTACGAGGCTGGCCACCACGAAATTTCATAACCGCCAAGTCACGCAGATCGTCCTCAGAAAGCGGCGCTTTTTGTGCCTTCATGCGGTCCTGAAATTCTTTCAGTGCCGGTGGAAGCTGAACTTTCCTGTCCTGCACCGTGACCGTTTCCAGCGAAAGAAGCTCTGCCAGCGTCGTTGAAAGCGCCGTAGCAACGCGAAGGAGGACATCGGCGGACGGCTTTTTTTCGCCGGCCGTATCTCGCTCTAACTCCCAAAGATATGTCTTGGAGATTTTGGCTCGAGACGCCACCTCGTCGAGCGATAACTCTTTTGATTCCCGAATTTTACGAATATTCTCAGCAACGGTCATTGGCACATTCCATGAAACCAGAACCATTTCGTCTCCTAACCATTTTAACGAGGCTATAGGTTATAGCAACAAGAAGCGTTCGCTATAGTTGACTTCACCATAGTGAACGGTTATGTTCGTTATGGAGGAAGGCAGGAGCAAAATGAAAGGCGTAAAGCGACCATGAACAATCTAAAGCCAATAGCACAGAACTCAGGGAAAAGACGTGATGTATATAGTGCGGATACGTGGAGTTATCGGCCATGGGTGACATTGAAAAGATCGTCCTGAACGCATTGCAACAGCTTGATTCACCTTGCAGTGCTGTTACGTATCCGGATGTGGCGGATCGCCTTCGCAAGGCTATCGGCGTGAAACGTTTGGAAACCTTTGGTTCCCTTCCCGTGAGTGTCCAAGCCGAACTTATCGCGTTTCAAGCCGCAGAATTGCCCCAAGGGGAACTATGCGTGCTGTGCCCACTGGGTTCCGGGCTTTTACAAGGGTTGCAGGACTTTGTGGATTATTGGTGTAGTCGTGCAAAAGCTACCCAGAACTATCGATTACGTGAACGATATGCGGCGATCACACTGCAGATTTCCGCAGCAAGGAGCTTGAAAGTGAACCGCCTTGATGTGGGGACAATTCAAATCCAAGCCGCCATGGAAACAGCCGCGAAATGCGAACCAAATGCTTGGAGCGAAGCCATGCCACCACTCAAGCGGGCGTTGCGGTTGGCTCTCTCACTGGGACAGCGTGACATGGCCGCTCAGGTCGCCGAAGCGATGGTCGCGCTGGCGGAAAAGTGCTGGTCCAATAAAGTCAAGGAGGTTAACCTTTGGCCACAGTGTTTTGACGCGCTCTTGGTGGAACAAGCGGGCAAGCTGAAGGTTCCGACGACAATTCAGGATAAGTTACTTGCAGGAGTCGAGGCTTCATTTCAAGCGACTCTTGATTCGATCTCCGCAGGTATCGGTGAAGCGTTTATTATGCTCGGCCAAGATACAAAACGGCTCGTCGATTACTATCGGCGTGAAAACCGTCTTGGCGACGTTGATTGTTTAGCAAAGTTATTGCAGCGAGCGGCGCTTAATGGATGCAATCAACTCAACCCAATGCACGTCGCAATATGCGTGCAACCTATCGTCCAGGTTCTTCACGACAACGGTTTTCCTAAACTTGCGGATGAACTCGCGGCCGGAATGTTGGTCCGCTTAAAAACGCTCCCGGATATGATGCAAGAGTGGGGATTTTCGATAAAGGTACCGATTATGGAAGTACGAAAAGAGATCGAGAAAATTTGCGCCTTAGAAACGCCCGAAGCGATCCGGCGATGGGTACTGATGCGGGTTCCGCCACAACCAACTACGGATGGCTCCCACTTATTGGTTGCCAACATCGCCACCGTTCAGACGAATGACGAATCTGGTCGAGTAACATCCTCGGCGGGATCGGCAAAAGAAGCCGGCGAGCAGATTGTAGTTACCAGCTATTGTAACGCATTGCAGGTTGATTGGCAGATTCTCGGATTTCAATTTGATGAAATAGTGAGCCGTAAGGGCATCACGGCCGAGGTCTTGGCGGGGTTTTGTGTCGGTTCGCGTGCATTTAGCGTGGATCGCCGTGAAGTTCTTCGTCGCGGTTTCGCGGCTTGGCTCCAAAGGGACTATGCGGCGGCGATTCTATTTCTCCTGCCACAGATAGAACGGGCGGTGCAACGTATTGTTCAAAACGCCGGTCGTTCCGCGCTTCAGCCGTCAAAAGGTGATCCAGCAATGGATTATAAGTTGCTCGACGGCTTGCTGACCGACCCAGCTACAGTCAACACACTGGGAGAGCAGTGCATCTACTATCTGCGGGCCGTCCTGACGCATCGGGCTGGGTGGAACGTTCGGAATCAGGTGCTGCACGGTTGGCTGGACCCCTGTTCGTTGGGGCGACCGGTGTGCGATAGAGTTGTTCACGCAGCGCTGCTGCTGGCGTCGAAGACGATGGATGCAGATGGAATACTGACACCATGACCATGGTCTGGTGCATTGTGGGTGCTACGGGTTTTATCGCTTGGCTGTCTGACAAACTCCATTTCCGCCAACTGCGTCACCAAAAATAAACTCGCCATCATGAAATTTCGTGATGTGCTGGATCTGCGATACCTGTCGTTCGGGCAAAGACGCCGTGCGTTCAATGAAAACCACCAGATTGTTAGCCGATGCGATGGAGCGATGCGGAATTGTCTGGGTGACCTCTCCAATCAGGTCTTTCAGCCGGTGCAAGGCATCTTGGGCGCTGTTGGCGTGGAATGGTGGCGACGCCACCGGGATGGCCGGTGTTCCAGGCCTTGAGCATGGCCAAGTGTAATACCGCCGTTGCACTTGGATTGTCCCCACGCTGCTGACCAGATATTTGGACACGCATCACCGGCGCCGACCGTATCGACCACGCGGACGGCTTGGCCGGGATTTCAGCCGCGCCGCTGTCAGCGGGCGGGCAAAACCGGCCACTTGCGGGCAGGTGAAAACCGGCCACTTTAAGGACGATGCAAGGAGTTCGTAGGCTTGACGCTTTTCGTACTGGAAAGCGAGGAAGTTACGAATGTC
>JAKAWN010000020.1 GCA_021827245.1 Acidobacteriota bacterium | reverse complement strand
CTTCAACAAACACATTGCCGACGACAAACGGATTGACCGGTCCCAGACGGTTCTCGTCTTTGCCCTTGGATTTCATTTGGCCCCACTTATTGACGGTGGAAAGATACTTAATTCAGCTTTGTTTGCGTTCAGGACGCGTTGAGAGAACTTAAAACCCCAGGCAAACGGCAGGCGATTACCTGGCTCCCGGAAAATCACCCCAGTCTCATGCTACAGAAGTCAAAGTCCCGTGGCAAGGATTGATTATAGCCCGGACCGGTTTGATTCCGTGCAGGATTCAGCGCAGGCCCGGCAGAATGACAGGCCCCGGCATCATTCAGTCAGTTCTTCAGCGCACTTTTCCGCGCGCCGCGACTTTCCAGGCACCGTGTACATGGCCATTGCGCAGAAGAAAAACTTCGTCGTGCATGTTGACGCAAGAGCACACATGGTTTGGGATCACTCTCAAAACCTCGCCGACGTGAAATTTGTGCGAGGAGCGCGTGATATCAAGATAGCCGTGTTCCTCGTTCAGCTTGATCAAGGCCGCATCCGGAGCTTCGACCACGTACCCGTGCCCGGTAGCGGGTCCAGAGCCCAATGTGTCTGACGAGAGCGTTTTGGATCCCGCGTCGATCATCGCGCGTCCCGGTACAGTCGTTGAGACCACCGTGGTGACCACTCGCGCCGCGCATTCTTCCAGCCCGCACACACCCTGGTAATACGTATTCATGTCGTTGTAGGCATAAGTGCCGGGACGGATTTCGGTGAGGCCGGGAAGCTCATGCGACTTGCGCGCTGAGGGGGTGGAACCTCCGGAAACAATTTCAACTTCCATGCGGGCCTTGCGAAATGGCTCCAGAGCTTTCTCGAACTTTTCGGCCACCTGCTTCACTTGTTTTTCGCGTTCCTCTTCCGTGCCCCAGATGTTTCCCGGATACGTCATCAGCCCGCGAAATTTGAGGCCCGGCATCCTTTCGATTTTTCTGGCAAGCTGCAGGCACTCGGGACCCGCCGGCATGCCGCACCGGCGCAGCCCCGCATCAAACTCCACCAGCACGCCGACGGTTGCTCCGGCTGAACCGGCGGCTTGGGATAGCCCCTCGGCGGTGGCTTCGCTATCGAGCGAGAGCAGGATGCCTCGCTCGAGCGCCAGTTGCGCAATCCGCCGCAACTTTTCTGCTCCCCAAATCGGATAGGCGATCAGGATTTCATCCAATCCTGCTAATGCCATTACCTCGGCCTCGCCCACCTTTGCGACGGTCAGGCCTGTCGCACCGCTTTCCATCTGCATGCGCGCCACCTCAGGTGTCTTGTGGGTTTTGGTGTGCGGTCGCAGTCCGAGGCCGTGCTCGCGGCAGTAGGCGGCCATCTTCCCAAGGTTACGCTCGAGGATGTCCAGATCGATCGTCAGGGCCGGCGTTGATAGTTCCCGGTAGTCCATCAGTCACTCGAATCACTTTCGTTTGCGCGACTTGCGCAGCCGCGCAATACAGTCGATCTCCACCTTGATCTTGGGCAGGCTGGCGCCGACGGTTGTGCGTGCAGGAGGATCTTTGGGAAAGAACTCCGCGTAGACCTCGTTCATGGCTGCAAAATTCCTCATGTCAGAAAGGAACACTCCCACCCGTACAACATCCTTCATCGAGCTTCCAGCACTCTCAAGAATCGTTTTGATGTTTTGAAGCGTACGCCGCGTTTCCGAACGAATATCTCCAAGTTCCAACTCATTCGTTTTGGGGTTGATCGCCCCTTGGCCAGCGACAAAAACGAGGCCGTTTGAAATAATAGCCGGGGAGTATGGACCGCGAGGCTGAGGTATTTTCTTGCTTTTAACGACTTTTCGCATTTGAACTCCTGTTGTTAGAGATCACGGCTGTCGCCGAATTTTCGAAGACGTTCAATCCCGAAGAAAGCATCTCAGGCCAACTGGCCGCCGTCGACAAACATCAGGATCCCGTTGACGTAATCCGCATCCGAAGATGCCAGGAAAGCCGCCGGCCCGGCAACGTCTTCAGGTTGGCCGAGACGGCCCACGGGAATCAGATCCTTATACTTGCCCATGAATTTTTTATCTTTCACGATGGGATCCGTGAGACGCGTCCGGATGAAACCCGGCCCGATAGCGTTGGAATTGATGCCGTAGGGGCCCAGCTCGCGCGCCAGCGTTTTGGCCAGGAGAAAGAGTCCAGCCTTGGAGGCGTTATAAGGAGCCAGACCCGCTTCCGCATCCCAACTGTTGGTGGAAGCCATAAAGATCATTTTGCCTCTGCGTCTGCGAATCATGTGCGGCGCCACTTCACGGGCAACCAGGAAGCCGCCCTTCAGATTGACGTCCAGCGTCCAGTCCCAGTGTTTTTCATCGGTTTCCGTGAAGGGCACCAGCTTGGCAACACCGGCGACGTACATCAGGACATCGATTCGGTTCTGCCATCGCATGGTTTGCGCCACCAGGCGTTGCACTTGGCGGCTGTGGCGCACGTCGCACGCCACCGTCCGAACGGAACAGCCTTGGCGCGCGATTTCGCGTTCCGTGCGGGCCATCATGGCGCGGTCGACGTCGCCGATCATGACATGGGCCCCTTCCCGCGCCAGCCTTAAGGCGATGCCTTTGCCGATTCCTTGCGCGCCGCCCACCACCAGCGCACATTGGTCACGAAAGCGCTCAGGAACGAAATCCATAGGTTTCTCCAATTCCTCTGTTTTGCCGGCTGCGACCCCGGAAAAAAGTTCACTAGGTTCTTCAAGCAGTCTCCCAGTATAATGGCGCACCACGCGGGCGTAAAGCGGTTGGACTCGCGGGTAGTGACTCCGTATGTGGTAGTCCCGATCTTTAAGTGGGCATCAAATGTTGTCCCGGGCTAAAGCCAGCCGCTACAAAAAAAAGATGAGTCATTGACCAGTGCGCATCGGCAAAGGCGGATGGCATGAATTTGAAACCTAACGACACTCTCCAACAGCCCGAAATACGGACCCTGCCGCGGGAAATCGGAATACTTGGTTCCACCGCGATTGTGGTCGGAACCATCATCGGCTCCGGGATCTTCCTGGTCCCTCACAATGTCGCCCTTCAGGTTGGAGGCATCTTTAGCCTTTACCTGGTTTGGATTGTGGGTGGCGCATTGGCGCTGGCCGGCGCCTTGTCGCTGGCTGAACTGGGCGCGGCCATGCCCGAGGCGGGCGGCATTTATGTTTACCTGCGCGAAGCCTATGGAAAGCTGTTTGCTTTTCTTTACGGATGGGGATCGCTGCTGGTGATTGACGCCGGCTCCGCCGCCACGCTGGCCGTGGCTTTCGGAATTTATGCGTCAGCGTTCGTTCCGCTTAATTCGATCGAGCAGAAAGTGCTAGGTGCAGTGGTGATTGCGGTTCTAACGCTCATCAACATTCTTGGAGTGCGCAAGGGCACCGCCGTCCAGACGATCTTCACCATTGCAAAGCTGGGTGGCCTCGGGATCATTATCGGCTGCGCGATCTTTCTGCCTCCCTTAACGCCGGCGGTTGTGATCCATCCGCTTTCCAGGCCCCACACCACGCTTAGTTCTTTCGGCGTGGCGCTGGTTGGCGTGCTCTGGGCCTACCAGGGCTGGCATCAGCTCTCTTATACGGCCGGCGAGATCAAAAACCCTTCGCGCGTACTGCCCATTGGCTTTTTCCTCGGAACCTTGATCATCGTCGTTGTCTATCTGGCCGCCAATGCGGCGTATCTGCACGTTCTTCCTCTGCCCGTATTGGCGGAACACCAGCGCGTGGCAGGGACGGCCATGCAGTTCCTGGTTGGGCCGCGCGGGGCAAGGTTTGTTTCAGCCCTGATCCTCTGTTCGATTTTCGGGGCATTGAACGGAACGATTCTCACCGCGCCGCGGGTTTATTACGCGATGGCGAAAGACGGGGTGTTCTTCAGGGTCGTCTCCCGCATTCATCCGAAATTCCAGACTCCCGCTGTCGCCCTGATCGTGCTGGGCGCATGGTCAACTCTTCTGGCCCTCAGCGGATCATTTGAAGAGCTTTATACCTACGTGATTTTCGCCATGTGGATTTTCTCCGGGGCAGCGATTGCCGGTGTGATCATTTTGCGCCGACGCCTGCCGGACCTTCACCGTCCCTATCTTGTTTGGGGGTACCCGCTGCTGCCCATCGCCTTTATCGTTGCCTCTCTGGCCATTGTTGCCAATACCCTGGTGACTCAACCGCTCGAGTCCGCCCTGGGTCTGGCTATTGTCCTTGCAGGTATCCCGCTCTATTTCATCTGGAGGCGCTGGAGCGCGCCCGCCAGGCTACCCTCGTAAGCGCGGCGCTCGCCCTGTAACGTTGTGTTTTGATTGGAGGGGCGCCCCTTGTGGGTGCCCTCGGGCGGGCACACAAGGCCCGCCCCTACAAATCCTGGGCACGCACCCCAGGCCCGGTGGGCAACCTGCTATAAATTCTTGCCTTATTCGATGCAAGTGGCTGGTCTAGAGAGCACTCGGGACGTCTGTGGCTGTAAGTCGCTCAAGCAGCGTAGGTTGCGTGGAGATACCTTACTCTTCACGACCGGCGAGAAAGGAACAGAGTGTGATCTGGCTCACTATTGCTTGTGAGACATGTCACTGGCGGGTGAGAAGTTATGCGGCAGGATTAATCGCAACCAGGTGGTGTGACACGAGTAATTGAAATAGCTGCGTGCGCGAGCAATGCGTTATGACCATTACACCCAGCATTGAAAAATTCATAGCCAGTTGGGCTGAGATGGCGTGCAAATGGTCCGTGAATCGGACGGTTGCTGAAGTGCACGCGCTTTTCTTCCTTTGCGCCGAACCTTTGAGCGCAGACGACGTCTCACACGCGCTGTCCATTTCCCGTTCGAATGTCAGCGCAAGCCTGAGGGAACTTGAAGGCCTTGGCCTCATCAGCCCCGTCCACTTTCACGGGGATCGGAAGCTGTATTATGAAGCCATCAAGAACCCCTGGGAGGCATTTCGAATCATTCTGGATGACCACAAGCGACGGGTGATCGATCCGGCTCTCGCCGCGTTTCAAGCTTGCCTCGAAGAACAGATCCGCATTGCTCCGGAAGATGCCTATACTGCCGAGCGCATGCGTGAGGTTGTGTCCTTCTTTTCCGCCATCATTCCTCTCTATCATGAGCTTCGGCGCCTTCCTAACGGTTCCATTCAGAAGCTCTTCAAGGTAACCGCCGCAATCAGAGAAGCTCTCGGCTAAGCAAACGAAGGGGTTGACAGGGTTAAGAACCGCGTCTTTCTCTGCAGACGAGGTTGAGCAGGCCTCTGCCCGGATTAGGTGTCAGGCCAATGTTTTCATGGAGTTTCGGCCAGTCAAGGTGGGGACTCATGCCGATGTGTGATCTGAATCACAAATGGTTGTGATGTAGATCACAGCTTGAGTATAATCGTTTGTTGCAAAGTAGCCACTTTCGATTGTAATTTCAGAAAAGTTCGTAAGCACGATGCGTTCAGAAGTTTCGTTATGGACTTTAATGCTGCAACCGAAAAATTCGTCGCCTGGTGGGGAGAAATGGGAAGCAAGTGGGGCGTCAACCGGACGGTTGCAGAGGTCCATGCCCTTTTTTATTTGTCCCACGACCCATTGAACGCGGAAGATGTTGCCGCCACCCTGTCGTTTTCGCGTTCGAACGTCAGCGCAAGCCTGCGCGAGTTGGAGAACTGGGGCCTTATCAGCCCGGTCCACTTTCGGGGGGACCGCAAGCAGTATTACGAGGCGATCAAGGACCCCTGGGAAATGTTTCGCGTGATTCTGGATGAACGCCGCCGGCGGGAGATTAACCCGACAGTCGCGACATTGCGAGCATGCCTTGAAGAATTGACGGAGTCCACACAAGGAGATTTGTATATCGAGGAGCGCCTGAAGTCCATGCTGGAATTTTTCGAGGTCATGATTCCTTTGTATGACGAACTGCGGCGCCTGCCCCGAGGTCCAATTCAGAATCTTGCCAGGCTGACGGCGAAGATCAGGGAAGTTGTCGGCTAGAAGGTGCGGTCTGGCGCAGACTAGCTCGTGGGGTTTTCGGATCGTCCGCGTTACTGACAGATTGGGGCTTCGACAAGAAGCTTTTTGATTTGAAAATTTGTGCGTCCGGCGTCAGACGGATCCGGCAAGTAAAGTTCATCAAGTGGAGGTGTTTTAGATGGGTTCGTTGAAGCGAATTAGCAGAACTGCGTGGATCGGTATGGCGGTCGTGGCATTTGCGTTCCTGAGCAACACCAGAGCCTGGGCCATCACCAGCTTCGCAAGGCAAACCGGATTGCCCTGCAGCTCCTGCCATACCATCCCTCCGGAGCTCACGCCGTTCGGAAGGGCATTCAAACTTAATGGGTACACATTGACGGGTATGCCGCAGATTACGGCCAAGCCTGGTCGTCAAGAAGCGGGTCTGAGCCTGAACCGCTATATGCCCATTGCCGCTTTTATTCAATTTGCGATGGCAGGAACGAATAGACCACAGCCTGGAACGCAAAACTGGAATTATGAATTCCCGCAGGCCGCCAGCCTTTTTCTGGCCGGTGCGATGTCCACGCACGTCGGAGCCTTTATCCAGGTCACCTATGACGCTCAGGCTGACCACTTCAGTTGGGACAATACCGACGTTCGGTATGCGAACCGGAGGACCTTTGCCGGAAAAGACCTGGTGTACGGCATCACCTTCAACAACAATCCGAGTGTTGAAGATCTCTGGAATGACACGCCGGCCTGGGGTTTCCCCTGGGTGGCCCCGGATCAGACGCCCACGCCCGTGGCGGGCACGCTGATTGACGGTGGGCTTGCGCAGGACGTGGCCGGCCTGGGCGGTTATGCCATGTGGAATGACCATCTTTATGGCGATGTTACCCTTTATCGGTCTGAACATATTGGCGGCCCGCAGCCTAACCCCGGGGTGGACTTCGGGATCAACATTCAGGGAGCTGCGCCCTACTGGCGGTTCGCGTGGCAGCAGACGATGGGAAACAACTACCTTGAAGTCGGTACTTACGGGATGCACGTGGCCTCGACACCGAACGCGATTGTCGGGCCGGAAGATGATTTTACTGATGTCGCCGTGGATTCCCAGTATGAGCGAATCCTGCCGACCCTAAACAACGACACTATTTCGATCCACACAACTTACATACACGAGAGCGCCGACCTGTATGGGACGTTTGTGCAGCAAGGCGCTGCTTTTCCGCATCACGACCTGAATACCTTTAAGATCGACGGCAACCATCACTTCAGGAACAAGTACGGCGCCACTGTCGGGTACTTCAACACCTGGGGGACAACGGACCCGGTGCTTTATGCCCCGTCTTCTGACGATCCCTTGAATGGCAGCGCGACCGGTAACCCGAAGAGCGATGGGTACATTCTCCAATTTGCCTATTGGCCGTGGCAGAACATTGACTTCACGGCCCAATACACCGGGTACCTGACTTTTGACGGCGCAGGCACGAATTACAACGGCGCAGGGCGGAACGCATCTGACAACAACGCAACGTACTTCACGGCCTGGTTCATTTTCTAGGTCGCATTGGCAAAGGCAGGAAGGCGGCAACTCTGTTGCGAAAGCCGGATTCGGGCGCAAACGGACGCGCAAGCAATACGAGCCTTCCTGCAGCTCTTTCGAGATTACTGATTGCAGTTTGACTCGGACGCCGCGGGGCGCGTGAGCCCCTGAAATGAGGAGTGAAATACCGCCTGGGTCGTCTTGATATGGATGTTCCTTATTTGAGCGAAAATTGATAAGCTGTTCGAAACTTTTGCGGGGGTCAAGACAAGAATGAAGCGAAAACAGAATATTTGGTCAGTCACTCTGATTGCGGCTCTTTTCGTAATCTGGATCGTGCAAGCGAAGGTTGCCCTCGCGGCGCCCACGCCCCGTTCGCAGGGCGAATCAGGCGCCACCGGTGAGATCACGGGCAAGATCCTTTTTGAGGGGACCAAGCCGCACCTTCCCCAGATCTCCATGTCGCAAGATCCGGCGTGCGTCAAAGAGCAGCATGGAAAGGCGGTCTATCCGCAAGACGGGCAGGTGAACGCCAACGACACGCTGCCCTACGTTTTTGTCTACATCAAATCCGGGGCGCAGAAATATCCAGCCCCCCGGCGGGCAGTTACACTGGATCAAAGGGGATGCATGTACATCCCCCATGTTCTGGGCATCATGGTGGGTCAGCGTCTTAAGGTTGTGAATAGCGATTTCACGACTCACAACATTCACGTCGTGCCCAGGTACAACCCGCAGTGGAACCAGTCGCAGCCGCCGGGAGCTGCCCCGTTTTACAAGAGGTTCGCGCATCCCGAAGTCATGATCCCGGTGCACTGCAACGAGCACCCCTGGATGAGGGCATATATCGGGGTCGTCACGAATCCGTTCTACGATGTGACCGGCAAGGAAGGGACATTTACCATCAAGGACGTTCCCGCAGGCGAATATACGCTTGAGGCGTGGACGGCTACCTTTGGGACGCAGGAAGACAAAGTGACCGTGCATGCGCATGAGACGACGACGGCGGACTTTACGTTCCGGCACGAGTGAAATACAAGCCCCAGTGCGTCGCTGGCCTGCAACCTCTGAGAACAGTCCGGAGCCGCTGGTGTAGGGGTGGTTGGAATGCGACTTCATATGAACTCAGGCGGACAGATAGTTGAACCCTATCAGGGAGCGCTGAAGTTTATGATTTTGCTTCCTGACAAGCGGCTCCGCTTCCGGGAAGGGAAGCGGTCAGCCATCAACGAAGAAGTTTTTAGTGGAATGAGCACACTTCAAATTTGCTGTTATTCAAGGGATGGTTTGACTTTTCGTTATGGCACCTATTAGACGCTGGACTCGACTTGGGTTGCTTCTTGTTGCTGCTGGTGTCATCGCAACTTTTGTTTCGTGCTCGGCCGGCAATCAGGCGCAACACAAAAACCCTGCTTATGTGACTTCGGGACGGTTCACGACAGCGCATCCGACTGTGCTGGCCGCGGCCAAGGATTATTTTGATATCTATCCCACTCACGTGCGGCAGCCGATCGCCTTTACTCACAAGATGCATTTGGAGCACGGGATGCAATGTACGGACTGCCACAAGGGAACGTCGGAGGGGCCGAACGCGACCATCCCCAACGTGCAACTCTGCATGACCTGCCACCAGGTGATTGCAACCAACTTCCCGGAAATCAAGAAGGTCGCTGCGTACCAGAAAAAGGGTGAGGACATCCCCTGGCGGCGCGTCTACTGGTTTTACCAGTCGGCCCACGTGAAGTTTTGGCACGCGCCCCACATCCGTGCGGGCATCGATTGCGCCACGTGCCATGGCGACATGAAGAAGCAAACAGTCGCAGTTCGCAAGGCAGGCCTGAACATGGGATTTTGCGTGGGCTGTCACAGGATGCACAACGCGCCAACAGATTGTACGACTTGTCATTTCTAGGCGCCGCGAGTTCGCCCGAAGGCGGGGGGAGCACGGCGCGGTAATTGCAGCGAAGAGGACTATGGATCGTCGCAACTTTCTGAAAATCTCGGCGGTAGGCAGCGCAACAGCGGCGCTCGATGCCTGTGGCAAGCCGGAGCGCCATCTCGTCCGATTTATTCCGGAAGAGCAATTGATTCCCGGCATTGCTACGTGGAAGCCGGGAGTGTGCACGCAATGCGGAGCCGGATGCGGCCTCCAGGTGCGGGTGATGGAAGGCGAGGCGGAGGTAACCCGCCACGGGCAATTGGGCTTGCTCAGCATGGGACTGGCCAAGAAGCTGGAAGGCAATCCCGAGCACCCTGTCAACCGGGGCAAGCTGTGCGCGTGGGGACAGGCTGGACTGCAGGTCACTTACAACCCTGACCGCGTCCGCTTCCCGATCCGGCGCTCGGGGGCGCGCGGGTCAGGAGAATATCAGGAGATCAGTTGGGAAGAGGCGATCAAGGAGCTGGCCGCGCACCTGCCGCAGCCGAAGTCTCCAGGCAAGCCATCGCCGCTCGCCTTCCTGACGCAACCGCTTCGGGACCACCGTGGCGTTCTGATCGAGCAATTTCTTGCGGCGCTTGGCGCGTCTCCGGCGGTGAAGTTTGAGTTCTTTGAGCAAACGGTCCTCCGGCGAGCCAATGAACTGAGTTTCGGCCATCACCAGTTGCCGACCTTCGACCTGGCGAACGCCAACTATGTGGTCTCCTTTGGAGCCGAATTCCTGGGCACATGGAATTCACCTGTCTCGCAGAACCTCGGTTACGGAACAATGCGGCAGGGTCGGCCGGGGTTGCGCGGCAGGTTTGTGCAGGTTGAGGCTCGAATGTCGCAGACCGGCGCGAACGCCGACGAATGGGTTTATGCGACGCCGGGCACGGAAGGGTTGCTGGCGCTGGGCCTCGCGCACGTGATGCTCAGCGAGAAACTGCGGCCGGCGGAAGCAGCCGGAACTGCGGGCGCTCAGATCGATGGCTGGACGAAAGGGTTGCCGGACTATACTCCCGAAGCAGTGGCGAAGATGACAGGCGTCGAAGCGGCGAAGATTCAACGGCTCGCTCGTGAAATGGCTGTGCACGCACCCGCTGTGGCCATCATCGGCGGAGCGCCGCTTGCCCAGACTAATGGGCTTGGCAATGCACTGGCAGTGAACGCGCTCAATGCGCTGGTGGGCAGTATGGAAAAGCCAGGCGGAGTTTTCTTCACCCCGCAGCCACCGATGCAGGATCTTTCAGCTCTGAAGCAAGGCCCGTCCGTCCACGCGCTTTGCGAGGGCATCCTGACAGGATCGAGTTCGGTTGATGTCCTGCTGATCTATAACGCCAACCCGGTTTTTGCCAGCCCGGTGGCTTGGCGAGTGCAGGAGGCGCTCGAAAAGGTGCCGTTTATTGCGAGCTTCGGCAGTTTCGTCGATGAGACCAGTATCCTGTCGGACCTTATCCTGCCGGACAGTTCCTATCTCGAGTCCTGGATCGACAACATTCCGGAGTCGGGTACCACAGAAGCCGTGGCAAGCCTCGCGCCACCGGCGATGAACCCGCTGCACCATACGCGGGCCATGCCGGATGTGCTGCTGGAGGTGGCGCATCAACTGGGCGGCGATGTGGGCAAGGTGTTGCCGTGGAAAACTTATCAAGAGATGCTCCAGGCGGCCTTTGATCCGCTTCGCAGCCACCCAGGGTCGGTCACCGCAACGACCGCAGACGACTTCTGGAGCCAGGTACAGGAAAGGGGCGGCTGGTGGAGCACTGCAATAACGAATCCTCCCGTGAGGACCGTTGCGAAGCCACCGGCCGCTCCCGCCAAAGTCACCGAACCGGGATTTGAGGGCGACGCGAAGGAATATCCCTTTAAATTCCTGCCCTACTCGTCGCAGCAATTTGGTGACGGGACGCACGCCAACCTGCCGTGGATGCAGGAAATGCCAGACGTGATTTCGACGGCCATGTGGTGCGTCTGGGTGGAAATCAACCCGCAGACGGCCGCGCGGATGGGCATCAAGCAGGGCGACCTGCTGGAAGTGGCCTCTGAGCACGGCAAGCTGCAGGCGCCCGCGCTGCTGGCTCCAGGAATTGCTCCCGATGTGGTGGCGATGCCGGTGGGCCAGGGGCATGAACATTATGGCCGATACGCCAGTGACCGGGGAGCGAACCCGATCAAGATTCTGGCACCGCAAGAAGAGCCGGAAACGGGCGCCCTGGCCTGGGCGTCTACGCGAGTGAAGATTACACGCTCCGGTAAAAAAGGCAAACTCATTCTCTTTAGTGGCGGGCTGCGCGAGTGGCCGCGCAGATACCGGCACCGGTAGGCAACAATGGACCGCAGTCAAAGTAATGAAAAACACGCGAAGGTGAAACAGAAACAGCCTTTGCGACATCGGTGGGGCATGGTGATTGACGAGGACCGGTGCACGGGATGCGAGGCCTGTGTGGCCGCCTGCCATGCCGAGAATAACATTGCGATTGTGGGCGCGGATCAGGCTGCGCGCGGCCGCGCCATCCACTGGATTCGTGTGGAGCGGTACTATGAAGGGAACTTTCCCAATATCAAGGTGAAATATCGACCTGTTCCCTGCCAGGAGTGCAGCGACGCCCCGTGCGAGCCGGTTTGCCCCACTTACGCCAGCTACCACAACCCCGAGGGGCTGAACGCGCAGATTTATAATCGCTGCATCGGCACGCGTTACTGCGGCAATGCCTGCCCCTACCTCGTGCGCTTCTTTAATTTTTACAACCCGGTCTGGGACAAGCCGCTCAACCTGCAATTCAATCCCGATGTCTCCGTGCGCTCGGTGGGGATCATGGAGAAATGCTCGTTCTGCATCCAGCGCATCAAGTCGGCGGAAATGAAGGCGCAGGCGGAGAAGCGTCCGATCAAAGACGGCGAGTTCAATCCGGCGTGCGTTCAATCTTGCCCCGCCGAAGCCATGGTGTTTGGCGATCTCAACGACCCTGAGAGCAAAGTTTCACGGCTTTCCCGTTCCAACCGCGGCACGCATCTGCTGGCGGAACTGGGAACTCATCCGAAGGTGACATATCTCAAACGCAGTACTTGGTACAATGGATAAAACGCCTGAACAAATCAATGAGGACTTGCTCCGTCCCGTTTACCACGCCACGTGGCGCTTCTATGCTGCTGCCGCGTTCCTGAGCGCTGTAGTGCTGGCGGCCTTTTTTGCCTGGGGCTATCAGATTTACAACGGCCTCGGAGTGTCTGGGCTGGACCGGCCGGTTTTCTGGGCCTTCTATATCACGAATTTTGTCTTCTGGATCGGCATCAGCCACGCGGGCACGCTGATTTCCGCCATCCTCCGAGTCTCCAACGCCACCTGGCGAAGGCCGGTGACGCGCTGCGCGGAAGCCATCACGGTTTTTGCCCTATCGATCGGCGCCATGTTTCCGCTGATTCACCTGGGGCGGCCGTGGCTTTTTTTCTGGCTGATCCCTTATCCCAGCGAGCGCAGCATCTGGCCTCAATTCCGTTCGCCGTTGCTGTGGGATTTCTTCGCCATTAACACCTATCTGACCGGCAGCGTCATTTTCCTGGCGCTTCCGAGCTTTCCGGACTTTGCACTGATTCGCGACCGGTCGAACGGCTGGCGGAAAAAGGTCTACAGCATTATTTCGCTCGGCTGGCGCGGCACGCCGAAGCAGTGGCATCGGCTGGAGATGGCCATGCGCATCATGGCGGTGGCGATCATCCCCGTGGCCGTTTCGGTGCATACGATTGTCTCCTGGGATTTCGCCATGGCGCCAGTGCCGGGATGGCACTCGACGATCTTTGGTCCGTACTTTGTGGCAGGCGCGATCTTCAGCGGCATCGCTGCACTCATCATCGCTATGGCTATACTTCGCAAGTTGCTGCACCTGGAGGAGTATCTTACGCCCCTGCACTTTGACAATCTCGGCAAGTTGCTGCTGGTAATGAGCCTGTTATGGTTCTACTTTGTTTTTGCTGAGCGGCTGACGAATTGGTACGGCAATTATCCGAGTGAGATGGCGGTCTTCTGGACGACCCTGAGCGGAAGATATTCGCCTCTGTTCTGGACCATGGTCTTTTGCAATTTCCTTATTCCGATGCCTATCCTGGCCATTAAAAAGCTGCGGTCAAAAATCGGCTGGACGGTGTTCGCTTCCGTCCCGGTCATTATTGGGATGTGGCTCGAACGCTTCCTGATCATTGTCCCTTCGCTTTCACACAAGTACCTGCCTTACAACTTCGGGACGTACAAGCCGACTTGGGTGGAAATTACAATTACAGCAGGAACGTTTGCGGGCATGGGCCTTCTGTATCTTATTTTCTCCAGGGTCTTTCCGATTATCTCGATCTGGGAACTGAAGCTTGGCATGCAGAAGGCGCCCGAAGCTGCGCCGGCTCTGGCGGCAGCACCGGAGCCTGCGGCGGAGCAACCATAGCGCGACAGAGGGAATCCATCAAGAGGAATGAGATGAACGCTATCTACGGACTTTATCCCGATCCCGATTCCGCGCAGCGCGCGCTGAACGTCCTGGAGCGCGGGCAGAGTGAACTGGGCTTCAAAGACCGCGACATCGCGGTGGTTTCCGGCGAGCCCTATGAAGAATATGGGTTCGGCAAGCGGGATCACAAGACGCGGATGCCGTGGGTCGCCGCGTTGGGCGGCCTGATCGGCGGCCTCAGCGGCTGGTGGTTCGTCTCCTTCACACAGAAGAGTTACCCGATGATTTCGGGAGGAATGCATCTGGTTACCAAGTGGCCGGACGGCATCATTACATATGAGCTGACGATGCTGGGGGCGATTCTCGCCACTCTGTTCACGCTCTTGATCACCGCCCGCATCCCGGATTGGCGCGGACGCAAGCTTTACGACCCGGCTGTCAGCAGTGGTAAGATTCTTATTGGCGTAACTAATCCGCCGGAAAGCGCACGGGATGAGCTTGAAAAGAGGCTGCGTGCTGCAGGCGCGGAAGTTGTGAAGAGATTTGTTAAGTGAATTCGAGGAGGCACGATGCAAGAACGTTCATTGAGAACTGTTAAATGGCTGTTCATTCTGGCGCTGGCTTTGGCCCTGCCGGTTGCGACCATTTCTTGGGCCAAAGGTAAGGCGGCTCTCTCTCCCGCTGCCAAAGAGGGAAAGAAGGTATTCGATCAAAACTGCTCGTTGTGCCACTTTCCAAACGAGACGACCACCAAAATTGGGCCGGGTCTAAAGGGATTATTCAAGAATAAGACGCTTCCTTATTCTCACCGACCGACAACCGTTGCCAATGTTCAGGAACAGATCGAAAAAGGCAACCCGGCGGGCAAGCCGATGCCGATGCCGCCCTTTGGGGGCAAACTTTCGAAGACTCAGATCAGCGATCTGATCGCTTACCTGAAGACGCTCTGAGTTGGAAACTGCGCTGTACCGGTGCTCAGAGCCTGTCCATGCGCGGCCTGGCACTACCCGATGGCCGCTGGGAAGGACTGGCTCCGGCTCGTCTGGTTGCTACACCGTGAAAGGTGCAGCCTGGCACGGTTTTACCACACACTGTAGAAACCCGACGCTAAAACCGCTTGGTTTCCTTCCGCATGCGTTCCACGTACTTGCCGGTCGCGACATCGATGCGCACCATTTCGCCGGGTGCAATGAATTGCGGTACCATCACCTCCATGCCATTTTCGAGCATGGCGGATTTGTACGTGCTGTCCTGTTGCTGATGGATGGGCGACGCTGTCGTTCGAACGGTGAACTCCACGGTTTCGGGCAGAACAATGCTGACGGGCTGCCCGTTATAGAACTCCACCGGAACCGTCATTTCCGTTTTGAGGAAACTGTGCCCCGGGCCAATAATTTCAAGCGGAATGGAGACCTGCTCAAAGGTCTGCGGGTTCATAAAAGTCGCGGAATCGGCGTCACTGTATAGGAATTCCATCCCCTGCCTTTCGAGTGCAGTCTCTTCCACGCGTTCTTCCGGGCGAAAACGCAACTCTTTCGTCGTGCCTTTTAAGACGTCTCGCAGTTTGGCGTGGACGCTTCCGGGCATTTTCCCCTGGCCTACATGGAATGCGGCTTCGATCACCTTGAAAGGCAATCCATCGACCTCGATGACCATCCCCGCCCGCAGGTCTGACGCGTTGACCATTGCAACGATCCCTTCCGGGGAGCCGAACAGGTGCGGATCGGGCCACAGAAGTCGGCCCCTCGACGTCGGTTTGCTGCCTATTTTTATTGTACGCCCATCGATTTTGAAAGCACGCGAATCGTGCAGCCCCCATCAATCTTCGGCGGCACGGGACGGCCGCTTCTGCGCGCCCAAATTGAATTAGTGGCAAGGTCTCTGAGTTCTTTGTGAGTTTTGAAGGTTTCAGACAGAGCCCACGGAGGGCCTCTGTGCTCTCTGTACTACTAATGGCCAAAATGTTTGGACTCGCATAAATTTTCGCCGCGTGGCACGGGCGTCCCGCCCGTGACCAAGGCAGAGACGGCCGTGCCACGTTTGGTTGCGGCTCGGCTGCACTGTGTTGAGGCTTTGGGGGTCACGGAGGGCACGGAGAAAAAACGATGGGATTCTCCGGGGCGCTTCAAATGCAGACGTCGGATGTCTTGACCAGTTCTGCACCGGCGGCGATCATCTCATCAAGTGCCTTTCGCCCGTCCCCCTCGGAAATCGCTTTGATCGCGTCCGCAACCAACTGGACGGGCTTGTTGCGCCGCCGCAGCGCAAGAACATCCGCGCGAACGCAATACTCGGTGAAAACGCCAAACACAACATAACGGCGCGGGCCCAGGGCCGCCAGAATGGCGTCAAAGTTAGGATTTGCTGACGTCTCGTAAACGTCTTTTTCGATGACGATCTGCGGAGGCCATTTCTCAGGAACGACGAAAGGTCCGGATTGCATCGAGACCGTCACGGCTCCGGGCAACAGTGTTTCCTTGATGCGTCGTTGGCCCGGGCTGCCAGCCACGCAGTGCGGAGGCCAGATTTTAAATTCCGGGTCGTCGGGTGCGTGAGCGTCCGCCGACGAGAGCACCGGAATATTCCTTTCGCGCGCGTAAGCCATCAGTCGGGCGAGGTGAGGGATGATCTCCTCTGTGTGCGGAGCGTAAAGTTTCCCCGCCGGATCCATGAAGTCAAACTGCGTATCGACATCAAAGAAGGCTAAAGCTGCCATAGTTTCTTCCCCTGAGGATTAGCTCGCTCTCGTCGCGGTGGGGGGCTTCCGTGTGGTAACGTACTGGCTGCGGACTTGCTCAAGCAGATAATTGATGGCCTCGCTTTTTCTGACGGGATATTCAGGAGCGCCCTGCAGAGCGTGGTAGGTTTCTGGAAGCCGTTCGAGGCTGGCCAGCACGGCCTCGCGGACTGACGCAGCGGGCTGGCGCGCACTCAGGCGCCGGCCGTCGCGCATCAGCAACTGAAGCAATGCCTCAGCTTCAGGATAGCTTTCCTCCGACCGGGCCAGAACGTCATGATCGTACTTGCCCTCCTGAGTGAATCGAAACACCTGCTTTCGACCGGGACAGTACACTTTTTCTTCGCTGAACTTGGCCTTGTATTCCACCCGGCCGTCCCGGTTCATCTCCACCAGTTTGTAGACGACGTTCAGAGAAGGAGCGTCGCGCGAGGTCGCCAAATCGGTTCCCACGCCGAATGAATCGATGGGGGCTCCTGCCTCGACTAGCTTTTCCACGCGGTATTCGTTCAGATCGCCGCTGGCGATGATCTTCGCGTCCTGAAGGCCGTGCGCGTCCAGAATGCCCCGGACCTCCCGGCTCTTCTGGAGCAGGTCGCCGCTGTCCAGGCGCACGGCCAGGAATTTCCTGCCCAGCGTTGCCGCCGTTTCTGCTCCCGTCAGATCATCGTACGTGTCGATCAGCAGGACGCCTGTCTCCGGAAACACTTCCAGAAGCGCTTCAAAGCTTTCGCGTTCGGTAGGGAAAACCTGTGTCCATGAATGGGCAGCCGTTCCGACAACAGGAACGCCATAAAGATAGCCCGCCTCGACGTTTGAAGTGGCATCGCACCCGCCCACGTACGCGGCGCGGGCCGCCCTCAAGCCGGCTTCCGGCCCTTGCGCCCGGCGCGTTCCGAATTCCAGGATCCTGCGTCCGGCTGCAGCGCGGACCACGCGGGCGGCTTTTGAGGCGATGAGAGTTTCAAAGTTGACGACCGAGAGCAAGTAGGTTTCGACAACCTGCGCCTCGAGCACCGGAGCCGTAACCTGCAGGATGGGCTCTTCCGCGAAAATGATCGTGCCTTCCGGGACCCCGGCAACATCTCCGGTGAAGCGGAAACTTTTCAGGTAATCAAAGAAATCGTCCGACACGCTGCGGAAGGCCGGAAGGCCTCGCAGATACCGGATGTCATCATCCGTGAAGCGAAGTGTTTCCAGATAATCAAGAGCGTCGTCGATTCCCGCCGCAACCAGGTAGGATCGCTCGGCGGGCAGGGAACGGACAAACAACTCAAAAGTTGCACGGCAGTCCATTCGCCGTTCGTAATAGCCGGCTGCCATCGTCAGTTCGTAGAGGTCGAGCATCAGGGCCCGGCTTGATCGCAATTCGCGCATGTCACATCCTTAAGTTATGCCTGCAACAACATTATGGAGGAGAATACGTACCCCTTAAAGGTCAGTATGGTTTTTCATGTTCAGTGATGTCAAGACAACGCAGGAGACGCGGGCTGAATCTGCGGCAGGCGAGGAAGAGTTCGCGGGGCCGGATATCTGATATGCTGAAACTTCGCGCAGGTGCAACGTGCATGGACGCTTCTTCGCGCCTTCGCGTGAGAACGCTTTTATCGTGAAGCCCGCGCCACAAGAGCCTCTCACAAAGGCGCAGAGACGCGAAGGCCGCAAAGGCACTGGCGAGGGTTCGGCGTACGAGCCCATCCGTTCCCGGCATTTTTCAGGCATTGAATCGTGAACAAAGAGACGTTACAGGGCTGGCTGAGCGCCTATGGCGCGGCATGGGAGCAGCGGAACGCGCAAGCGGCGGTAGATCTGTTTGCCGAAGGCGCTGTTTATTTTGTGCTGCCATTCACGAGGCCCATCCGTGGCCGTCATGAACTGCTGAAATACTGGAAGCACGTCACCAGCAGCCAGGAGCAAATTCGCTTTGGTTTTGAAATTCTTGCCGCCGGCCCGGCTGAAGGTGTTGCGCACTGGTGGGCATCGTTCCTACGCCCGAGCGAGCAAAAGCGGTTCGAACTGGACGGGGTCTGCGTGCTGTCGCTTGATTCCGAGGGGCGCTGCACACAATTTCGGGAGTGCTGGCACAAACGAGAAACAATACTCCCGTCAACAGAAGACTCCGCCAGTGACCGTGAATGACCCCTTTTTCGAAATCCTGTGATCAGGTCAAATCGAGATCAAAGGCAACCGGCGCGATTGGAGCACGATATTCCCAGTCGGAGATGAGCGCGACCTTATAACGGTAGAGCCTGCAGAATTCGCACACTTGCGCCACCAGAAAGGCGCTCTCCTGGTCCAGCCACCGATGCTGGCAACTTCCTGCCAGCGGTTTTATAACTTGTGATGAATCAGACTTGATATTCATAAGCCAACCATGCCATCCTCGAAGCTTCGTGCCCCCTCCAGGCTTAAAAAGCAAAACTTACCGCCAGAATTTTAACTAGTTGTCTTGACCCTGATCATGACCACGCCGTGCCGGGGAACCTGGGCTGTGTAGCTTCCTTTGAAGGTTCCCAGATCCTTCCTCGCCCACAGGTCGCGAACCGATACCGGGCCGTTAAGCCCGACGTCTTTAAAGTGGACCGTAACCGGCATGGTTGACTCACCTTCATTGAAAAGCCCCACGGCTTTGCTGCCGTCAGCCAGCGGCTTGACCCAAACCTGCAGCGGTCCTTCCTCGGTCACCCGATGTCCCTCAATTCCTGCCGGGTCCTGGTCCACAGCAATCACATCCGGATTGGTCAGAATGGCCAGCGTTTCCGCAGACATTTTTGTCAGGTCATTCCCTGCAATCAGAGGAGCTGCCAGAATGCACCACAGGCTCATGTGGGTTTTCTCTTCATCCACGCTCATGTGCCCGTTGCCGATTTCGAGCATGTCGGGATCGTTCCAATGCCCGGGACCGGCAAACTTTCCAAGGCCCTCCTGCCCGAATCCGATGAAGGCCATGCGGGTGTAATTGTCCTGAATATCCCCGGTGGTTCTCCAAAGGTTGCCGCCCACCGACGCTCCCCATCTCCAGACGCGGTCCATTCCGTACTGGCACAGGCTGAAGACGATGGGGCGCCCGGTGGCAACCAGCGCTTCGTGCATCTTCTTGTAGACGGCAGGCATTTGCGAAGGCTTGTAGACTTCGCGGGCGCTGCACCAATCGTATTTCAAATAGTCCACGCCCCAGGACGCGTAGGTTTCGGCGTCCTGCTTTTCATGCTTGTAGCTGCCGGTGTAGCCGGCGCAAGTCTTGGGACCTGGCGAAGAATAGATTCCAAACTTCAAGCCCAGGCTGTGGATGTAGTCTCCCAGCGCTTTCATGTCCGGGAACCGGCTGTTCGGATGGATGTTCCCGTGCGGGCCGCGCTTGCCGGCCCAGCAGTCGTCGACGTTCACGTATTCATAGCCGGCGGCCTTCATCCCGTTGGTCGCCATGGCGTGAGCCTGCTCGCGGACAACTGCCTCGCTGACTTTGCAACCATAGTGGTTCCAACTGTTCCAGCCCATCGGCGGGGTGGCAGCAATCTCCTGTCCACGCGCCGGCGGCATTCCCATCCCGAGAAGTACCGTCAGAATTGCAAGGGTTGCCGATCTACGCCAGAGGTTTGGCCTCCCGGTCATCTGCATGCTCCTTTTCATCGAGAAATCAGTGATTACAAGGAAAGCAAGTTTACTACCCGCGTCAAGAAATGTCTATAAGCCGTATACGAAAGTTACATTCTTAAATGTCTTGATAGGTAAGCAGGGCGGAACAGACCGCACGGTCCGCCATCACAATCAATCCGCTAGTGCCGGCAGTTCTATCGCGTCGCTCTGTCTTTTCTTAAGCCGTTTGCCCAACAGGGCGAGCAGGAGGGATGCTGAGATCATGCTGGCGAGTCCATCTGTCAGCATCAGTCCGCGCACGCCAAAGTGTTTGTAGCCCAGCCCATCGGCCCAGGTCATGTACACAATCGCGAAGTTGGTGGCCGCGGCAAACAATCCCAGTTGCGTGCTGGCCACGGGATTTTCCTGGCCCACCAACTGAAAACCGAGAGCGTTGAATGCCGCATAGGTGACTCCAGCTAGACCGTTATAGATCAAGGCGCCCAGGATGAAAGCCATCGGCGTGTGGGGAGTGAGCGCCATCGTGACCGAGACGACGCTGGTGGTCAGACCCGCACCTAAATAGAGGTATCCGCGGGAAAACCGGTTGGCGGCATATCCGCCCAGCAGAGCGCCTATCGATGCAGTGATGGCGCATC
Source organism: Acidobacteriota bacterium (assembly GCA_021827245.1). Next base: position 15,281 of record JAKAWN010000020.1, on the reverse strand, counting down.
CGGCGCCGGTCACCCAAACCACCGTTGTCGTGCTGGTGTGGAAATTGTTGCCCATGCCGGAGAACAGGTTAATGGCGGCTTCCGCGCTGGCCGGAACAAGGAAGAGACAAAAACCGGTCAGAACTTCCTTAGTCTTGCACGCTCGCCACGTGGCCTTCATGGCATCGGTAAAAATCTGCCGGAAGTGGAAAGCGGACTTTGTGGCTTCAGGAAAGAGGAGGGTTGGTGCGGTGCCCAGGATGATGACAAGGCCAAGGCCGAGTCCAAGCCAGTGCAGGGCAATGTGCGGCACAAGAGACATCACGGCCAATGATCCCAGCGCGCCGCCGCCAAGATTGGCGACGTTGGTCCACCCACTGACGGAGCCACGCAGATGGTCCGGCGTAAATTGTGCGGTCCACCCGCCCACAGCGCCACTATAGAGCACGACGGAGAGCTCGCCCAGCAACAGCAGCACCGTAGCGGGGCCCAGATGCGCCGGCGAAAGCAACAACAGCGCCAGCGCCACGCAGATGGCCGCGCTTGCCGCCATAAGCCAGGAATAGGCGCGGCGGGTGAGGCCTGTGTCCATCAGAGGCTGAAGCAGGAATCCCCAGAAGGTTGGTGTCATCACCGTGGCGCTGACGTCGGCCACTTTATTAAGCGGAACGCCGAGATGAGTCAGCAGGAAAGGCAAGGCGGTGATGGTGAACCCTGCGACCAAGCCAAAAGGAAAAACAGCCAGGCCGACAATCCACGGCGGCGGAAGATGCGTTTGCACTACTTCAGGTTGTGCAGTCTGTGCCAAGAACGCCTCCAGATGAACGCAGCTAGGACGGCCAGGCCGTTCCCTCTTGTCCGTAATAATCATAATGTGAGTGCGCCATCGCGCTCAAAGGTTTTCCGGGCACGATGCGCCGTCATCATAACAACCAAGTAACGCATCTATAACAGGGTCGATGTTGTCAAGAGACAGTTCGCTCCCTTGCGCATCAGACCCTCGTTCGTGGGGCCGGCGATTTCCTGTAGGGGCTGTTTGTAGCGGACAGGGGCCTCCCGCTTGACGATGTCGCAGACGCCACAACACAAACCTGCGCACCGCCCCCGTAGCAGGGCGCTGTCCGCGTCATACGACGATCCGGGCGAAACGAAAGGACGTCGAAAGAATGGTGTACTGCGCAACCGCTTAATTACCAGCGCTCGTTTCCGCTCACAGGTGGGCGAGGGCGGCCGGCGATAAAGCTCCGTGCGGAAAAAAACTGCGGCCTTCTTGCCCATCTGCCGGTTCACCTCTTCCAAGAATAGAGCGGTCGTTGCCTGACCCGTTCCGGCAAAGCGTGTATGGATCGCTTTAAGAACCCGGTTGAGCGCTGGTTTCCCGAAGCGGTTCTGCGCTTCCAGGAACATCATGGTGGTCTTCTCGTAGCGATTGATATACCGGTCGGGAGAGTCGCTTGTCGTTTCAGCGATGGCGGTGGTGGTTTTGTTCTGACCGGCATCTTTGCGGTATTCAGCCAGGCGAGCTTGAGCAAAGGCCTCTCCGAAACGCCCTTCGGTCAGGCGGAAGGCTGTGAATTCGGCCAGCCCCTCGTTGATCCAGTCACTGGGTGTGGCAGGGTCAGCAACGCTCCACCAGAAGTGCGCCATCTCGTGGCAATTGTTGTGAAAATCGTTGGCTTCTCCATTTGCACCCCTTAGCAATTCACGGGCACGCTCTTCGGACATAACAACCAGGGGAATCCGGGAATAGCCCCAGCCGGCGCGAGGAGAGTATACGAGACGCAAAATTCCCTTTACCCGCGGCGGTCCATAGAGGCTTGTGAGCTGTTTCATTCCCGCCGCCAAGCCGTCCATTTTGGCTTTGAGTACCTTCGGCGGCAGACGGTAGTAATATAGTTCAACCTCGTTGCCTTGGTCTTCCGCCGCAGCCTGATGGAAGTGTGGAGAGGCCAGTAACACCATGTCCATCCCCGTTTCATACGAGCTCCACTCAGTGATCAACCTCCCCTGCTCAGCGTCCACAGATTTCTTGCGGCCATTGGTGATGGTGACAAAGTCTTTGGGAACATTCGCCTGCAACTCAAACGTAAACCGCCGGGCTCCCTGATACTCCGGATACCAGCCTGCGTAAGAGGCCAGTTCGACGAGATCGGGAGTAATCATGTTGACGCCTGCCACAACCTCGCTGATCTCACCACCATATGTGACCTGCAACTGCTGAATGTCTTGCGCGTCCACGTCCACCGCAGTCGCCATCGGTACATAGGGCAATGGCGCCGCGGAAGAATCCGTGTGAAAGGGCACAGGCCTTCCGTCAGCGATAACTTCGCGAACCGAAAGACCCTTGAACAAGTAAAACTGGGATGCGGGAGGATGTCGGATCCAGGCCTCAGCTTCCAGCTGGTGCAGGGCGGGTTGAATCCGGACCTGTAAACGATAGTGGAGGGCCGCTTTCTCTGCGCTTGCACTTCCCGTCATGCATATCGTCAGCACCCCGGTCAAGATATGCAGACGTAGAATGGGTCTTATCATTTCGACCTGCCTTCTGGAATGACTACGAGATGCCACGGCCGACAGCGGGAATCGTGGTTGCAGACTGGCTTAGCCCGTGTCGAGCATTTTGAGCGAGGGAGACCATCAGCCTCTGGAACGATCCTCGCCAGTCGCAGTTTGCGCTCAAAATCGACAATCTCTGCCAAATTCCGTCCTGACCACCTGGTGTGCTTTTGTATACGGACAGTCTAATAAGAAAGTTCAAAAAAGTGGCCTTGCATTATTCGAGTTGGCAGGGAGCAGACAGGCATGTCAAAGGTAAGGAGGTCAAATGTGGAAATCGAACCAGAGAACTGGCTGAAAACGCATGGAAATGGCAAGAAACCAACGGGAAAGACCGGCCGGTAATCTAATCCTTCAGAAATGCTAGATGGGGAGTAGAGCCAGTTAAAAACCGTCCAGTCGGACTCAAATGGTGTCATCGCACTTATCTGCTTGACTTGCCCCGCTGCTGTGATACGATACAATTGCTCGAACATAAAAGAGTTCTTCGCGAGAAGGAGGCGGCAATTAATTATCAACGTTCTTCCTTGCGCGTTGGCGAGGCGCATTCCTCAGCGCTGAATCTCACAAGGGAGAGCTTGTTCCTACCGAAATTCAAAGTGCTTCTCATCAAATAGCTCACACTGATGTTTTGCTTTTGCGACACCTCAGCCTGATTCTCCGATAGATTACTGACTTAGCTTCGTAAGAACTGACGTATAGCCAATTGCAGTGGGGTTTCGCGGTGTTTCTTGTCCGCGTGTTCACAAAGACACATTCGCCGCAGGGCAAGGAGGGAAAAGACAGACCTCGATTCGCTGTTTTACGAGATCGAGGAGATTGCGGAGGGTCTTATGGCACACGGTTTCAGCGTGACGAAGCACGCAGAACAAAGTCGGCTGTTGGCCAAGTGTAACGTTCTCGTCGTCGACGAAGACCCGGCTGACCTGGTCTACTACCGGACCGTCCTGCAGGGGGCGGGGTGCACGGTCGTCACTTGCGGTTCATATAACCAAGCCATGGAGTGCCTTGATGCCGAGCACTTTGATCTTGTCGTATTGAGCCAGGGCAGTTCGGAATTCGAGGGGCGCAGGGTGTTGGAAAAAGCGCTGGCACTGGATCGCGACAAACAGGTTCTGGTGGTGGCCCGTTCGTTGAACATGAGTTGTTATCTAGATGCAATGCAGCTTGGGGCAAGAGATTATTTGGAAGAGCCGATCCCGGAACGGGAGATGATCCGGGCTGCCGAGACGTGCCTCAGTTCCCGCGCCATTGCGGCGTGAAGTTCATCTCACGATCAGTCTGCGTACCTTATTCCAGGAGCGGCGCTCTACTTCGCGTGCTGGCGTGAAAATGGCTATCCGCTTGCGCCTGCGGAGGGATCTCAGTTGGACGAAGGCGGCGTATTGTTTGCGATCCAAGGTGAGAATTCGGAGGCGGCTTGTGGGGTGGCAAAGGATTGGCCTGGACACAGCCATTTACTCCTTCAGGAGCTTGAGACTCCCGAGGGCGAAGCGTTACGGACCGGAGGGCTGACTTCCGATATAGGTGCGGCGCTGTGGTGAGTGAACGAGCGTAAGGAGAAGACCTCGCGCACAGAGCGCCGGTTGTCCCAGATCAGTTTCAGCCATGTGCGGACGGTCATCTGGCGGAAATAGATCCCGCGGAAGGCCAGCGTGGCGAACACGTAGATCAACTTGGAGACAAATCGCATCTCTGTCATGCGGCTGACCCGCCTGAAGATACCTTCCGAACTGTATGCCATTCCCCAAGCGGCACGGACTTCGGCCTCAAGTTCGGCGGGCGTCATGTGCTTGGGCGTAAAGGCAGCACCGTACGGGCGATAGTTTAGCCAATGGCGCTCTTCAAGGCGCCCTTGATCACGGAGGGATCTGTAGAGCGGAGTTCCGGGAAGCGGCGTGAGCTGGCTGAACACTGGAAAGAAGCCCGGAGGCCAGTTTCGCACCACGTCCCAGGTTTTGCGCGCTACCCCTGGGCGGTCGCCGTCAATGCCCATGATGAATGCGGTCACGCAGAAGATGCCACGCCGCTGGAGTTGTCCAATGATCTGGCCGTACTCCTCAGGCTTGTTGAAGGTCTTGCTCACCTCTTTCAAGCTTTCCGGCAGCACCGACTCGAGCCCAATGAAAACGCAGATGCATCTCGACTCTTTCAGCAGATCGAGCAATTCCTGATCGCGAAGGAGGTTCATTGAGATTTGCGCCGCCCAGGGAATTCGCACGTCGGCTTCAATCATCGCGCGCATCAGAGACTTGGCGCGGCGCGGATTGATGGCGAAGTTGTCGTCAACAAAAAAGACCAGCGTGCGGCCCAGGTGCTTGAGCAGCTTAAGTTCTTCGATCACGCTTTCATTAGTGCGAAAGCGGATTTTCTCGCCGAAAAACGGGCTGACAGTGCAGAAATCGCACCGATAGGGGCAGCCGCGACCGGTTTCGACCGGCGAGATACTGACGTCGAAACGTTCCCAGCCGAACCTCTTCAAGACTTTGGTGGCCCACCGGGGCAACACGCTGAACTGACTGAAATCTGTCTTCTCCCATGGGATGCGCGGATAGTTTTCAAGGCTGGGCTTTTCGCAAGAACGGTAAATGGGCTGCAGTTTGCCGGCTTCAAAATCGTGCAGCATCTGCGGCCACAAATCGTCCGCCTCGCCACAGGCAACGCTGTTGGCATGCTCGAGGGCTTCCTCAGGCTCCTCGGTCACGTGTGGCCCTCCCATCACCACCGGCACTCCCAAGGCCCGAATGCTGTCTGCAACCGCGTAGGAGCGGTGAATGGTGCGGGTCATGCCGCCGATTCCGACTAAGTCAAACTTTTCGCGCTTGACGTATTCAGCGAGTTCCTCGGGATTCATTCGGACGACGTTACCATCGACGGTGGTGACGTCATGGCCGGGCGGGGTAAGCGATTTGAGAACATACGGCCACAGGGTTGGCATGTAACTGTGGGTGATGCGGTTGTCAGGAACATAGAAAAGAACACGCAACGGCTACCTCCGTCTGATCTCGATTCGTACCGACCTAAAGGACCGCCCCGAAGCTCAATCCTAACTCTACGGCCGGAGCGATGTCAAAGACACGTGCGCATCCTGTGGCGAGGGTTCCTTTTCAGCAAGGCGTGGAAGTCAATGTGCCTCCCAGTTCCGAGCTATGCAAACACGCTCCGTACGCCACGAAGACAGATCGAGGGATGGCTGGAGCAATGATAGTCGTGGACACAACTCCGCGAAGGGTCTCTGAAGTACTTCATGGAAAACCTGCAGGCCGGATCACTCCGAACCCAGATTCAGACGTTCATGAAGGGGTGCGGACGCGTCTGTAGCCATTTCGACGCTGTGCTTGAGGGATGACTGGTGCACGAGCCAAGACTTTGCGATGCTCAGTCCGTCCAGATTTGCCGCGCGCTCAAGAAAGCTCTGAGCGTAGGATGCCACAGCTTCCACTCCGGCGGCATATTGGTAGTTGGGTGCCATGAGGCCGCCATTATAAGCACCAACGGCTTCCGCAATGTCACCGTGAGTCTTGTCGAGCAGGTGGCGCAGGAGCAGACCCGCGTAAGTGGTGAGGACCTGGGAATCGTCTAAATCGAAGCTGAGCTTCTTTGCGGGTCGGAGACGGGGTGGGAGAAGGGAGTAATTCCGTTTTCTGGCGTCTTGCAGATATAACTCATGGGCGTAGCGCAGTGTGTCCCGCGTAATCTGCCACACCCCCATGGCGTAGTCGCTGACCAGGAACATTCCGTGCGCACGCTCCAGAACGATGTCGCCCCTTTGCGGCCATCGCTTCCAGATGGCATGAGCCAGGTCGCCCCGCACATTCATGTAATCGTTTTCCATGGCGCCGATGCCCAGGAAAATTGGAAGTGGCAGGTGGTAGAAACGGGTGACATCAAGGATGTCCTTTGCGAGTTCTTCTGCCTGTGGGTAAGAGAGCGTCGTAGGGACTGGCCAGATCCGCAACCGGACGCGCCGGTCGGTCCTCGACTTGAACACAAGGAAGCGAGTAAGCGGAATGAGAAGGCGGGAGGACGGTATTGACGACAGCGGAGGAATTCTTGGGGGATCGTAGCAGCCCTGAAAGACAGCCGTTTCAAGACGCTTCCGGGCCAGGTTCTGGTATGTTGCTTGGTGGAGCTTATAATTGGGGATGTAACCTTCCGCCCGCAGGCGGGCCAGATAAGGGACAGCCCACAGCAGATTGTTATTGAGTACCAGGAAGATTTGATAGTGCGGCCCTGCCTCCGTTCCTTTTAAAGTGAGCAGGATGTCCGAGCTCGCAAGTCCAATGTGGTTTCTGAGGTATTCAAAATAGAGATAGGCTTCAACCTCTGACTTGAAGTCGTCCACTCTTGCCAGCAGAGCATCGGCGCGTGTCTGGACGACCAGGTGATTGCCATCGAGCCGGATGATCGGAAGACAGGGCGCCAACGCGGTATCAATCTTCTGCGGCCGGACAAGACACCAGACCCACCCTGAAAGAGAAACTATCGCCCCGCCTGCGACGAGTAGGAACACGCGGCAGAAACGGGAACCAAGTCGCATCTCGTCCACCTATCTAGCCCTCATTATAATGCTGGATAGGCATGATCGGATCACTCACGATCATCGAAACGACAGAAGCTTAGCGGGCAGACCAAGCTTGGCGTCTCCAATACGAGATACTCCATGGCAAAGATGTTGGCCACACGCCTACATTCAATTCTGTCGGCGGGATCAACGGTTCCTTGTGGCAAATCGAAGCAGCTCGTCAGGGCTACGCCCTCACACCCAGCTTACGCAGGACTGCCATCATCGGACACCAGTTGGTGAAGGCGGACTGAAACAGGTTCAGCCCCACAAAGGCCGTAAACGCATACCACCATTCATTGACGAAGTGACCCAGCAGAATGCTGGCCATAATAAAGGCTCCAGCAATCAGCCTGAGCCATCGATTTAAGTCCATAAGACCCTCCTCCTCAAATCAATTGCCGCTTTCGGCTTTCGCCATTGGTACCACCAGAACCGAAGCAAGGCTGTGGCGCATTACCTTTTCCGTTGTTGTTCCCAGAGTCGTGAATTCCAAGAATGGCTGATGCTGCGCGCCAATGATAATCAGATCGGCGGAATGTTCCCGTGCCATCAGGACGATCTGCTCGGCGGCGTTGCCTTTGCGAACGACCTCCGAAATCTGGCAACGTCCTCGAATTTCCTGTGGCACCCACTCGCAGATGCGCTGGTGGACTTCCTCCAGGTTCATCTCCTCGCCATCCGTAGCGTGGACCACCCAGAGCCGGGCGCCAAAAGCGCTGGCCAGGTTAGAGGAGAGTTCCAGGCATTGCCTGGACAGCGTGGAGAAATTTATCGGGCAGAGAATATTCTCGATAGTGGGCGAGCGTCCCGGATCCTTCGCAGATTTCACAATCAGAACCGGGCACGCGGACGCGCGGACGACGTCTTCGGCTACTGAGCCCAGGCGCAGCCTCGCCATCCCGGTGCGGCCGTGGCTGCCCATGACGATCAGGCCGGTCATCAGCTTTTTTGCCCGCTCCAGGATCTGCTGGGTGGGATAGCCCTCGATCACGGTGACGTTATAAGGCGCTACATCCTCCAACGTCGTTTTGGCCAGTGCCTCCAACTCTGTCCGGACAGCCTTTTCGCCCGCCTGCTCCTGTTTTGAGAGCGCCTGGATCTGGCCCTCCGTGAAGTAGCGTGGAGGTTCCCACCAGTCGGCATAGAGAACTTCCACCCGGGTGTTGAAGGTGCGGGCGAAGAGCCCCGCCCAGCGCAGCGTGGCGTCCGAGGCAGGGCTGAGATCTACCGGACACAGGATGTTGTTTGGCTTAAGAAGTGTCATTCAGCACCTCCCGAAGGCCCTTCTTCTTGTTTCGGCAGCGGATACTTTTTCCGGGCACTCAGGTAATACAAAATGGGCACCGCGACTTGCGAGAGCAGCGTCGAGGCAATGGCCCCGGCGATCAGCGAGATTGCCAACCCTTTGAAGATGGGGTCAGGCAGGATCACGAAAGCTCCGACAACCACGGCAGCCGCAGTGAGGAGAATGGGACGGAAGCGCACGGCGCCGGCGTCCACAACGGATTCATCCAATGGCATTCCCTGCGCCAGGCGCAACTCGACAAAGTCGACGATCAAAATCGAGTTCCGGACGATGATCCCTGCCAGGGCAATGACCCCGATGATGGACGTGGCCGTAAAGAAAGCTCCCATCATGGCGTGCAACGGCAGGACGCCTATCAGAGTTAATGGAATGGGCGCCATGATGACCAGGGGGACAATAAAGGACTGGAACCATCCCACCACCATCACGTAAATCAGCAGCAGCGCCACCATAAAGGCGAATCCCAGATCTCTGAATGTTTCATAGGTAATTTGCCATTCGCCACCCCACTTCATGGAATAGGTGCTGGTCAGGAACGGCTCATGTGTGAAATAAGGGTCTATGGTGGTACCGGTGGGCGTCTTGATTTTGTCCAGTTCCTTTGACATCGTGAGCATCGGGTAAATTGGACTGTCTTCTCTGCCTGCCACGTCGCCCGTGACATAAACCACGCGCTTGAGGTCTTTGTGATAGATGGTCTGCTCGATGGTCTCCTCTTTCACGTGGGTGAGTTCGCTTAAAGGAACCAGGGTCCCGTTTTGGGAGATCACCCGGATTTCACCCAGACTGTTCACGCTGGACCGCTGGGCACGCGGAACCCGGAGCACGATGTCCACATCCTCGCGTTCGTCGGGAATATGGGCGATACCGACGACATCGCCATCCAGCGCCAGGTGCAGGGTCTGGGCGATCTGTGCAGTGGAAACGCCATCCAGCGCGGCCTTTCGTTTGTCCACGATGAAGTGGAGTTTGCGCTGGGGCGCCAACACGCTCCAGTCCACGTCCACCACGCCCGGCGTATGTTCGAAGATGTGCAAGACCTTTTGAGCTACGTCAATTTGCCCTTCGTAGCTGGGGCCGAAGATTTCAGCAACCAGCGTTGCCTGCACTGGAGGTCCGGGTGGAATCTCTGCGACCTTTATCCGGGCGCCGTATTTGAACCCGATGGGATCGATATCACGGCGGATGCGCATTGCGATTTCGTGGCTCTGGATTGAACGCTTGGACTTCCCTACGAGATTCACATAGATTTCTGCGTCTGTGGGTCCTTTCCGCAGGAAGTAGTGCCGGACCAGACCGTTGAAATCGTAAGGAGCGGCGATGCCAATGTAATTCACGTAATCGACTACTTCCCGATTCTCAGCGAGGCGCCGTGCGATTTTCTGCGTAACCATGGCCGTTTGCTCAAGAGTGGTTCCCTTGGGCATGTCGATCATCACCTGGAACTCGTCCTTATTATCGAAAGGCAGCATCTTGACCAGAACGATTTTCGCCAGAGGGAGAGCAAGAACAACGAGCAGGAGAAGAACGACTCCTCCAAGGAAAAACGCCCGCTTCCTGGGACTCTTGATAAGCGGGGTCAAGACTCGTCGATAGAGGCGCTGCAGACGGTCGGGACCTCCGGATTCTCCGTCATGCGAGTTCGGCTTCGCGTGGGCAAGCACCCGCAACGCGGCCCAGGGTGAAACGACAAACGCCACCATTAGAGAGAAAATCATCGCCATGGATGCGCCGATGGGGATTGGCCGCATGTACGGCCCCATCAGGCCACCGACAAATGCCATGGGGAAAACCGCGGCAATGACGGTAAACGTGGCCAGAATGGTCGGGTTGCCGACTTCATCCACAGCTTCCGCAGCTACGTCTGCCAATGGACGGCCCTTGTTTTGCGGCAGATGGAAATGCCGCGAGATGTTTTCAACCACAACAATGGCGTCGTCAACCAGTATGCCGATGCAAAAGATCAGGGCAAAGAGGGTTACCCGGTTGAGCGTGTAGCCGTACATGTAGAATACGAACAGTGCAAAGGCCAGGGTGACGGGGACGGCGGCCAGAACCACAATCGAAGGCCGCCAGCCAAGCGCGAGGGCGATCAGCACCGTAACGGAGATAGTCGCAAGGAGCAGGTGTTCCAGCAATTCGTTGGACTTCTCCTCCGCCGAACGGCCGTAATTCCGGGTAATGGTCATGTGGATGCCTTCAGGGATAACATTGCCCTTAAGCTCCTTGACCATTTTCAGGACGTCGTCCGCCGTGGTGACTGCGTTGGTGCCCTTGAGCTTGGCAACCGTCAGGGTAGAAGCCGGGAAGTCGCTGATACGGCTCTGCCTGTCTTCTTTTGCGGCTTTGCCGTAGCCGAACAGCACATAGTCAGAGGGGTCCGCGGGTCCGTCCTTGATGGTCGCGACGTCGCGAAGGTAAACCGGACGGCCTTGAGATACTCCGATGACGATGCTGCCCACTTCCTCACCCGTACGCAGGAAGTCGCCGGTTTCAACGCTGTATTCGCGGTTGTTGGAAGCGAATTCGCCCGACTGAAGCTGCTGGTTAGATTGATCCAGAGCAGGAATAATGGCTGCCGGGGCGACGCCGTACGCCGCCATCTTGGCCGGGCTGAGCTCCACCCGAATCTCGCGCTTCTGGCCGCCCAGGATCTGGGTTTCTGAAACATTCTGGATGGTCTGAACCCTTCGCTGGACTTCCGCAACGACCCTGCGAATCTGGTAGTCGCCGTAGCGGTTGCTCCAGAACGTGAGTGCCAGAATAGGCACGTCGTAGATGGTTCGCGGCTTGATCAGAGGTTTTGTGGCTCCCGGAGGAATCAGATCGAAGTTCGAATAGAGCTTGTTATAGAGCTTGACGATCGACCTTTCTTCGTCCTGTCCCACCTTGAACCGGACAATAATCATGCTCTTGCCGGGGTAGGACATCGAATAGACGTACTTGACCCCGGGAATTTCCCAGATCAGCCGTTCCATGGGCGTGGTGACGCGCCGTTCCACTTCTTTGGCGCTGGCGCCCGGCATTCCCACGAAGACATCCATCATGGGCACGACGATCTGCGGATCTTCTTCGCGGGGCGTTTTATAGATTGCAAACGCGCCCAACAGGATCGCGAAGATCATCAGCAGAGGGGTTAACTTTGAATTGATAAAGTATCTGGCGACGCGGCCGGCGACGCCAAGTTCGCTGTTTTTCATGAGGTTTGGACCCGCACTCCGTCGCTAAGTTGATTGATCTTTGAGACAGCCACGTGTTCGCCGTCATCAAGTCCTGAGAGAATTTCCACCTGGTCTCCCAGCGTCTTTCCCGTCTTCACCAGCCGGTAGTAGGCTGTGCCTTCCGAGTCGACTACAAACACCCCATCCAGTTCTCCCCGCCTCACCAGAGCAGCGCTCGGAACCAGTATTCGTTTCTCGGTGCCGACCGCGAAGTTGGCCGAGCCATACTGGCCCGACTGGCAGTTGCAGCTTGCTGGAAGCTCGACTTTGGCAATGAACGTTCGGGTTGCAGGGTCCGTGGCTGGAACAATTTCAACAACTCTGCCGGCAACCTGCTGTGAACCGATGGTGACCGGAACCGATTTTCCGATGTGGACCATCGCGAGAAATGTTACCGGGACGCTTGCGTCCAGTCGAAAATGCCCGGTGTCTTCAACTGTGATCAGGGGCGTGCCCGGCATCACCAGCGTCCCCTCGTCAACCGACTTTGCAGTCACTATGCCGTTGATCGGAGAAACGATCCGCGAATAGCCGTAGACTGTCGCCGCCGAGGAGTGCATCGCCCGAGCCTGCTGCTGGCGAGCTTCCATCTGCTTAAGCCTTGCCTGGGCCGCCTTTTCATTTGCGAGCGCAGCCTTATATTGGGTCTCCGCATTGTCGTATTCCTGCCGGCTCACCGATTGCTTGGCCAGCAGCCCCTCGTAACGCCGGAACGTGGCCTCGGCAAACGTTCGGTTGGCCCTGGCGGCCTGAAGCGCCTGCTCCACCTCCGCCAGTCCCTGGTTGCTCTCTTCCACGCCGGCGGCGGCAGCAGCGAGCTGGGCTTGCTGAGTGCGGGAGTCAATCAAAGCCAGCAGTTGCCCGCGCCTCACGTAGTCGCCTTCCCTTACCAGCACCCGTTTGACGGTTCCGCTGATCTGGGCGCCCACAACACTGGTGATTGCGGCCTTAACCGTTCCCACCGCCTCGTAATATTCAGGGGTTCCTTGATAATGGACCGTTTCGATTGCGACTCCGGAAACTACGGTCGGAGCGGGTCCTTGCGTTTGCTTCGTTGAGCCGCAGCCGGCAAGGAACGCGGCGATAATCATTGCCAGCATCGCTTGCAAATAATTTCGTATTTTCATCGTGAACAGATCTCCTCGCCTATCAAAGCATGGCTATTGCGTTACCGCCGGTGAGTTCGGCCCGAGCTCACCCGTGGCCAGTTCCAGGGCTGCAAACGCCAGGCGATAGTCGTAAATAGCGTTCAAATGATTGTTTTCTGCTGAAGTTCGCATCGTCTCGGCTCGCAGCACGTCCATAATAGTTGCCAGGCCTGCATCGTACCGGTTGCGCAGAATTCTCAGGCTCTCATCCGCCTGAGCCGCCGAGTCCTTGGAAACCTCCACTCGCTGGCGTGCGGCGTTGAGATTCAGGTAGGCCTCCCGAACCTGCAGGCGCACTACCGATTCCATGCGGGAGCGCATGGCGTCCGCCCGTAGCAAGTAGGCTCTGGATTCGGCCAATTGGGCACGCTGGGCTCCTCCATTGAAAATATTGAAGGTCAGGGTTGCTCCTGCCACCCAATTGTTGCCTCCACGGGTGGCAAAGGTTTGGTTGTCTTCTTCCCAGGACCCCATCATGTCGATTCGGGGCAGGAATTGCCTTTTTGCCAGGCCCACGGAATTTTGCGCATCCTCTGCTTGAACTTCGGCCGCCTTGTAATCGGGACGCTCTTTGAGCGCGGTTCCTTGCAGGCTGGTGATGCTGCCGACCGGGATCTGGACCTCTGAGAGCTTGCCTGATGTCTTTGTCGGCGTATCTTCTGGCACGCCCATTGCCACGTTGAGGGACGCCTGCCCAATCGCCACACTGTTTTCAGCCTGGATGAGGTCTTCCTTCGCCTGAGCCAGTTGGGCCTGCGCGCTCAGGACATCAGACTCAACTGCAAGCCCCTGTTGCACCCTCGCCTGCGCGCGGGCCAGGTCGGCTTGTGTCATCTTTACCGAGGCCCGTGCAACCCGGACGCGCTGGTGAGCAAGAAGCTCGTTAAGGTAAGCATTGACGACGTCGAAGACCACGCCCTGGCGGGTTTGGTCGGCAATGTCGTGAGTGCCTTGGGACCGCAGCCGGGCGCCTTTGACCATTCGAGACGTGCGCCCAAAGTCATAGAGTGGCATGGAGGCCGAAAACTGGGTTCTGAAGTTGTCGATCGGAGGAGGGACATTGAGAAAGGGAAGAGCAAAATTAGCCGCGGTGAACTGCCGTTGCGTCAGCAGCGTGCCGAACACATAAACCGGATTATTTCCCCGCATAAAGCCTTCGGAGAAATTGACGTTAGGAAGATAGCCCGCCTTGGCTACATCGATGGCGTGTCTTGCCGCGTCAGCGTATGCGGACGCTGCCTTGATAGTCTGGTTGTACTTGAGCGCAATGTTTACTGCCTGCTCGAGGGTCACGGGACCGCTGGGGGCTGGCGCCTTGGCCTGCGCTTTCGCCGAAGGCGCTCTGCCCAGCGCCAGCAGGATTGCCAGTGCCCCCGCCACCCTCAAGGCAGCGGCAGGGCAAAACAGATTGCATAGCTTGTTGGAGGATTTAACGAATCTCATCTTCATAGTTTCATCAAGTCCGTGGATTGAATGCCGTGATGTTCATCACTTTGCTTTGTGTTGCCAACTGCTCCCTCGCCGCTCAGAGCCTCTCCATCCTTCCCTTCCACCCGTACCGCCAGGGATTTAGCGGAAGGCGTGCGAGCGGTCCATGTGCCTGAACAGAGCGTTGTCCTGCTGCATCTGCTCGAACAGGATTTCGCGAATCAGACCGCAGGCTTTCGTCATCTTGGGGTTCGCCAGGCGGTAAATGACGCTGTTCCCCTCCTTGCGCGATTCCAGAACTCGCCGCTGCTTCATTAAATTCAGGTGCTGGGAGAGATTGCCGATGCTCACCTCCAGTTGCGCCGCCAGCTCGGTCACCGCCATTTCCCGGTCATGCAGAATGTCAATGATTTCCAGGCGCATGGGATGCGCAAGAACCTTGCAGAAATCGGCGTGTCGCCGGTAAAGGTCCTTCTCCACCTGGCTCGGACGGCGTGTCGGTTGAGGCATCGCGTTTCTCCTAAAGAACTATAGATGTTCCTATAATACTGAAGGTTTCAGATTCTCGAAACTTTTTCCCCTCCGCCTTCCCGCAGCACACCGGTTCGCCGTCAAGGCCGCCTGGAACCGCATGCGTCGTCCTGGGCGCTGCAATTGTCACCGCAGCCTGTCTGCTGCGCACCTGCACTCGCCCTTCAGCCGGGCCAGTGGCTTCCCCACAAACCCACGACCCGCCCGCTGTTTCTTCGGCTAACAACCCCTGCCAATCGCTTTCGAGAGTTTGAGAGAAAGAGGCAATTCCGTGGTATTATGGGGACGCTGCAGGCGCGACCGCAGAGGCGCCTGCCCGGTTGGAATCGTTTCAGTATTTCCCAACCTTTGCGTGTCTTATGATGGCGAAAGGGCCGCGGCTGTATCTCAGGGATTTTGGAGTTCTCTGACGCGTGCGGGCGTTGATTGTGCAGGTGAGTTCGCGCATGATGGCGTGAACAGGGAGGGGTTGGTTCAACAGTTTCGACTTCGGACGTTGCTGTTCCTACTGAACGAATGAGAGGTGTGATTCCTCAAGATCGGAA
>JAKAWN010000366.1 GCA_021827245.1 Acidobacteriota bacterium | reverse complement strand
TGCGGCGGGGGCTGGCGACGGATCGGAAATACTTGTTCGTCATGGATGGGTCGAAGGCGCTCAGGGCCGCGATGGACGCGGTGTTTGGCGCCGAGAATCCGGTGCAGCGGTGTCGCCATCACAAAATCGAAAACGTGATGGGCTACTTGCCCGACGATTTGAAAGGCCAGGTGAAAGCCGTGATGCGCTCGGCGTTCCGGCTGCCGGCTCGGGAAGGCATGGCGCGATTGGAGAAGCAGGCCGAGTGGCTGGAGCGCGAACACCCCAGTGCGGCCGCCAGCTTGCGCGCAGGCCTGGCGGAGATGTTCACGGTGAATCGCCTGGGGTTGTCGCCGCGCTTGGCGCGCTGCCTGGTTTCAACCAACGTAATCGAAAGTCCGCATAGCGGCGTGCGACTCCGCACGCGGCGGGTCTGCCGCTGGCGCGACGGGAAGATGGTGCTGCGCTGGGCTGCGGCAGCGCTGCTGATGACCGAAAAGAATTTTCGGAGGATGATGGGTTACCGGGACCTGTGGATGCTGGAAGCGGCCTTGGAAAGAAAGACGATCGCGACTCAGGAAAAGGTGGCGTAAAATGAATCGAGCCGCCGCTCACCTCCAACGAACTCCGGGACACCTTCTGGCGGTATTACGACGGCCCTATGACCGACTGCTGGAGGCGTCCCGTATTAACGCCGCAAAGCGCGCGCCCTTCTTAAGGAGCACATATCGGTTTTGAAAATCAGCCGAGATGTTCAGATTGTTTGGCGGCGGAATCCGCGCCACGAGACCATAACCCTCAAGCTTGCTAAACACGCTGTCAATTTCGGGGTCGACCTTGTTTCCCCATGGCCCGTGCTCCCAGCTTTGGTGCGCCTGAAAGCGGGGAATGTGATCCTGTCGCGAAAGCATAGAACCCTGAATCCCGATTAATTGCCGAAGGTACCAGATATCCTTGTCGCCCAGCTCCATCGCAACACGCATCATCTCTTCCACTTCGTCTCCATCTGCAGGCCTCGGTTCGACGATGACATTGGCCAGGATGAGGCCGATATGCTTTACACGTTCTTCGGATCGCGTGTTCTCGGCCTTTTGCGCGGCGTCAAGCATCAGCCCTCCCACGGTTTCTTCACGCGCCTGCCGCTCTGCGGTATCCATTCGCTCGCGCAGTTGACTGATCTCGGTGTCGTGCCTTCGGAGCTCATTCATACAGGTCTCCAGCATAAGGCGCATTCGGTCGTGGGAATCCTGGGCCAGATGGTTCTTCAAGCCCTCGACAATTTTGTCCAGCGGCCAGCCGAGTGGCAATTTTTCGGCGACTGATAGAATCGCCTTTCCCACGGGAGACACGGAGAGGTCTTCCATCTGGAATTGCTTTTCGAGAGCGTCAAACGGGTGGTCGTCTATCGCCACGTGATACAATGCGGGATTGTACCACCGATAGCGGGGCACGACTTTGGTTTATGCGCGCCCCTTCGCAGAGACATGCATTACTTCTTCCTTGATGAGTCCTACAGAGACTATGCTGGCCGGTAAAAGATTACTGTTGTGTGCTGGGGTGTTGAACAAGGCAGGCTGAACCATCAACACGACCTGCTCAATGTTTTCTTCAGGCCTCCGATCGAAAAGCAAATCCCCTCTTCGCTCTGTACGCGCCCGAATCGCGCGTACCTACGGATGCGGATCTTGCGCTAATCAAAGGGGCAGGGCGCGTTGCCCCGATCGCGATTGAGCGCCCTCGACCAAGTTCGAGAATCGGAACATAGCCGTTGCTTACGTTCCCCGCCGTTCTTTCCCGCTCATGTGGCTCTCAAAAAATTAACCTGAATCCCCGTCCGACAAGGCACTCTTTGTTCCCCCGCAAGGCGGCCAACGCGCCCTCACACCATGCGAATTCAAGCTATGCGCGCGACGGCAATTTGTTCCGGCGTGAAACGACGCTGGCACTATAGCGGTCGCCCCGGAAAAGCGAGTGGGTGTATTCGATGGGCCTTCCATGGAAGCTGTAAACTTTTCGCCTCATCGAGAAGAGGGGGAAGCCTCGCTTGACATTCAACAACCGCGCTTCTTCACTCGAAGCTTGGACAGCTTGAAGAACTTCCTCCGAATAATCGAGGCTGACGCCGTAAATGGTCTCGATGATGTGGTAAAGTGATTGGCGCTCGAGGTCCTGCTGCTCCAGGTCAGGGAAAAGATGACCGGGGAGAGTTGTTGTTTCGACGCCAACCACGCGTTGATCGGCAAAGCGCAGGCGGCGGATGCGATAAACTTGCTCCCCTGCTCGGAGGCCCAAGGCTCGGGACGTTTCGGGATCGGGGGAGATGAGTTTCATGCCCAAAAGGCGGCTCGACACCATCACGCTGCGGCGCTGCATCTCCTCCGTAAAGCCTCGAAGCTCCTGGAAATTCTTCACTACGCGTCCAGGGCCGACGCGCGCAATTTTTCCCTTTTCGAGCACTACCAAACCCTCGGCGCGAAGAGCGTTGAAGGCCTGACGGACGGTCATCTTGCTGACGCCCAGCCGGCTGGCGACATCGCCTTCTGACCAGAGCGGTTGCCCAGGGGAGATCTCTTTTGAACTGGTCAGGCTTCTGATTTGATCGGCGATCTGCCGATAATACGGAACGAAGCTTGAGCGGTCGAGGGCAGTGAGTGTAGCGGCATGAGAGGCCGCGCCGAGGTCGGGGGTTGCGTGAGCCACAGTTTTACCTACCTAGCGAGCTAGCTTGACTTTCACCTACGCACAGCATAGCATACCGAGGTGGCCTGCGTCGAATCCGAAAACCCATAGGGACGACAGAAGGCCTTCAAGAGCAGTTGGCCACCTCTGTTCTTGCCGGGCGCGAACAATGGACCTTGTGAAATGGGAGTTGCCGAGGCAGTTCAAAAGCTCCAGAACGGGCTGATCGTTTCCTGCCAAGCCCCACCCGATTCTCCGCTCAATCGGCCCGCGATAATCGCTGCGATGGCTCAGGCGGCCGAGCGCGGAGGAGCCGTTGGCGTGCGCATCAACGGCGTCAGGAATATTCGCCGCGTGCGGCGGGTGACGAGCCTGCCGATAATCGGGATCAATAAATTACGGTTCAAATCGTCACCCGTTTACATTACTCCCACTTTGTCTTCGATCCGTGGGGTTGATTACGCCGGCGCCGACATTATCGCACTCGACTGTACGATTCGCCGGCGCCCCGGCCGTCATTCGCTTGAGCAGGCGATGGACCTGGCCAAGCGGGAGCTCGGCGCACTCGTTATGGCGGATGTGGCGACGGTCGAGGAAGGCATTCGTGCCGTAGAGCTTGGCGCGGATTTGGTGAGCACGACACTTAGCGGTTACACGGACGATACGCAGAGCGACGCCGAGGGGCCGGCGCTTGATCTATTGCAGAAGCTGGTCCAGAGGGTTACTGTCCCGATCGTGCTTGAAGGGAGGGTCAGAACACCCGAAGATGTTCGACGGGCGTTCGAACTTGGGGCTTATGCCGTCGTCGTCGGCGCCGCGATTACAGGAATCGAATGGCTCACACAAGGATTTGCGAGGGCACCTCTGCGGGACAGGGCATGCTGCTGATTTGGGGTGAGCATGAAGTTCTTTCTCGGGGTTGACGGAGGGCAAACCTCGACGCGCATGGTTCTGGGCGATGAGCGCGGCGTGATTCTGGCCCAAGCGACAGGTGGACCCAGCAATCACACGGAAGAGCCTGGTGGCGCCGCGCGGCTTAAGGCGGTCACTCAGTCCACACTGAAAAAACTCCTCGAAGCCGCCGGCCATGCGCCGTCAGACGCCCTGGAGTTTGTGGCCGCTTGCTTCGGGATGACCGGCGAACTGGAGATCAAGCGGCGCGTCCTCACGCCGCTTCTGGAGACCGCTCACTTGAGCATTGTTCACGATTCGGTGAACGCGCTCGAAGGGGCGACGGCAGGCAAGCCAGGGGTCATCGTTATTGGCGGAACGGGTTCAGTGGCGCGGGGCCGCAACATTGAAGGCTGCGAGCTGAGTGTCGGCGGCTGGGGACACGCTTTCGGAGATGAAGGCAGCGCGTACTGGATCGGGCGCGAGGCAGTCCGCGCCGTGTTGGCCGAATTCGATCAGATGGGCGAGAAAACGCAGTTGACTCCCATGCTCCGCGAGCGGCTGGGGATTCAATCGCCTTACGAGCTGATTCGTAGGTACTACTCCGCCGCTTTTTCGCGAGACAAGTTGGCTGGCCTCGCGCCATGGGTTAACGAGGCCGCGGAGTTGAAGGACGACATTGCCGAAGGAATCCTAAGGCGGGCCGGGCTGGAGCTGGGGCGCTTAGCTACGGTGCTGCTCGAAAAGCTGTTTACCCAAGCGTCCGGGGCCGGGTCCCGGTCGGTTGTGGCCGGAGCTTTGGTGTCCTACTCAGGAGGCGCCTTCAACAGTTCGAGGGTTCTCTCCAGCTTCACTGACTCCGTTCGGACCGCGTTTCCCACCTGCCACCTCAAGCCTCCACAACTTTCACCCGTACTCGGTTCGTTGCTACTTGCTTATCGTGCCGGCAACGTCACTGTGGAGACCGTTCTGCCAACCTGGACGGCACAATGTAGGAGTCTCGCTCGATAATGGGCAGCAGACAAGGTTGGCAGATTCACCCGCGACCGACCCGTGCGCGATCCTGCGCGGAGGAACGCAAAACCATCTTGACAGCTCATAAATAGCTATGATACAAACTAGCTTGTTTATGCTGAACCGCGGAGGAACTGGAAGGCGGATTCCTGGAAGGCTCAGTTTGGGTCGTGAACGCTGTCTTTCAGTCGGCCTGACGAAGGACGCCTCGATGCGTCGGGCGAGGGTCCTGCCCACATTATGGCCGTGGCCATGCGCCGGTCGGTGGAGGGTTGAATCCGAGCACTTAATTTGCTGGTTGAAGGAGGATTGATGTGCAAGCAATGTTTCTCGGAGGGCAGAGGATTTCTCGGGGGGTTCGGGATAGCCCTGGTGCTCGCGTCGTTTCTTTCCGTGCCCTTGTCCATGCGAGCCCAGTCGGCTTTAGGATCAATTTTGGGGCGCGTTACCGATAGTTCAGGCCGAGTTGTCCCCAATGCCCAGGCAATGCTCCGCAATGTAGCCACGAACGTTGCTTCCACGACACGCACGAACAGCGTTGGGGATTACCTTTTTGCGAACCTTATTCCGGGGTCCTACGAAATCAAAATTTCGGCGAAAGGGTTCAAGTCTTACGTAATCACCAACGTGGTGTTGAGCGTGGACCAGACCGTCCGGGAGAATGCGGTTTTAACGGTAGGCAGCGTGACGACGTCGATCCAGGTGAAGGCCAAACTCCCGGTGGTGCAAACGGACACCTCCTCGGTGGGCAGCGTGATTGACTCGTCCCAAATTGAGTCTATGCCGCTCGACGACCGGACGAACATCTTCGGCTTGCTGGCGCTGGCTCCCGGGGTTCAAGACGCCGGGACCACGGCGCGCATTGCTGGAGACGCCTGGCGAGGGGGCGTCAGCGAAACGACCGACGGAGCGGAAAACTTGCAGGTCGAAAATGAAATCCTGGGAGCGGGATTTCCTTCACTGGACTCGATCAGCGAATTTAAGGTCATTGACAGTACGGGATCGGCGAAGTACGGCCCGGGCTCAGTGGCCATCATCATCTCCACGAAGTCCGGGACGAATCAATTTCATGGTTCACTCTTTGAATATAACCGCGTCGCCAAGCTGGAAGCAGCGAACTACTTTGCCACAAGCTTACCCAAGGGGCCGTTTGTCCGCAACCAGTTCGGCGGGTCGCTGGGCGGGCCGATCAAGCACAACAAGCTGTTCTTCTTTGGCAGTTTTGAGGGTCTGACCTTTCGAACTTCCACGACGCGGGAAGGGGCGATGCCCACGACCGCGCTGTTGAATGGCAATTTTAGCGGCCTTCCGCCGGTCAAAGATCCGATGACCGGGCTTCCGTTTCTGAATAATCAGATTCCAGCTAATCGGATCAGCAGCGTTTCAAAGGCTCTCTTCCCGTACTTTGACACACCCAACTTACCCTCCAACAAGCCAGGAGGACTGGGAACAAACTGGATCGCGAACGTCGGGACTCAGCAGGACAACTATCGCTATGAAGGCCGGGGTGATTACGACCTCAACGAGGACAACACTCTGTCGGTTCGGTACTGGAACGTCCGGCAGACGCCGAATTACTTCGGTGGAGGGACCGATAAATTCGGCGGGGTGGGCGAGCCTGAAATTGATCAGAATCTGGCGGTCAATTACACGCACATCTTTTCACCCAACCTGATGAATCTGGCCTCGATTGGATGGGATCACATCTGGGACAGGCGGCAGCCGCAGAACTACACAATCCAACCCGGCACCCTGATCCCGGGCATTCCCGCCGGCTTCCCAGGTTTGGGGGGCTTGCCGCGGGTGGCCATTACCGGCTTCAACGGGCTCAACGACAATCCGGGAAGTGGAGACGTCCAACAGACTTACCAATTCTCTGACGACCTGACGTGGATCAGAGGGAAACATACCTTTGATGCTGGATTCTCGTTTATGCATTGGCAGTTTTTTAACGAACAAAACCTTAGCCACGGGGTCTTTTCATTCACTGGGCGGTACACAGGGAATCCTTTCGCCGACTTCTTGCTGGGCGACTTGTCTTCATCGAGCCGCCCCATTGCGCCCCTTGAGGCGACGCCAGCCAACAATCGCATTGGCCTCTATTTTCAGGACAGTTGGAAAGCCACTCCGCGCCTGACCCTGAACATGGGCCTGCGCGACGACTTCCCCACGCTCTATCAGAACATCACCGGCAATATGGCCAACTGGTACCCCAATCTTAATCAGCTGGTCGTCCTAAAGGGGCAATAC
>JAKAWN010000365.1 GCA_021827245.1 Acidobacteriota bacterium | reverse complement strand
CTTGGGCCTTCCTGCCACACTCGATGGCCTTGGATTCCCGCCGGGTCCTGATCGACCGCGACAACTTCCCGATTGGTCAGGATCGCGAGAGTTTCCGGGCTCATTTTGGTCAGATCGTTGCTGGCAAACAAAGGCGCCGCCAGCATGCACCAAAGGCTCATATGCATGCGGCACTCATCGTTTGTCAACTTTCCATTTCCAATTTCCATCTGGCCCGGGTTGTTCCAGTGGCCAGGGCCAGCGTATTTCTCCAAGCCATTCTGCTCAAAACCGATATAGGCCACGTGGTAGTAGTCATTCGAAATGTCGCCGGTGGTTCGCCACATATTTCCCCCCACCGAAGCTCCCCACTTCCAGACATCTTCCATCCCGTATTGACAGAGGCTGTATAGTATGGGCCGGCCTGTCCTGAGTATGGCCTTATGGAATTTTTCATAAGCTGCTTTCATCTGGTCCGGCTTGTAAACCCTGCTGCCGCTGCACCAGTCGTACTTGATAAAATCGATTCCCCAGCTCGCGAACGTTTCCGCGTCCTGCTCCTCATGACCGTAGCTGGCTTCCCTGCCAGAGCAAGTGACCGGACCGGGGCTGTCGTGAATTCCAACCTTCAAACCCAGGCCATGAATGTAATCGCACAAATCCTTCATATTCGGGAACTTGAGAATGTCGGGGTGAAATATGCCCTGAGCATCGTGGAATCCTTCCCAACCACCGTCTATCACCACATACTCGTATCCTGCCGCCTTCATGCCGCTGTCCACCATGGCCTTGGCCTGTGCCCGGATGATGGGGTCATCAATGTCCAGGTGAAAGCTGTTCCAACTGTTCCATCCCATCGGCGGCGTGGCAGCCAAGTCCGCCGCTTGCTTTATTCCTCCTTGAAGTGCGGCGCGTGCGGGAATGGATTTTGGCTCTGCGAGAAATGCCAAGGATTGTGGGATAAAGGCAGATAACATTCCCCCTTTGAGAAAGTCCCGTCTTCTCATTATCATCCTCCACCAGTCTCGTTATTTCGTACTCGCTTTTTGATTAAGCGTGAACATAGGAAGTCACCAGCAAAGACCGCCTGACAAGCGTTGCATAGTTTTCAGGTTGCGCGGGGGATCTGCGCGATTTTCCCGACTCCAGTTACCATTTCACTCTGCTTCGGCCAAGGCTACACGGCTCTGGCACGAAGTCAGTGCCACCATTCCCTTTGCATTGCGGAGGAAGATGGGTCCCTTTGGCGAGCCACTTTTAGAGTTCGTGGGTCAGGTTATGACATTATCACGCACCCGCCTCGATAGATTGTGCATTACTTCCGCGGCCGCTCCTACCCAATTGCTAAAACGAAAGGGATAGGCTGAATTCTATTTCGCGCGGCGTGGAAGCCGTACTCAGAATGCGTCCGAAAGTAGGTGATGTTAAATTGTTCACCGGGGCACCTAAGCTTGCGTGATTGAACATGTTGTAAAACGACGTCCTGAATTGGAGCCTATAACCCTCTCGCGGAACAAAATCCCGAAGCACCGCCCCATCCAAGTCAAAATAACCTGGATCACGAAGAGCATCCTCTCCCAACGTTCCGAAAGTGCCGACCGCATTAGGGACGAACGCCTTTGTGTTAAACCATTCCTGGATCTGTTGACCTTTGCTGCGGCCTCCTGGAAGCTGCCACGGGCCTATCTGATCAGGAGTATCACTGCCTATTCCAGTGAATGAATTGTCGCGGCCGGAGACGAGGCTGAGAGGATACCCGCTGTGTACCGTCACAATGCTGGTCAAACCCCAGCCACTTGCGAGAGTCCCTAGCAGACGGTTTGAGAACTTTCGACCGTGCATCGGCTGCCATATGAAATCAGTTACCCAATTATGAGTCAGGTCATATGACAGTGGGCCATAATCCAGTTCATGGTTGAAGGGATCGCGCGGACCTTCGCTGCCTTCAGTTTCCGCCCCCACGATCCCAAGAGCCTTGGAGTACGTATAGTAGCTGTTGATGCTCAACCCGTGTGAATACCGCTGCCGGAAACTGACTTGGAGCGAATTGTAGTTGGACGTTAATATGTTGCCGATGCCCATGAGAGGGCCAATCTGGGGATCAAGCCGTCGGGACTGTGTGTTTGCCACGGTGGAGGCTCCTGGAATGTAGACTGCCGGGTTCAACTCGAAAGAAGTGGTTAAATGAGAAGCCGAGGATCCTACGTAATCCACTTCCAATACGGCGTCCCGCCATAGCTGCTGTTCAACGGAGAGACTCCACTGGTTGTCTGCCTCTGTCTTGAAAGGCAACGGAAAGGCTGTTTCTGCAGCATCCGGAACAAATGGTAATGCCGCAAGAGCAGCAAAGTTAGTCGCTGAGGGTCTCGGAAACGGATTAACTCCGTTGAACGGAGGCGAAGCCCAAATATCGCCGGCGGTGCCACCGTTAACTACAACCTGAGCCACGAATGGTTGCATTATCGGAAAGCGATTCAGTGTAATACCGCGCGACAGCGGAACATAAAAAATGCCACCACCCGCGCGAACAGAAGTCTTTCCGTTTCCAAACACATCCCAGGCCAGCCCCAAGCGGGGAGCGAGGTTGTCCCAACGAGTGCCGACGATGTTCCCAGGAAGGCCCGCGTCTCCAGGGTACAGCAAGCCGACGGGAGCGAGCGGGAACAACGTGGACTGCTTGCCCGCTATGAAGGTTGCCAATTCTTTATCTTCTGACCGATAGCCCTCGATCGGGTCCCAACGCAAGCCCGCATTTAGTGTTAGCCGGCGGGTCAATTTGATGTTGTCTTGGACATAGAATGAAGGAAGCGTCTGTTGGAGCCGCGATGCAAACCCTTCTATCTGGGTATAACTGTTGAAATCGCCCAATAGAAAATCGGCCCCGCCGTTCCCCGTGAATTGGCCGGTAAAACTGAAGTTCCCTCCGGTAAGATAGTTCTGGAGCTCGTTGATTCGGTTATGGTAATACTCTGCACCTAAGCTAATAGATTGAATGTTCTTGACCCACGATAGGTTGTCGTGAAAATACCAAACGGGCATGATATCGCGCGTGGGCGCGCCTAGGTTCGTGAGACCTCCCCAATAGCCGTTGACACTGAGGATGGATTGTGAGGTAAGTCCGAAACCATGTACTTCATTTGCTGTATTGATTGGATACCCCAGATCCGCCAGTGAGAAATGCACGAGATGCAGCGCGTCAAAGGCGCTGCGGACGTAGGTGACATTGGCTTCGTTGAGAAGGGTCGGCGAGAACGTATGGGTCCAGTCGGCTGTCGCGCTCTGATATCGCGTGGGAAATGAAGTTAGCCACTCTGGTCCAATACTCGATCCGAACTGGGGAGCTATTTGCGGCACATTATCGAATAAATACCGTAACGTCAGGTGATCGTTCTGACTCAGAGAGAAGTCCGTTTTACCAACCACCTCGTTCTCACTGGTCCTATCCGCCGGGGTATACGTGAACAAATCTCCACCGCTATTTGCCGGCGGGAGCCACTGGTTTATAAAGTTCGTAGCCTGCGGCTCGATTCTGTCAGGAGGAATGATGTTTCCCTGAAATGGCTGTCCCGTAGTCGGGTCAATGATTGGCTTGGACAACGCTGAAAAGTCGCCAGTTCGCTCCGCCGCGGTCAGGGTATTATATGAACTGGACCCGGGTGCGCCCCTCACTTGGGTCCCCTGGTAACTCACAAAAAAGAAAGCCTTATCCTTGCGTATCGGACCTCCCAAATCACCCCCAAATTGATTTCGCTTATAAACAGGGCGGTTAGCTGAAAAGAAAGGCCTTGCATCCAGCACGTTGTTGCGCAAAAACTCGAAGGCGTCTCCATGAAAATGGTTGGTGCCCGGTCGTGTCACAGCAGAAATAGTGGTTGATCCTCGTCCGTACTCGGCACTGTAGTTACGACTTGACACTCGAAACTCTTGAAGGGCATCAGGGTTTGGAAAGTTGATGGAGGTGGCGTAGAAAGGATTGGCGTTGGTTCCCCCATCGAGATAGTAGTTTATATCGATGTCACGGCCCCCGGAAGGCGCAAATGATGGCTCACTAACCCCGAATTGTGAAATCGTACCCGTCGAAACTACACCCGGTGAGAGTGCAACTAGTTGCAGCGCATCACGCCCGTTAAGAGGAAGTTCTTTAATCTCGCTAGAACCTACCAGCGTTCCGACCGAGCTGCTGGAAGTCGTCACAAGCGCAGGAGCGGAGGTCACTTGAACGGATTGACTTACGTTCCCTACCTGCAATATGGGTTGGAAGCTGGCATACTGCGCGACATGCAAAACGATATTTTGCTGTTCCCAGGTTTTAAAACCTGCCAGGGAGACTTTTAATGTGTAAGTCCCTGGGCGAAGGCTAGTGAACGTAAAGTATCCGTCCCGAGAGCTGGTGGCGACACGTGCCTGCCCCGTATTGACCTCGGTCAGCGTCACAGTAGCCCGCGGCACCACTGCATGTGAGGCATCTTCGACCGTACCGTTAATTGTGGCCAGACCTTGCGCGTGGAGCCCGTTCACTCCCCATAGGAGCAGGCCGATGACCGCCAATCCTGCTAAGCAAGCCTTCATGGCATCCCCTCCTTCTGCCGCCTTCGATTAGATTCCCCGACGCCTCAGCACGCCCCGTGGCGTGAACGTAAACGCCCTCTTTTACTTCATCTCCTTCCCCAAGTCAAGCTAAATCTTCAGCTTCGTCCATGTTGCGGTCGTACACTTCGTACACCTTGGCACGGTAATCGGTATAGCCTACGTCCAGATGTTCATGTGGTACCAGAAAAAGCTTCCACTTCCTCTCCGGCTGGAAGATCACCTTCCCCCTTACCGTCTTCCCGTTCGCATGCAAGGTGAGTTCGGCCGGTGTCGGACCGGGAAGCTGCGGAACCAGGAACTCAAACCGTTGCTCACCAAAATCGGGAGTCGGCGAGAGCGACGCTTTATAGTGCTGCCCGGAGACCGTAAGACGAACCCTTCCGCGGCGCACCTTTCCACCAAGGTTTGTCGTAACGCGCACCTGCTCATCCAGCCTTCCGTCCTTGCGAATGTAGTAGATCGTGGGCTTAAGCGTCACCTGGGGCTCGAAACGCCTCGCTTCGGAAGAATGCGAGAGGCGGAGCGCGTCATAGAAGAACCAGGAGTCTCCCGGGCCGTACTTCGGATTGTCGAGCGCCGTCAGCACCAGCTTGTTCTGTCCGGCGTGCAGAGCCGAGTCTGGCAGCACAATATTCATTTCACCGCCGCTGTCGATCGAAGACCCATAGTCTGCGGTGGCGTGGTAGCTCAGCTTGCGTGGGAAGTGGAACGCTCCCTCCCTACCGTTGATGGCAACTTCCAGGTAGGGCACACGCGGTTCGTAAAGGAGTGCAGAGATCGTCAGGGTATAAGTGCCCTGGGGGTTTGAAGGCAGGTTGAAGAGAATCGTGAAGGGATGTGGCCGCAAACCCTCGGCTTTGTTTTCCGAACCTGGCTGGCGGGCGGGCCAGTCGTTGGCGGTACTCTTGTCCACAGTGTAGACCGGATTGTAATTGGGATTGCCTACCGGAGCCTGGCTGTTGAATTCATGCGATGATTGGTTGAAGATTCCGATCTGCCAGACCGTGTTTCCGGCAGCGGATAGGTTGCCAGGTGCCCCCAAAATGAGCAAAGAAAAACTAAATACGAAGACGAGTGGCTTGCGTCGATATCTCATTGGAAACTCCTTGTCCTGTTGGGAATATCGCTAGCAGCGCTACTTAAAAGCGGCGAAAAGAAAACGGCAACGAGTTGGAAAGCTGAAAGAATATCATACGTGGCAGACAACCGCTGAAACGAGGGAACAGTGGTTCAGGAGCTATTCTGCCAACTATCACAACAACACGATGCACCCGATCACAGACTATGCGCAGGCATCAGCTTTGAAACCATCTCGACCTGTCTCCAATTCACCTTGACCTCGCTCGCGTTCTGCGCAAACGAGCAGGGTGCCATCACTGCTGCCAGCAACCCGCCCGCACAAATCCCAATCCACAATCTTTTCCACATGCACCTGATCTTCATACGATGATTCTTGCCGGCAAAACTCGAATCGCACTCTCTTTAACTTATCGGGTGCTTTTCCGCAAAGAACCGTGAATCCGCTACTCTATTGCGAGAAATCCTGAACCGCAACTTCAAATCCAATCATCGTGCTTCAACACGGTTTGTAATCTCAAAGAAAATGGCGCAGAGCAATGGCCTGAAAGCGTAAAACTCAGTTGCCTGCTTCCCGAAAGGTTGTTTGTTGATGGCAGAGAAAGGAATGCTCGAGTCATATGCCACTAACGTTTCTGGACAATGTTGTAGGCCTTGGTTGCCCCTTCGACTTTGGCCAGAATACCTTCTGCGGTGGCCGTCCAAACAAAAGGTTTGGGATCGGCGTTGTGCATTTTCACATACTCGGCGATGGCAGCTTCCAATTCGGCGACACTGCGGAAGACGCCACGACGGAGCCGATTTTGAGTCAGTTCGCGGAACCAGCGCTCCACCAGGTTGAGCCACGACGACGAGGTGGGAATGAAGTGAAAATGGAACCGCGCATGACGAGCTCGCCAGGCCTCAACCTTGGGGTGCTTGTGGGCGCCGTAATTGTCGAGGATGAGGTGAAGCTCCCTGTCCGGCTCGGTCTCCTCGTCGATTTGCTTAAGGAAGGCGAGAAACTCCTGATGACGGTGATGCGCCCGGCAGCGTTTCAGCACCGTTCCTTCGAGCACGTTGAGGGCGGCAAACAAGGCGGTCGTGCCGTCCCGTTTGTAATCGTGAGTCAGCGTGCCACAGCGGCCCTTCTTCATCGGCAATCCCGGTTGCGTGCGGTCCAGGGCTTGAATCTGGCTCTTCTCATCCACGCTCAGCAC
>JAKAWN010000364.1 GCA_021827245.1 Acidobacteriota bacterium | reverse complement strand
AATCCCGTGCAGATTGGTCCTGGCTGGCGGAGGATACGCCTCTTCTAACGATGGGATGGATGCCCGAAATTGGCTTTCTCCCGTACCGGTGGGATGACTACAGCGAACTGATGATGCTGTATCTGTTGGGGATGGGAGCTTATACCCGCCCGTTGCCAGCACAAACCTGGACCTCGTGGAAAAGGCTTACGTTCGAATATCGTGGCCTTCGGTATATCGGTTCGTTCGCTCCCTTGTTCGTCCACCAGTATTCCCAGGCATGGTTTGACTTCCGTGGGAAACGCGACCAATACGCGGATTATTTTCTTAACTCGAAAATTGCAACTGAGGCCCACCGCATTTTCTGCCTGGCACTGGCCCCGCAGTTTCCCGACTACAGCAAGAATCTCTGGGGCATTACTGCTTCAGATTCGGAATCGGGCAACTACGAGGTCTGGGGAGGCCCTCCAACGATGGGACCGATTGATGGGACCGTCGTGCCGAGCGCGGCGGGAGGCTCGCTGGCCTTCCTGCCAGGACCGACGATTGAGGTTCTGCGAAACATCAAGACGAACTACGGTAAAGGCGCCTGGAGTAAATACGGGTTCGTTGATGCCTTTAACCCCCTTAGGAACTGGTATGACCAGGATGTAATTGGGATCGACACAGGGATTACGATGCTCATGGCTGAGAATCTGCGGACTGGATTTGTCTGGAAGACATTTATGAAGAATCCGGAAGCGAAGCGCGGAATGGGACGCGCGGGCCTTAAGCCTTACAAACCATCCGTCGCGCAGGAAACGCAGCAACCGAATGCCTCGGGCAATTGAGGCGATCAAGAAATTTGCATAAATCAATTAATCGATGGAGCCGCTGACCCATGTGACTTAACGGAGTCGGATCGCTGGGATACTGCTCGACGTCGATTCAGACTCTTGGTAACGACCCTTGAGCGTTAAGGGGCTCAAATCTCCTATCGTAAGTAACTCGGACACAATCCGAGCTGGTGCTCTGACGGTTAGTTAGCATGCCGGTCCCGTAACCTTGGTCCCGGATGTGATCAGGTTGGGCAAGGTTAGCCCGTTATACGACCAAGTGAGCGACGCTCAACGGGCGGGAAGGGGACTTTTCATTCCCAATTTGCTCGCCGTTGGATCGGTCAAAAGACATTACTGGCGGGAAGGGGATTTCGCGAGGAATCGGCGTTGGGTCGGGGCGGGCAACACTGAGCTGTGATCGTGGGTTATCCTTGCGATAACATTCGAGGCAGTGCCAGCGACAAACCTATTTTGAAGAGCGGAAGAGAACAACGAATGCATGAAATCATCCTGGCCAGGGCAGTTGTCAGACGATAAACTTGCCGGCCGCGGAAAACGACGGAAAGTTCATTCTTGATCAGCAACTCGTGGTTCTGGCCGCTGACCTCTGGTTGAACGTCAGCCCCCATGGCTAAGTAGTGGCCGGGGAACTAGGCTGATGAACCGCGGACGGCCCGGTCATGTTCCAAACGATGCCATCGGGTCTTTTTAGGGCGGGGCGGACACCAATGATCCGACGCTGTGAAGAACGAGACTTTGACCAGATCTGGTCCGTCATCAATGATGGTGCGCAAGCCTACAAAGGCATCATCCCGACGGATTGCTGGACCGAGCCATATATGTCCCGGGAAGAACTTCGGGCTGAAATCGAGAACGGTGTGACGTTTTGGGGGTACGAGGAAAACGGGGCGCTGACGGGCGTGATGGGGATCCAACCGGTTGAGGACGTGACTCTGATTCGCCACGCATATGTCCGTACCAGCACTCAGAGACAAGGTATCGGCGCTTGCCTTCTGGCGCAGCTGCGAAAGCTGGCCCAAGGCGCAGTGCTGGTCGGGACCTGGGCCGACGCTGTGTGGGCAATCCGCTTCTACGAAAGACATGGATTCCATCTTGTTGCTCCAGAGCAGCGAGGACGGCTTCTCAGGAAGTACTGGAAAGTGCCCGACCGGCAGGTAGACACGTCCGTAGTGTTGGCTGATTCAAGTCGGCGGGACGCGGTCTGAAGCCAGCGGATTCGGCTGTTTTAAGCGAACTGCTTCGGAGAGCCTACCGTCGTTGCCGTCACGCCGAAAAGAACGACAACTCCCAGGTACGCCGAGGTGATCCCTTCCGTAAGGAGAAGCGAAAAGAACATCGGAATGAGGGCTGGAAAAAGCAGCATGTGCGGCAGATACGGAAGCCATGGAAGGCCGAACTGCACCGCATCGTGCCGGATCGCGCCGTTGAGCACCTCCGTCAGTAGAAACAGAAAGAGCAGCGCCAGCGTCACCCGACCGAACCGCGGCTGCTCAGCTGGCATCGCGGTGTTAATTGCTCCTATCGCTTGCACAAGAAGCCCTCAAATATCCGTGTTCCAGACCCTCAGTTAACTTCCTGCGTAGATTCGACTAAACTTTGCCTGAAGGCGAGGGTTTTCCACCATCACCGGGGGAGACGCTGATTCTGCTGGCAACCATTTATACATCACTGACGCAACTGGCATGTTCTGGTACAATCGGCACAAGATTTAGTGGTCAGGATCAACAGCCCGAACGCTTTGGGCGCTAGCTGACTGCTTTTAGTCCCAGGAGAATGCTTTGGATTCGGAGAGGGAGCTGGTCAACCGCTGTCTCAAGGGAGACGATGCGGCCTGGGAAGCGTTGCTTCAGGCTCACACGCATAAGATTTACTATCTATGCTATCGGTTTACAGGCCGATCGGAGGATGCCGAGGATCTGACCCAGGAGGTCTTTATCAAAGTTTTTCGAACACTCAAGAGCTATGACCCGGTTCAGGCGAAATTAACGACCTGGATCAATCGGATAGCGCGTAATCACCTGGTCGACCATTACCGCCGAACCAGGAGTGACCGTGCGACCTCGGCCCTCGATGAACAGATTCCGATGGCCGATTCTTCTACTGGGGGACATCCTGCCAGCCAAGTGGAATCAAGGGAACGCAGGGAAAGGCTCCAAGCCGGGCTCGACAAGCTGTCGCCCGACCTGCGCGAGGCCGTGATTTTAAGGGACCTGCAGGACCTGGATTACGCCGAAATCGCTCAGGTTCTGGAAGTCCCGGAGGGTACCGTAAAGTCACGGATCAATCGCGGGCGAATGGAACTGGCGCGGGTCCTTAAACGTATGGAATAGGTGAAGGGTGAAGTGGCAAGATTATGACGCATCTGGAGCTTGAAAACCTGGCGAGCGAATATCTGGAAGGGCTGCTGGATGAGTCACTTCGAGCCCAGGTGGAAGAGCATCTGCGCGGCTGTGAATCCTGCCGGGAAATGTTATCTGATGTCCGCCATGCAATTGAGGTTTGCCGGTCGGCCATTGAAGTTGAGCCGCCCCCGTGGCTGATCCCAAGGATCCGCCGAGCTACGATTGGCGAGCCGCGTGCTGGTTTCCCTGAGCAACTGGGCACATTGCTACAGCGTCTTCGGCAACCCCGTCTTGCTTACGCACTGGCCATGACGGTGTTTTCGATTTCACTGCTGGTCAACATAGCGGGCCTCAATCTCCGGAACCTGAACGCGCAAGACTTGAACCCGTCAACGTGGTTCTATCGGGTCAACCGGGCGGGTCATCTGTTTTACGCACGAGCCGAGAAATTCTATGATGACCTGCGGATTGTCTATGAAATCGAGTCCCGCTTCCGGAATGCCCAGACCCAACCGGCAGACCAAGAGAAGCCTAGCGGCAAGCCGAATCCGTCCGGGCGGCCTGCAAGCACTGCGGATGGCATGAACGGGCAGATGGCACGCTCCTCAGGTAATGTTGCCTGGCCCTATGCTCAGGTGGAACAAGGAGTCCAAACCCATGAAATGCGCTAATCATCCACTCAATGATTCCGTCGCCTATTGCGGGCAGTGCGGCCGGCCGCTTTGTGAAGCCTGCCGGCGTGAGGTGAAAGGAACATCATATTGTGAAACATGCTTGGCGGCCCGTCTTCAGTCATCTTTTGGAACTTCCATGGGGCTTAGCGGCAGTGGTCCAAGCCCCGGGGTCGCTTTGGCCCTTGGTTTAGTCCCGGGCGTGGGAGCCATTTACAACGGCCAGGTCATCAAGGCTATCGTCCAAGTCTTGATTTTTGGGTCGCTTATTGCGCTGGGCAACCGCGTTCACGGGCCGGTGGGGCCCATTTTCGGCCTGGCCGCTGCAGCGTTCTATTTCTACATGGTGATTGATTCGTACCAGACCGCAAAGGCCAAGCAGCTGGGACAACCTACACCGGAATGGTTCGGCCTGAGCGAAATGAAAATGGACGCTCCGATGGGAGCAGCCTTGTTAATTGCTCTGGGCATTCTGTTCTTGCTGGACAACCTGGGAATTCCGATTTTTGCCCAAATCGGGAAGTTCTGGCCTGTGCTTTTGATCGTGATCGGGCTTGTCCTGCTGCAAAAACGGATGAGCCGCCACGATAGGGCTTACCAGCGTGGTTCGGGCTCGGCACAACCGCCTGCCGAGAACAATAAAGGGGCAGGAAATTGAATACCTTATGCATTCGGGTAGAAAGAGCATTATGTATTGTGTGGACCAGCAGCGAGGCAACGGCTAGCGGCACCGGGTTGCTGAGACTTAATCATGGGCCGGCGCTTACGCACAATTGGGTCAGATTAACCGGCAAAGGGGGTGCGAATATGGAAAACATGACCGGGTTTGTTGCCGTCCTGCTCCCGCTTGCAGCAATCCTGTTGCCCATAGGAATCGTGGCCATTATTTTCTGGTACAAGGCTCGCGAGCGAGAACTGGAACTTCAGGAATCGCTCCGACTACGCGAATTTGAACACCTTCAACGGCTGAAAGAATTGGAGCTTGAGATCGAAAGAATGAAAGCACAGGGTACGGAAAAACCTGTTCAAAAGTGAATACAGCAGCAGGGAGAGGCGCAAAGCTCGCGGCACAAAGGTGTTGCAGTAAAAGGGTAAAGTAAAGCTATTTCTCAAAAGGCGGGATAATGCTTGATGGCAACCGAACTCGCTTCTGAAAAGAACCATTACGAGACCCGGCGTAAGCGGCATTCCGGAGGACACGGCCTCACGGGACCTATTCTTCTGATCACGCTTGGAGTGATCTTTCTGGTGGGCCAATTCGTTCCGGGCTGGGGGGTATCAAAGACCTGGCCGGCTCTTCTGATAGTCATCGGGATCGCCAAACTGCTTGATTCAGCTCGCTCAAGGGAGTCAGCGCCGCCAGATTAACGGGTTTGGATTCATCCTCAAGGAGAGGATTAACATGAGCACCTACCGCCATCACCGAGGTTCCATCTTCTGGGCGCTTACCCTGATAGGCATTGGCTTACTTTTCCTTTATCAGAATTTCAATCCCACCGTTCGCCCGTGGCATCTAATTGCGAAGTACTGGCCGGTCCTTATCATTTTCTGGGGCATCTCCAAGCTGATCGATTATCTCCATGCTCGGGCCCATCCGGAGGTTGCAGCACGTTCATTGTTTTCCGCTGGTGAAGTTGTTCTCCTGATCGTGGTTCTCGTCATTGGAACGATCCTCTCAAAGACGCTTCTGCGTCCCTGGGGCGACTGGCCGTCGATTATGGGTATGACCGACCAGCAGTTTGCTGAAATGTTTTTCAATTCATACACTTTTACGCAGAAAGTTTCCCAGAGTGTTGAAGGCAGCCCGCACATTCTGATCGTCAACCGGAGAGGCAACGTTTATATTCACGGGACAGACCAGTCCAACATTGGAGGCGAAATCCAGGAAACAGTCTGGGCTGAAAATGAATCGACAGCCAGGAAAATCGCAGAAAGCCTGAAGTTTAACTTTACACAAAGTAACGGACAGTACGTGTTAGGGTCCAACCTTGATTCTCTTCCGCATGCCGGGAGGACTCTGAGACTGGACATGACGCTCAATGTGCCCAAGTCCACCGCGGCGGCAATCACGGACGATGAGGGCGACATCAACCTCGCTGACCTGAAGGGCAACCAAACCCTGACGTCGCGCCATGGGGACGTCCGTGCAAACAAAATCGAAGGTGTCGTGAGAATCCATAAGGCGCGAGGAGCTACTGCGATCGACAAAGTGGACGGCAGTGTGGAAATTGAAGGCAGAGGCGGGGATATCGTCGTGCGGAATGTGACGGGATCCTTAACGGTGGAGGGAGATTTCTCCGGCGACGCACAATTCGAGAATATTGCCCAGATGCTTCGTTACAACTCTTCCCGAACAAACTTGAACGTGCAGAAGCTGACCGGCAGTCTCTCGATGGATATGGGCAACCTGACAGCCAGGGACGTCCATGGGCCTTTCGAGCTGGTGACGCGAGACAAGGACATCGGTCTTAAAAACTTCACCTACAACGTAAATATCGTGAACACAAATGGAAACATCCACCTTCAGACAGCGACTCCGCCTGCGCATCCTATACAAGTCACTCTGGCAAAAGGTGATATCACCTTATCGTTGCCTGCGACATCGAACTTCACGATTAACGCCCTTTCTACCAATGGCGAAGTCAGTTGTGACTTTCCTGGTCTGCGAGTCTCAAGGGCGCCAGGGAAGCCCTCCATCAGCGGAACCTACGGGAAGGGCGGTCCGGCTATAAATCTTCTTTCGACTTACGGCACCATCCGTGTTGAGCGCGCGCAGCCCCATTCCTCATCGGCCCCGGCTACAACCGCTTCAAGCAGGACCAGAGCAGAGCGCCTGTAATGTGTGGCAATCGCTCTTCACGTTCGCGCTTGTCTCAACGCGATCTGACACACGAATTCCCATCGCCAGGTTCCGCACGGTGGAGGGTCGTACCTACCTGGCCGCTTGGGCAATCGTTTCGAAAAATGTCGGGAAAGAGATCTGCACGCAGCCACTATCCACAATCGTGGTAGATCGG
>JAKAWN010000363.1 GCA_021827245.1 Acidobacteriota bacterium | reverse complement strand
GCAGTATCGACGCCTGGCTGGGCGCCGAGGCCGGAAACGGGCTCTGATTGCGGTGGGACACTCGATGTTGGTGATCTTCTACCATATGCTGAAAGAGCGTACGACCTACGCCGAGTTGGGCGGAGACTTTTTTGACCGCCTCGAACCCGAACGTCTCACTCGGTATTACGTCAAGCGCCTCGTAGCTCTCGGTCATAAGGTCACGCTCGAAACCTGCGTCCCTGCTTGAACGAAATTTTCACGGCAGGTTGCTGAAAAACGTGTAGCGGCGGCTTTACGCCGCCATACGCCGATTGAAAAGGCTGAAGTTATGGCGACCTAAAGTCGCCGCTACGGCTCAGGCTCTGGATTTTTCAGCAACCTGCTAGGCGACGGCCGAACGCGCGTGCCGCTCCCTTCCGGCTTGAACAAAGAGAATAGCGCGTTCGACAAGTTCAGATACAACTTCCGTACCAGAGGCCGGCGAAACGCAATCAAACGCCCCGTAACTGCGCGCTGTCTGAAAAAGTTCAGGATCTTTCGAGCCGTTCACGAGAATCGCGCAGACAGGAACCGGCGCATCTTCCGCAAGATTGAGGACATCGATCCAGGTGCCATCGGAAAGCTTCGTATCGGTGAACAGCAAGTGCGGGTGGGTTTGTTCCAGGAGATGCTCAGCATCCGCGCAACTGCTGACGCTGAACGTGTCAACGCCCAAACGCCTGAGGACTGGCTTGAGCGCCTGACACGGCTCGGCGCGCTCGTGGACCATCAATGCAAAGACCTTCCCACTCATGAAGTCCCCCTCCGAAAAGGTCAGAGTGCCATCGGTCCCGTGGGTCGATCGCTTCCTGTGAATTCCACATCGAAAACCAAGAGCGATGCCGCACGAAAGAAGCGGTTTGTTTTGTCCGGCGCAATAGCCGCCCACTCTGTTTTTCGCAACTGCCGATAGTTTACTATTTAGGATAGAAGAGCGGCAAAGTCCATCGGGTAAACACCCGAGTTCCCAAACTGACAATTCCCAGGAAATAAACAAAGTCCCACGCTACGCGACCTTTCCCCCCGAGGACAACCGACGTACACCGTTCCTGTGCCTGCCGTCACTGTAGCGAGTGTCAAGCATCACGGACTGTTGAAATCGTCTGGAGGAACATTCTTAGGGGGAGGGAAAACCAAATCTGTCCAACGGAGGAAAAGGTGATGAAAACGAGGATCCTTTCGCTTTTGATGGCGATGGCGTTTTGCGCAACCTTCCTGCCAGCACAAGGCCACGGAGGAGGCGGCCAACGAGGTGGCTCACAGGGCCAGGGGCCCGCGATGGGCCAGGGACAGCAACGAGGCCAGACGGGATCGCCTGCAGGGCAGGGCACCCAACAACGTGACCGCGATCGCATCCGAGCCACAGACCAGCAGCGGGACCGTCTTCGCACCTGCGACCAAACAGCACAGCAGGTCCGCACCCAAGCTCGCCAGATGGCACGTGATGCTCGTGGCTCCAATTTCAACCCGGACCAGGCTCGGCAGCAGCGCGACCAACTGCACGAGCAGCTCCAGACCATGCAGCAGGAACATGAGCAATTCATGAGCGGACTCTCCACTGAACAAAGAGAGGCGCTGCAGAACCGCATCCAGAACATGGACCGACTCCGCGAAAGGGTCAACACGCAGCTTCAACAGGTAGACGCCGAGTTGAACCAGGACAATCCTGACGGCAAGCTCGTACGCCAGCACGCACGCGAGATGGAGCAATCCATGAAGGAATGGCAGAAGCAGTATCACAAGATGCAGACCGAAATGAGCGCAGGATCCTGATCTTGATAAGGATGAATTGAAGGAGGAAAAGGAATGAAAAGTCTGAACCGGGTTGGTCTGACAATGGGTCTGGCGTTATTGGCTCTGCTGGTTCTCCCTTTCGCTTACGCGCAGAGAGGGCCCGGCCCGGGCCAACAAGCCAGAATGTACAATCCTGCGAACGAAAAAACGGTCAAAGGCACCGTGGAGGAAGTCAATACCATCACTGGACGTCACGGATGGAACGGTACGCACCTGACGCTCAAAACGGAAGGCAAATCGATCGATGTTCACCTGGGTCCTGCGGCCTTTATAAAAGAGAAAGGCTTCAGCTTTGCCAAGGGTGATCAGATCGAAGTGACAGGCGCAAAGACCGAGTTCGGAGGTTCTGAAGCGATCATCGCCCGCGAGGTCAAGAAAGGCAAAAAAACTCTGGTCTTGCGTAACGAGCAAGGCATCCCCCAGTGGTCACAGGGCGGGCGTCGCTGATTCACTTGATCTGAAAGTCAAACGGGGAGGACTTTCGTTCAGGTCCTCCCCGATTTTTTCGCGTCACTTGTGCGGAATCTATTTGGCAGGCGAAAAGATCACCGCAGCCCCGCCTCCCGAGGCAAGGTGCAGAGGAAGTGAGCCGCTGGCGGTGACTTGCTTCGTCTGTATGCTGAGACTCTTCGCGTTCTCATTGGCGTCTGGACCATCCGCAAAAAACTGTGCATTCCACTTGCCAGGGCCGAGGAAGCTGAGAGGGACGGTCAAGTTCCGGGGCGTCCAGTTGGTCATGCTGCCCAGGTACCAGTCGTCGCCGTGCCGGCGGGCAATGGTGATGTATTCGGATGGTTCACCGTTCAGAACCCGGGTTTCGTCCCAAACGGTCGGTACTTTCTCTATGAACTCGAAGCCCGGCTTGTTCCATAAATCTCCCGGGAAATCGGACACCATCTCCAGCGGCGCTAAATAGACCACATACATGGCCAGTTGGTTGGCGCGTGTGCCCTGGCACATCGGGTGAATGTCCCGGGGCTGAAACTGCTCGCGTGTGGCGTTGTTGAAGCATCCGGGAGTGTAGTCCATGGGTCCGGCAAGCATGCGAGTAAAGGGAATTGTTACGTCGTGGGTAGGAGTTTCACGGCGGCTTCCCTTGTCGTATTCCATTCCCATAACCCCCTCGCGATTCAGCAGATTGGGATAGGTGCGCCGCAAACCCGCAGGAGGATAGGCCCCGTGAAAGTCCACAACCAGATGGTAACGGGCGGCGAGCTTGACAACGCGATGGTAAAAGTTGACCATTTGCTGGTCGTTCCGGTTCATGAAATCCACCTTCACTCCCGCCACGCCCCATTTGGCAAACATCGGGAAGGCCTGGTCCATCTGCTTATTGACCGCAGCCCAGTGCATCCAGAGAAGAATGCGCACATTGCGCTGTTTGGCATAGGCAAGGATAGCTGGCATGTCAATTGAAGGCACCACGTGAAGGATATCGTCCCGCGGCGACCATCCGGCGTCGATCAGCATATAGTGGAAGTGCGCTTTGGATGCAAAGTCGATATAGTACTCCATCGTAGCCGTGTTCATGCCAGGCTTGAAGCTGACTCCTTCCGCATAGTCCCCCGACCACCAGTCCCAGGCCGCCTTGCCGGGCTTGATCCAGGAAGTATCGGCAAGAGCACAAGGCGGATTCAGGTTCAGGATCAGGTCGTCAGATTGGATCAGCCCGCCCGGCGTAGAATTGACCATCAAGACGTCCCAGGCCGTAGCCTTCGGCGTGGAAGCGATAACCGCCTCATCGGAGTGACCCGGCAACGGGGACAGCTTGGTCATCAATGCGTCAGGAATGCCGCGGACCCCGCCCAGGAACATGCCCGCGTAATCGTCCAGGTCCGCCTCAAGAATTGCTACCCATGGGCCCTGGGGGATATGGACCAGCAGAGGAATGCCTATAATCGAGGCAGGCTGGATCTGGTCCAGGGTGATCTTGTTGAACTCGCCCTCGTAGGCTGTATTGTAGCTGCCAAGATCGATCGCGAAAGCTGAAGGATTTCCCGGAAAATAAAAGCCGGTGTTCTCTGAAGACACGATGAACTTGCCCAGCGCCTCCTGGCGAGGAAGGAAATAGCGAAACGCAACTCCCGAATTGTAGGCACGGAAGATGAGATCCAGGCGGCGTCTGGGGGCCTGGCGTTCGCGCAGGGAAACGGTAAGCTGATTGTAATGATCGCGTACGCTTCGTACCGCTCCGAACCGGTTTGTCCAGGTAGTATCCTGAGAAGCCCGATGGGTACCGATGATCTCAAAGCCGTGATCCAGAGCGGGCTGGCCCTTGAGATCAAGACCTAATGGCGAGTCATCGAGGATCGAATTGCCCTTGTAAGAAACGCGATAGTAAGCTCGCTCGCCCGGAAGATAGGGCTGCGGGTTACTTTTCAGTTCAAATGTGAGGGAAAGATTCCCATCAGGAGAAGTTACGCTGAGAGAGGTTGCTGCAAGTCCGTTGATCGCCAGCACGAGAAACAGGCAACTGGCAAGACATATTGATTTCACCAAAGCTCCAATTCCCCTCCCTAAGTCCATTTGTCGCCCTCCTAGATCGGTTTTGTTCAATCGCCTTAACGGAAACTGCAGGCCCCGTGGTCGCGTTTGCCAACCGCGCGAAGCGGGCTTCACTGAGAGAAAATCTTCTTCAGCCGTTCACGGACTCGCCGGTAGTTCGGAAAGGCCTTTTCCGCTTCGTGAAATGCCCGCGAGTGGATGACCCGGCGCGAGCCGTGCCGCTCCAGCGGGATGCGGATATGCAGCATTTCATGAAAAACCAGATATTCGATAATTTCAAGCGGAATCGATTCCGAGTCCAGGGCCCGGCTGATCGTAATGGTGTGGTGGGCGGGATCATAACGCCCGAGAAGACTGCGCGAAGGCCGCATGCTCCAGCCAATCCGGCAGGAAGAAAGATCACCGCTGAAAAACCTTTGATTCAGGCGTGAATAGATTTCCGCCAGATCAAAGTGCCGGCCGCAGGCGGGAAGGAGCCGAACTCGAGCGCGAGCGCGCCGAGCTTCGTCCACCCGGCGGCGCACTGCCGGATCGAATACGTACGCCATATAACATTCGCGCGCTTCCACAGAAGCCCGCCGTCGAAAGAGCTGAGTTAGAAGGATTTCAGCGAGCGCTTCAAGAACGATAGGGGGCGCTTCCGCCAGGAGGTCCGAAATGTGTACGCGAGCGCGATTTCCGCGCAGGGCGATGTTGCTGCGCAGGCTGGCGAACGGCCGGTATTCAATATGAAAATCGGGCATCGCGCGCCTGATCCCCAGCCGGCGAAAGACACGGACGAATATGAACTCAGGCCGCGCAGGCTCATGAATGGGGAGTAACAATTGGCAGGGTTCATTTGAATGGGAACGAGCTCGCAAAGGGGCCATCAGTTTTCGCCAGAGTCGTCAGGGTTGCGGTTCTTCCGATGCTTCTCTCTCATCTTTCGTTCTTTCTTGTTGAGCTTCTCTTGCTCTTTGCGCTGCTTTTTCAGTTCACGCGCTTCAACCTTTGCGGATTGCTTCATCTCGGGAAATTTCTTCTGCTGGACGGCCAGGGCTTCAGTCGCTCCGTTAAGCGTGTCATTCATGTCAGCAATGGCGTCCCGGAAAGAACTCGCATTGGCCTTCGCAATCGGCGCCGACGAATTCTGAATGTGACGGAGCATCTCCAACTGTTTGGGTCCTTGGTCCAAAAGGGTCCGGAGACCTTTCCGCATGTCGCCGTCGCGATCGTACTGGTACTGAATCCAATCCTTGAGCTCGTTATCAATTGAAATATACTCGTCGAGCAGTTCGCCAAGGCCGACTCGGACATCCCCGTTGGAGTCGAGCGCAGCTTCCATTTGGCCAAGCCGGTCCTGTTGAAATGAAAGGTAGACCTTGATGCGCTCCGACGGGTCCTGGGCGTCACGCAGTTTGTTCACTTCCGTTGAGGTCAGGTAGGCCCGGTTACGCTCCTGCGCTTGGGCGCACAGCGGAGCCAGCACAAGAAAGATCAGGAATCCATTGGCAAGACAAAGAAATAAACGCTTCATGACGTGGCAGCGCCGACACTCGTCTTTACTGAACTCTTTGGCGGCATCGAGCGCTTGTTCCGTACCTTTTGCGAGAAACCGCTGGGGAAAAGCGCATCCAGCACCTTAGTGTGGACCATGCGGCTCTCCTCCTCGATCTCTTTGATGGCCTCGCTTTCAGGATAAGGCACGCTCATTCTCATGTCTTTGAGTAATCGATCATCCGAGTCCAGAGACATCTCCAGGACCATAAAAGCTCTGACGTGCTTCCTGATGGCGTTGTCAGCATTTTCCAGCGTAGCCCAGGAACTCTTGACCTCGGCAAGATATTGCTGGAGGAGGGCCCTCCCTCCGGCGAAATCCCGCTTCTGATAAGCCTCGTTAGCCTGCTTCAGCTTCAGTTTGGCCAGTCGAATCTGGAGCTGCGCCTTTTTGCCCGGATTCTTCTCACGTTCGATTTTCGCAATCAGTTTTTCCTCTTTGTCCTCGTTCCGGCGAGGCATAGAGTAGGCGAAAGGCTGCGCCAGGATCGCAAGGCAGGCAACGGCAACAAACATGCACTTACGTGAGCTCATCACCGTTATTATAACGGGTCACGCTGCCAATACCGAATCACTTTGCAGGACCAGCAAGGCGCCATCCCAAGCAACTCCGATCAGGCGGGTAGCGGAAGGTCCAAAATTCTGATAACAGGAGACCATCCGCCGAAAGTTCCCACGGGCGTCTTCGGCTGCGCAGGCAGCGGCCCCGCGTACATCGTCACCGGAACGCGACTGTCGTGTCGCATAAATGCGTTTAGTAATTCGGAGCGCCAGGGCACGGCTTTCAGCCGTGCCGCTCACATGCCCAATAGCCTCTTTGGGCCTTCAGGCCCTAAGGAGAACAGGCCTCAGCGGCTAACCCAACTTCCACGCCTTTTTGGCGAAAAGTATGGGATGGTATGTGCAAGTGGCGTGTTTTCAGCGTGGGCCCCCGAAATTGCCAGAATAGTGACTAATTATTATTAACTATATCTTGACATGTCCGGACAGTAGTCGTAT